>CAYWDR010000029.1:0-22620 GCA_964457075.1 uncultured Solibacteraceae bacterium
GTGATCCAGTAGTTGGTCGAACCAAGCCCACGACTTCTTCGCGAGAAAAGACGAAATTGAAGGTTTGTAGTACAACGACACGACGACACTACGAAAAGCCAATGCGGGATCACTCCCTCCGTTCCGTGGGCCCGCCTTTGGCGGGGCCGCCGCAGGCGGCCAAGGGTGGTCGGCCCATGGCGCCCACGCTTTACGTCGTGTCGTCGTGTCGTGGTGGTTCAGCTTTTCTTTGTGCCCTTCGTGGGCCCGAAGGGCGGCTTCGTGCCTTCGTGGTGAAGCTTTCTCGCCCCCCTAATCCGAAGCCCCTCGCCTAGACCCCGAACCCCGTCTCCACGAGCAGCTGCTTCCACACCTTGGGCTCGCTGAGGGCACCGTTGGATTCGAAGTGGCGGCTCTCGATGAGGTAGCGGTAGCCCTGCTCCGTGAGGAAGAGCTGGCGGTTCCGCGCGAATTCCTGCTCGGTGCTGTCCTTGCTGATGAGGCTGTAGAAGTAGCTGACGTTGCGCTCGCCCTTGGGGCGCAGGACGCGGCCCAGGCGCTGGGCCTCCTCCTGGCGGCTGCCGAAGGTGCCGCTCACCTGAATGGCCACGCTGGCGTCCGGCAGATCGATGGCGAAGTTGGCCACCTTGCTCACGATGAGGATGCGGATTTCGCCCGTGCGGAACTTGCGGAAGAGCTCCTCCCGCTCCTTCTCCGGCGTCTGGCCCGTGAGGACGGGCGCGCCCAGGCGCTCGCCGAGGATGCGGAGCTGCTCCAGATACTGGCCGATGATGAGGATGCCGTCCTCGGGGTGGCCCTTGAGCAGCTCATCCACGACGACGAGCTTCATGGAGTTCTCGGAGGCGAGGCGGAAGCGCTGGCGCTGGTCGGCCACGGCGTAGGCCATGCGCTCGTCCGTGGGCAGGGGCACGCGGATCTCGAGGCAGTGGGCCGTGGCGATGAAACCCTCCTTCTCGAGCATCTTCCAGGGCACGTCCACGCGCTTGGGGCCGATGAGGGAGAAGACGTCCTCCTCCTTGCCGTCCTCGCGCACGAGGGTGGCGGTGAGGCCCAGGCGCCGCTTGGCCTGCAGCTCCGCCACGGCCCGGAAGATGGGGGCGGGGAGCATGTGCACCTCGTCGTAGATCACGAGGCCCCAGTTGGCCGCCTCGAAGATCTTGAAGTGCTCGAAGGGGGCGCCCTTGTCCTTGCGGTAGGTGAGGATCTGGTAGGTGGCGATGGTGACGGGCTTGATCTCCTTCACATCGCCCATGTAGAGGCCCACCTGATCCTCCGTGAGGGAGGTCTTGTCCACCACCTCCTGCTTCCACTGCTTCACGGCCGTGCCGTTCGTCGTGAGCACGAGGGTGTGGGTCTGCAGCCGCTCCATGCAGCCGATGCCGATGACGGTCTTGCCGGCGCCGCAGGGCAGCACGAGCACGCCCGCGCCGCCATCGGGGCCGCCCCCCGCGTGGAAGACGTCCACGGCTGATTTCTGATAGTGCCGCAGGCCGAAGGGCTTGCCGCTGGCGCGCACGTCCCGCAGCGAGAACGCCAGCGGATCGCCCGGCTTGTAGCCCGCCATATCCTGCACGGGGTGGCCCAGGCGGATGAGCTGCAGCTTCACCTCGCCCCGCATGCCCGTGTGGAGGTAGATGCCCTTCTCGTCCCGGTAGGGTTCGCCCAGCATTCCCTGCAGGCTCTTTTGGTTGCTGATCTCCCAAAAGAGGGTCTTGTCGTCCATCTCCAGGGCCAATCGCCCATCCTCGTGGGCCACGAGCTTGAGCTTTCCGTAGCGGGTGCCGTGGTCCTCGATCTCCTGCAGGAGGTTCTGCGGCACGGGGTACTTGGACCAGCGGTCCAGCGTCTCCAGCATCTCCCCGCAGGTGACCCCCGACGCCGAGGCGTTCCACAGCGACAGCGGCGTGATGCGATACGTATGGATGTGCTCCGGGCTCTTCACCAGCTCCGCGAAGCGCGCCAGCTCGTCCCGCACCACCTCGAAGTTCGGATGCGCCACCTCCAGCAGGAGGGTACGGTCCGACTGGACGATCAGGGGGTTCTCGGGGCGGATCGCGATCAAAGGGACGCCTAAACCTTCGAGGTTACGGGGCTTCGGGAGGGGGGTCAACGAAGGGGGGCGGGCAAGACCCGCATGCCAACCTTGCCTAAAGAGTTTTTATTCGCCTAAGGCCTACGTTTTGTGAAGCGATTGTCAGGCGATGTTCCATGACATAACTCATACACTTGAAAACCCTTCTTCCAACCGTTGGAGGGACCGCCGAGGTGTCCATGTTCAACCGACTCCGAATTCCCATCCCAGCCTTGGCCCTTCTCCTGGCCACGGGACCCCTCATTGCCCAGGGACCCGGCGCCCCCCGTGGGCGGGAGGAGCGGGATGACGCCCTGCGACGGGCCAAGGCTGAGGCCGAATGGTTCGGCGGCCGCCCTTCCATCGAATTCCTAGATCATAAAAACCGCCAAGCGGCCCGGGAATTCCAGCGGTGGAGGGGCAAGCTGCCCGGTTTCAAAGGCACACCTGGAGCCGCCGCGGCCACTGCTGATCCTGCCTGGGTGAACCTCGGCCCCACCGCGGGGAAGGGGCAATCCGTCGCGGGAGCCGCTCAAAAGTCCTTGGAATCCGGAAGGCCCACAGCCATCGTTCCCCATCCCACGGACCCCAAGATCCTCTACCTGGCCGTGAGTGGCGGCGGGCTCTGGAAATGCGTTGACGCGGACTTGGCGTCATCCTCGGATTGGACTTGGACGCCCATCACGGACAGCCTGCCCTCCGGTGGATCGGGCACCGGCAACATTTCCTTGGGCGGCATGGACCTCGATCCCGCCAACCCCAACACCCTGTTTATCGCCCTGGGTGATAAGGAAGCCGGCAGCGCCAATAGCACGGCCGACGGCAAGGGTTTCTATATCTCCACGGATGCCGGCGCCAACTGGACCATGGGTGGCTCCCTCGGCAACACCACCCGCGTGAAAACCGTTTTCGCCCTCACGAGCCAGATCATTTTCGTGGCGGGCAACGATGGGCTGTGGCGCTCCACGGATGGCGGTCTGAACTTCACCCAGCGGCTCACCGGTAGCGCCTGGGAGGTCGTGAAGTTGAGTGCCACGGATCTCATCGCCTCCGTAGGCGGCACCATCCATTACTCCAACAATTCAGGCGACACCTGGACCCCGGCCACCCTTGATAGCACCATCACCTCGCTGAGCCCTAGCCGCATCACCCTGGCGGGATCCGCCGCCAGCGCCAACCAGGCCTGGGGCATCTGCGACACCGGCGACAACGTGGCCAAGGGCCTCCTCAAGACTACCGACGGTGGGAAGAACTGGACCTTCGTTCCGAGCCCCAGTAGTGGATCCACTTCCCTCTTCTACTACAACGGGGGAGCCGGAGACGGCGGACAAGGGGGTTACAACCATTTCATCGCCGTGGACCCCACGGATATCAACAAGGTCTTCGTAGGGGCGAACCTCTGCCTCTACCGGACCACCAACGGCGGCACGGCCTGGGAGCAGATGACGGAATGGGTGGGCCGGAAGAAGGTGTACGCCCACGCCGATTTCCACGTGGGTGCCTGGGCACGCACCGGCACGAAGACCCTCTTCATCGGCAACGATGGCGGGCTCTGCATCGTCCGGGATCCGGATCGCAGCCCCCTTCCGAGCGGATCCGGCGCCGTGGCGGACGACACCACCTTCATCGACAACAGCCGCAACAAGGGCCTGGCCACCCATATGGTCTACAACCTGGGCTCCACCACCGCCTCCAATGGCCTGGGACGGGTGACCATCGGCCTCCAGGACAACGGCAGTCGCCTGCGCATGGATGGCTCTAGCACGACCTACGACCTGTTCATCGGCGGGGATGGCTTCGGCACCGTCATCCACCCCAAGGATGGCAACAAGCTCATGGGCTCCCTTTATACGACGCGCATCGTGCGCAGCGAGGATGGTGCGACCACCACGGAGGACGGGTCGGTCGGAATCGCCGAGGCGGGGGACTTCGCCAACGCGCCCTTCTACACCCGCATCGCCTTGGCCCCCTCCGACCCAGAAGGCAACACGGTCTACACCTTCACCTACAAAGCCATCTACAAGAGCACGGACTTCGCCAAATCCTGGACGGGCATGCCCTGGGCCCAATCCGTGACGCCGCGAAACCTCTCCGGCTCTCAAAGCAATCCCGGCGCCCTGGCCGTCGTCACGAATGGAGGCACGGGCTTCGTGACCTACAACGGGGGTAGTTCCTGGTCCCAGTTTGGCACCCTACCCAACAACGGCACGTCCATGAGCGACGTCTGGTTCGATCCCGTGAACGACCAGACGCTCTACGCGTCCTCCGTATCCTACAATCACACCAAGAACCATCTCTGGAAGAGCACCAATGGTGGCTCGGCGTGGACGGCCCTGGATACGGCTGGCAGTAATCTTCCCGATGGAATCCCCATCCACGTCCTCAAGGGCGATCCCTCCCACGCCAACATCCTCTACCTGGGCAATGACTTCGGCCTCTACCGCAGCATTGATTCCGGCACCACCTGGAGCCGATTCGGAACCGGCCTGCCCCTAGTGGCGGTGCGAGACATCTATGTGGCCCCGGACGGTTCTTTCCTGAGGGTGGGCACCCACGGCCGAGGGGTTTGGGAACTCACGACGGCGCCCGACACGGGCACCGTGTATGTGAACCCTGCCTCAGTGACCCTCCCCAAGGGAGGCACCCAGCAATTCACGGCTTCGGTCGTGGGCGGCGGGGCCGTGAATTGGACGGCCTCCAGCGGCTCCATTGATGCCACGGGCAAGTTCACGGCTCCCATGAATCCAGGCACCTTCATCATCACCGCCACCAACGCGACCAATAGTTCCTTGAAGGCCACGGCCTCGGTCTTCATCCCCGATGTGGCCGTGGTGCTGAACCCCGCGACAATCTCCATGCTCCCTGGCGACACCACCACCTTCACCGCCATGGTCACGGGCACCCTCAACACCGGCGTTGATTGGACCGCCACGGGCGGGACCATCGACACCACGGGCAAGTACACCGCCCCCACCGCCTCCGGCACCTACCAGGTCAAGGCCACCAGCCAGGACGACAACACCAAGTTCGCCACTTCCGGCGTGACCGTCGCCACCCAGCTCGAAGGCCTGGTGAACCCGGGGTTCGAGGAGGTGGCCAAGGGATGGAAGGGATCCACGGGCTCCATCGTGGATAGCACGACCAGTGTGGGTTGGGGCGGCATCCCGGCCCGCACCGGGAGCTACCTGGCTTTCGTTTCCGGCTATGGCTCTGCCGCGACGGATTCCCTATATCAGGATGTGGCAATCACCTCCAAGGCCACCAGCGTCTCCCTCAGCTTTTGGATCCAGATCACGACCAGCGAGACCGGAAGCTCCGCCAACGACGTCTTCAAGGTCCAAGTCCGCGACACATCTGGAACTGTTCTTGAGACCCTCGCCAGCTATTCCAACCTGGATAAGTCGACGAGTTGGGCCCAGAAGACCTTTGATGTGACCAGGTACAAGGGGCAGGCCGTTCGGCTCTATGTGGAAGGCACGGAGAACGCGTCCCTGGCCACCGCGTTCTTCCTCGACGATTTCGCCCTCACGATCGGCGGCGGTCCTTCCGCCCCGTCGAAGGACATCAACGGCGACGCAGCCATCGACGCCTACGACCTGCTGGAGTTCCTCAAGCTCTTCAACAGCACGGCCCCTGCGGATTTGGCGAAGGCGGACTTCAACGTCGATGGCCAGATCAACGACACCGACCTCACCCTCCTGCTTTCCGCCCTTTGAGGAAGGACCCACCCATGACCACTCAAACCTCCCTCTCCGCGCTCTTCGTCGGCACCGCCCTCATCCTCTCCCTCGCCTGCGGCGGCGGAGGGGGCGGCGGCGATACCCCTCCCCCACCCGCGCCCACAGCCACGACCCTGGCCTACACCGATCCCGCCTCTGGCACCTACCAGGTGAAGAAGAACACCGGCCTCAGCACCTCCACCCACCTCGTGCTGGACGTGGTCGGCGCTGGCGCCCCCACAGGAGCGGGCCTCGCCTTCACCGTGGCGGCCGACGCCACGCGCATTACCTGGGCCAAGGTGGCCGGGGCCGATCCGGAATACATCCAGAACGGGACCGTCCTCAACGTGGGCACGGCTCCCGCCCCACTCGCGATCAAGGGCAAGGTCGCCGGCGCCACCCTCACGGGCGGACTGGGACAGAAGGGGCTCGGCGCTTCCGTGGCCCTCAATGGCGTTCTCGCCCGATTCTCCGTGGATCTGAAGGCGGGCGCCCCCACCGGGGCCGCCTCGCTTGCCCAAACGAAAGCCCAGGTCCTGCAGTCGGATGGCACGATCTCGAACGTCACCCTGACCTTCGGGACCGTCACCGCCAATTAAACATATTCATCACGAACAGATCCGGTCCTGTGTACTTAAATTCTCAATTTTCAAGATTTTACATTTTATTTACCGCAGTTTATTTCACAAAGGAGGGCTCCAAACCAATCAACTCATATATTAAGCCATTGTTGTCCATTTTAGCAATCAATCTTAGCAGTCAACCATTAGAGTTAAGCTAGGCTATTTTGGAGGCACTCAAGTGCGTTTGTTATATTTAATACTCCCATCAATTGTTTGTACCACATCTCTCTTGCACGCCCAAAGCAATAAGATCATCGACCCCAACAAATCCACTCAATTGCTATCTTGGCGCGAGCTTCCTCTTGAAAGGGAGGAAGTGTATCGGACATTTTTCAAGCACATTCAACTACTTGATCAGGTTGCAGACGAATTGGATAAGAAAAAGGAATCTGGAAAAGATGTTCGTAGATATTTTCAAACAAACCTTAATCTAAGTGACCGAGAAACAGCACTCTTGAAAAGAGCTGCTCAAGAATGTGAATTGGATCTATTAGGAGAGAATGAGAAGTCACTGGCTTTCATTGAATCTAGCAAGCTTATACTCTCAAAAGGAACTCCTTCGAACATCGACAAAACCTCTCTTCGTGATACAGCAAAAAAGCTAGCATCAGAACGTCTCGATGCAATCACTAGATGCATTAATCTATTAGAAATTTGGCTTGGGGCCGAATCTTTTCAAAAAATTGATACTTATGTGCGAATTTTTTTTGTACGCAGTATCACAGTTACACCTTTACCCTCTCTCAAGGTAACTGCTCTAAATACTTCCCCAGTTATTCCCAACGGTGGAGGTGAACAATGAAATTAGCTGTCAAAAATGTATTTTTTTCAACCCTTTACCTGGGCAGTTTCTTTCCACACTTGAGTGCCCAGGGAGCGATCTATGGCAGCTCCATGGTGTATAGCGCTGGCAATAACGTAGTAGCAGTTTCAAGCACAGACCTAAACCCCACCGCCGCCCAATATTACCTTCCCTCCATGCTTGAGGGGACTTCTACCTTGAGCTGGAATAGTGGTAATAGTGTAAAAACCTTTATAGGCACACACCAACAGGTTCGTGACCCCTTTACCACCTATCGGGTTGACAGTACCCATGCGATTCTATTTAAATCTCAGTACACCTGGAACGGATTTAGCTATTATAGCGATCCATGCGATATTAAATACTATTGCGACAACAATGTTAGAGGCGATACGAATGGGGTGTTCTTAAACTCTCATCTATGGAAGGGAGCAGATTCAGTCAACGAAAATCTACATTTTTCTACGATAGCCGCTATTACAAACTGGCGATCTGTTTTTGGGAAAACTTACTTCTCTATAGGTCCAGTTGAAGTCCATATTTCTCCATTAAGTGCCATACTTTATCCTTCTCAAACGAAACAATTCACTTCGAGTGTTATAAATTTGGATAATTCGAACCTGACTTGGTCAGTTTCCCCTGATGTTGGAACGATTTCATCTTCCGGTTTATACACAGCACCAAACAATATTAACAGCAAGCAAACAATCGCAATAACAGCGACTAGCGTGACTTATCCAAATTGTAGTGATACTAGTTCAATTGAGTTGAGGCCCTTGGTTAACATTTCTGTTGGCCCTAATACAAGTTACATTTCTGGTGGGTCTGCGACACTCACAGCTGTTGTTACTGGTACGATAGATACAAGGGTAAATTGGATATCTAACGGACTATTAAGCTACTCGGCAAAAAGCGTCCAATTCATTGAAGGCGACCCAGGCGTTTACACTGCCACCGCCACAAGCGTGGCAGATCCAACCAAAAGCGCGACCATGACTATCTCGGTATTACCAGTTCCTTATCCGGGGGGAGACCCTTCTGAAAATTAACAACCAGTAAAACACCATTCTCCTGACCCAGGCTCATACGCGAATAATAGAAATCCCCGGCACCACGCGGGTTTCCGGGGATTTCTATTTTCCGTGCCTGTCAACAGTTCTATGCGACCACCACGCCGATGTGTGCAGGGCCCCCCCAAGGCTTTGGCGCTGACCAATTGAGGACTCCGTGCCAGACTGGTTCATTACCCAGACGATGGATCGCATGACCGGGCAACCCCATTTCCAGCTCCTCTCCCATTGCAGCGACGACCAGCTGCGGACCATCTGCGAGCGGCGGAAGCTCCCGATTCCGCTCCGATGGGATGATGAATCCGAAGGACGCAAGCGGCTGCTGAAGACGATGGTCTTCCACTTGGAGGACAACCGGCACCTCACGGATGCGCTGGCGGATCTGCGCAGCGAAGCCCTGGTGGCCCTCAAGCATCTGGCCCAGGAGGGTGAGCAACCCGGGCCATCCGCCGCCCAGGAGCTGCTGGGGCTCGGCTTGATCCTTCCGACCTCACCGGCCTTTGAAGCTTACGCCGTGGCCGAGCGAGTCTCGGATGCCCTGGAGGACTTCGATGATCGCGCCCTCACCTTCGCGGCCCCCGAGGGCGTGAAGCTCCGCTCGGCGGAACCCTACCGCTTCAGCCTCGCCCTCTCCTCGGTGCTGCTGCGCTGCGTGGGGGGCATCCGCGTCCTCAAGGGCGGCCTTCCCGCAAAGAAGGAACTCCAGCAGCTCATGGCACGCAACGCCCTGCTGCAAGACGAATCGGACGCCACCCTGCTCTTCACGCTGCTGCACCGCCTGGGCCTCCTCTGGAAGACGGAAGGGCGGGTGGAGACCCTGCTCCCCGCCGTCACCGCCCACCCCCCCCGGTGGGTAGCGGAGCGCGCCTTCGCGAGCCTGCTGGAGCACGATCTGAAGGTGTGGGGCATGCCCCCGGGCGAGGATCGCCACTTCCTCATGCAGCATCTGCTGGAGCGCCGGGGCCAGACGCTGGCCGTGGGGCCCTTCCTCGCCTTCCTCAAGACGCTCCATCCCCTGGAGGAGGAACGCACCCGGGAGGTATTCATCCCCTTCCTCGGGCGCATGGGCCTCGTGGCGCTCGACAGCTCCGCCGAGCACATCACCCTCACGCCCCACGGCGAAGCCCTCGCCCATGAGTACCTCCTTCGCGATCTCAAGGGCACGGAGGCCCACTGGGCGAATCTGGAGCCCGGGCACTCCCTCATCATCCAACCCACGCTGGAGCTGCTGACCCCCCTCCTGCAGAATCCCCACCGCCTATTGCAGCTGGCTCAGGTGGCCGAAGTGGAGGCCCTGGACACCATGGCCACCTTCCGCGTGAGCCACGAGAGCCTCGTGCGCGCCCTGGATCTGGGCGTGTCCATGGAGGACATCCGCGCCCGCCTCGGCGCGCACCCCGGCGTCTTCTCCACCCTGCCCCAGCCCCTCGTGCACCTCCTGGAGGAGATCGAGCGGCGGGTGGGCGAGGTGGAGCTGACGCAAGGCGTGCACCTCGTGCGGGCCCGGGATAAGCAACTCGCCGATGAGCTGCGCCTGCGCCCGGAGCTGGCCCCCCTGGGCCTCCAACCCATCTCCGATACCGTGCTGGAGATCCACGGAGAGGGCAACGCCCAGGCCCTGCTGAAGGCCGCGGGCTACCTGCCCCGCCCCGGGAAGTTCCTCGCGCTCAGCCTGGACCAGGACGAGGATCTCTACCTCTGGGCCCTGGCCGCCCTCGCCTTCGTGGAAGAGAAGGGCATGGCCGCCCATCTCGACCCCATCCGCCAGATGGTGCGCAACAGCCTGCAGCGCCTCCACGACGAGGATCCCGTCCGCTTCCAGCGCGTCTCCCGCCGCATCCCCATGCTGCACCTGGGCCACGAGGATCAGCCCGCCGAGGAGACCATGCGGATCCTCGAGTACGCCGCCGGCCACAACCTCATGTGCGAGCTCACCTACCTGCCGCCCGCCGCCCATCGCACGCAACTGCGCCGCACGACGCCCCGCGAGATCCAAGGCGATCACCTCCTCGCCTTCTGCCACCTCCACCAGGAAGAGATGAGCTTCCGCCTCACCCGCATCCAGGGCGTGAGGCTGCTCAATGAGCGCGGGTGGACGCCGGGGCATAGCCAGGTCGGGTAGCCGGGCTCCGGGCTCCGGGCTCCGGGCTCCGGGCTCCGGGCTCCGGGCTCCGGGCTCCGGGGAGGAGGCTGCGGCGGGCGCCTCGCGCCCGCAACTGAAATTTTCATCGCGGGGCGAAGCCCCGCCTCCGTTTCACCCGGAGCCCGAGGCCCGGAGCCCGGAGCCCGCGGGGCGCAGCCCCGCCCTACCCCACCAGCTCCTTCAACTTCTTATCCAACGTCTCGCCCATCTTCTCCATGACCTCGCGCTGCTCGGTGCGGGCGTCGCGAGTCTCCTTCTCCATCTTCTTCTCCATGGCCATGACTGACTTCTGGAGCTGGCTCACGAGGCCCTTCAGTTCCTCCATCTCGTTGATGACGAGGTTCATGCGGGGGTCCGGGGGCTTCTGATTCGCGAAGACGGACATCCCCGCAAGGATCGCGCAGAGGGCGCAGAGCAGGAGGATGACGATGAGAACGGGAGAGGAGGCCATGGCTTCACCAAGCCTCCCTATCGGCAAAGCTCGGGCCAGGGTAAAACCTGGAACTTATTGCCGAGGTGAGGCCTTGACCCGGAGCTGATCCTGCCCCGGAGCCTGAACGGGATCCACCGGAATCACCAGATAGGGCGCTTTTTGGCCCTTGGGCGTGGCCTTGGCGAGCGCCAATGAAAGCTGCTCACGGGTGGCCCGCTCCCGCGCCAACTCCTGCTTGTGGGTTTGGATCTGCTGCTCCAATTCCTGAGCCCGCCGGGTGGCCGCGGCGGCCATGGCCTCGGCCTTGGTCCGGTTCCCCTGGCCCCAGATGCCCAGGCCCGCCACGACGGCGGCGAGGGGCAGCACGGCGGCCGCCAATAGGCCCCATGAGGGCCGGCGGCGCTCCAGCCGCTTGCGGCGTTGGGCCTCCTTGCGGAGTTCCTCCGCCAGGGCCATCAGTTCGGGCGTGGGTTCGGCCGAGGCGCGAGGCAGCGGCTCGAAGCCCAGGAGATCGCTCATCTCCGCCCGGAGCTGGACGTCTTCGGCGGGTTCGAAGCGGCGGGAAGGGTCAGACCAGGACATGCACGCCCCCTGGGGTGTCGGGATTGAGTTGTTCTTTCAACTGGGCCTTGGCCCGGTGGATGCGCGTCTTCACGGTGGCTTCGGGGATGCCCAGGATATCGGCGATCTCCCGGATGGAGAGCCCCTCCACCACGAAGAGCCAGAGGGCCTCCCGGAAGGTGGGGTTGAGCAGCTTCATGCGGGCCCGCACCTCGGCGTTCAGGAGCGAATCGTAGGCGCCGCCATTGGATCCGGGTTCCATCACCGCTTCGAGGCTGAGGTTTTGGTTCTTCATGGGCCGACGTTCCGTGAGCGCCAGGGTGCGCACGGTGCCATAGAGAAAGGCCGTGGGATGGTCCACGGGCTCCACGCGCTGCATGAGGATGACGAAGGCCTCTTGGGCGATGTCCTCGGCGAAGGTGGCCCCATAGCGGCGGGCGTAGCTCACCAGACGTGGATACAACTCCGAGAAGGCCTGGAAGTAGGCCGGCTGGGTACCAAATGGGGGTTCCTGTGCTTCGGGGGCCGTAGGGGCCATGACGTCTCCAGACCTAAGGATGCACCAAGGTGACTCCAGGTTCCCCAGGCTGGTTTAGCCCGGTGGGGCCGTGCGGCGGATCCCGGGACCAACGCCCAGTACACTGGATCCGTGGACCGCGACGAGTTGACAGCCTGGAAGGACACCCTCGCGGATCTGGGGGTGATGGGGTTGGTGAGGCCGGAGACGCCCGTTGACCTCGGGCTCCGGGAAGCTACGCCCTCGGAGCCCATCAGGCCCCAGCCGGTCCAACCTCGGTCCAGCTCATCGCCCCTGCCCAGGCGCCCGGAGCCCGGAGCCCGGAGCCCGGAGCCCTATTCCCCCCCCACCGACCCCGTGGGTTGCCCCCCCGAGGCCGCCGTCGCTGGCGCCGCCACCTTGAAGGAGCTGGGACAGGCCATCCAGGGCTGCCTCAAGTGCCCTCTAGGCCCCGGCCGCCTCCGCTTCGTCTTTGGAGAGGGGAATCCCCAGGCGGAACTGATGTTCGTGGGCGAGGGGCCCGGCCGCGATGAGGATCTCCAGGGCCGCCCCTTCGTGGGCAAGGCGGGGGAACTCCTGGACAAGATGATCGGGGCCATCGGGCTCTCGCGGGAGCAGGTGTACATCGCCAACGTCGTGAAGTGCCGGCCCCCCGACAACCGCACGCCCACGGGCGACGAGGCCGCCGCCTGCCTGGGCTACCTGCGCCGCCAGATCGAACTCATCCAGCCCAAGGTCATCGTGACCCTGGGCGCCACGCCCCTGCGGGAACTGGTAGGCGTAAGCGAAGGCATCACGAGGGCGCGGGGGCAGTGGAAGCGCGTGGAAGTGGGGGGCCGGAGCATCCCCGTGATGCCCACCTTCCATCCCGCCTACGTGCTGCGGCAGTACACGGCGGAGGTGCGGAAGGCCGTGTGGGAGGATCTCAAGGCCGCCAAGGCCTGGACGGAGCGAGAGCCGGGCTGATTCGTGGAATGATGGAGGCCTCCCCAGGGGCGTCCATGAAGTTCATCCATGTCTTCTTCGTCCTGTTGGCCCTGTTCGCCATGGCGGCGCTGGCCAACCTCTACTACTCCAATCACGAACTCCTCAACGCCCAGCTGATCATCACGGATGCTTACCGGGCGAAGGTGTGGTGGGTGGTGCTCGGCGTCTTCGCCCTGGGCTTCCTTCTGAACCTCCTCTGGACGGCGGTGATCGAGATCTACCGCGCCATCCAGGGCCTCAACTCCTCCGCCGCCAATCGCCTTGGCATGCGGCTTTCCGAGCGCGTCCGCGAAGCCCGGGATCTCATGTCCCACGGCCTTCACCGGGAGGCCCGCCCCCTGCTGGAGGGCATCCTCGAACAACGGAGCGATCACGGCGAAGCCCAGCTCCTATTGGCGGACTGCCTCATGAAGGCGGGGGAGAACCTCGCCGCCGTCCGAGCCCTGGAGAAGGTCAGCAGGCAGCTCCCCGAATGGGACGAAGCCAAGTACGCCCTGGCTGAGGCCCTGCAGGCCTCCCGCGATTCCGATGGGGCCGCCTCCGTCCTCAAGAAGCTCGCGGCGGATGAGCCCAAGCACGCCCTTCGGGCCCTGCGCCGCCTGCGGGCCTTCCACATGGAAAGCCACCGCTGGGCGGAGGCCCTGGAAGCCCACCGCAAACTCCTGGGCCAGTTCCCCCTCGAAGTGGGCCTTCCCGAGCGGGCCCAGGGCGTGGCCCTCCTTTATCAGCTGGGGGTTCAGCGCGCCGAGGAGGACCAGTTCAAGGAGGCCACCCAATCCTTCCAGCAGGTCATCAAGGAGGATCCGGCCTTCGCGCCCGCCTACCTCGCCCAGGGCCGCGCCATGATCCTTCAGGACCAGGAACAGCAGGGTGTCGAGATCTGGCTAGAGGGTTTCCGGGCCACGGGCGAAGGCACCTTCCTGCAGGAGATCGAGGACTACTTCATCCAGCTGGGCAAGCCTGAGGAGGGCCTAGCCGTGCTGGAACGGGTGGCCGCGACGAGCGCCCATGCCACGACCGCCAAGTTCTTCCTGGGCAAGATGCTGTACCGCCTGGAGATCCTGGATCGCGCCCTGGAACAGTTCCAGGAGGTTCGAAGCCAGGTCGTCTACAGCCCGATCCTCTACTTCTTCATGGCCAAGATCCACGCCCGCCGCGGGCGCAACGAGGCGGCCCTGAACGAGTACCGCCAGCTCCTGCGCAACCTCGGCATCCTCAAGCAGCGCTTCGAATGCGGCGTCTGCGGGCACCGCTCCATGGATTTCCAGGATCGCTGCGAAGGTTGCGGCTCCTGGAACGCCAGCCACTTCCTATTCAAGGAAAGCGATCTGCCTGAAGCCGGCCGGCCCGAAAGCGGCGGGTGGGGGGCGTTCGCGTAAGGCTGGAGACCTCAGGCTGAAGCCTCCCCCCAAACGCAAAGGGCGCCCCCCTGGGCGCCCCCGCTTCAACCCTGCTGCACCCTTCAGGCGATGGCCTGTCGAATGTCGGACAGGAGACGGGCCAGTTCCTGCTCTGAGAGGTTTAGGGGAACCTGCTGCTTGACCTCTTCTTTGCGGAAAAAGGCGATGCGCTTCACGACGATGCGGTTCTTGCCAATGCTGATCTCGTTGAACTGGATCTGGTGGTCGTCCTTGTAGGGCGGGAGGCTGCGGAGCTGGATGTACATGCCCCGCCGGTCGTGATCCACGATCTCCAGCCGCTCCTTGAGGTAGCTGATCTGCTCCGTGAGGGCCTCGGCCTTGCTCTTGAGCTTGGCGAAGCTGAGCTTCCGGGGCGCCTGGCGCTCCAGCACCACCTGGGCCACGGCCACCCCCTTGCCCGTGCGCTTCAAATCCGCATGGAGGACGTCGTCGCCCCCGGCCTGCTCGAAGGCCTCGTATCCGCAGAACTCGCCGGGAAGAATGGCGTCGTCGTAGCGCTTGGCTTTGCGGGAGAGCTTCATGGCGGCACCTCGGGTGGGAGTTCCCTAAGGGCCAAACCCGTGCCAGGCATTTCCCGCCGGAGCACTTTCGCCTAAACCCATGCCTGGACCAACTTTACCCGTGGGCCTCTGCTGCCGAGGTCCTTCCGTGGCCCATCAGAGGCCGCCCAATTCCGAACGAAGGCCTCCATGGCTGGCCGATATTGGTCATTCGGCCTGCGGCCATCGCACCTTGTAGAAGGGGCGCTCCAGGGCGCGATTGAAGGGAGTCCAGTTTCCCTCCCCGGAATCGTCCCTCAGGGTTCGGAACATGACTTCCAGCTTTCCGTCCAAATCGTCCAGATAATGCACCAATAGGGCTTCCGGCGTGCGGGGCAGCACGGGGCTGCCGTATTCCAGGCGCCCGTGGTGGCTCAGGACGATATGGAGCACGTGCAGGCGCAGCTCCTCGGGAAATCCATCCAAGCCCTCGATGGCCCGCTGGATCCATTGGGCCTCCATGCTGATGTGGCCCAGGAGGTTGCCCTCGTCCGTGTACCCGAAGCCCCGCTGATAGCTCAGTTCGGCGGTCTTGCCCAGGTCATGAAGGAAGACGCCCGCCAGCACGAGATCCCGGTTCATGCCCCGGTAGTGGGCGCAGGCCCGTTCGGCCATGCCCATGATCGAAAGGCTGTGCTCCAACAGCCCCCCCAGATAAACGTGGTGCATGCTCTTGGCGGCCGGGGCCTTCGCGAAGGCGGCCCTGCGCCCCTCGTCCTCCACGAGCAATCGCTCCAGGAGGCGGCGGATCCAGGGATCTTTCACGCTGGAAATCCATTCATCCAGTTCCGCGAGCATCTCCGTCACGGGCCGCACGCTCACGGGGAAGAAACGGGAGACATCCCCCGCTTCGGAATCGGAGGCCGGCCTCACCTTGTCCAGCTTGAGCTGGAGGCGGCCGTTGTAGGCGCTCACCGAGCCCTTGAGGAAGAGGAAGGCATCCGCCTTCACGCGATCGGGATCCCCCTCCACCGCCCGCACATCCCAAAGGAAGGCCTTGAGATCGCCGCTGGCATCCCCCACCTTCAGCTCCAAATATTCGGAGCCCTTGGCGCTGACCTTCCACGCGGCCTCCAGGGCCAAGAGGTGGCCATGGAAGGACTCGCCCTCCTTCAGGGCGCGAATCAGGGGCTGGTCGTTCATCAGTGGCTCCGGGGGGTCTTCTGAGGCACCGCGTTGGCGTCCTCGCCGTAGGCCAGCTCCACCGGCACTCGCTTCTCTTCGAGCACCTCGAAGAGGGACCATTGCTCGGCCCGGGAGACATTGCCCTCGGGCACGGCCAGGATCTTCACCCGCAGCACCTTGGCGAAGAGGGGGAACTCCAGCTCGTCGCCCTCCCGAACCTCGTGGCTCGCCTTCCGGGGCACCCCATTCACGCGCACCATGCCTTCGTCGCACAGCTGATTGGCCAGCTCGCGCCGCTTGATGAGAAGGCTCTTCTTTAGGTAGGCATCCAAGCGCATGACCCATTCTAACGCTCGCGGCCCCCTCGGGAGGGGGCCGCGAGTGAATGAAAGGGGCTCACCCCTTGAGAATGTCTTCCTTCGGCACCATGTACCGGATATTGGCGCGGGTGCGGAGGCCGCCAAGGTACTGTTCGATGGCGTTTTGGGCCTTCGGCTCTTGGAGTTTTTCCAGCAGCTTCGCCTTCACCTCCTCGAAAGGCTGGCTGCGGTTCTCCTCGTTCGCCACCATCTGGACGAGGATGAAATCCTTGTCCGTCTCCACGGGTTGGCTCACGTCGCCGGCCTTCAGCTTGAGGGCGGCTTCCTCCAGATTGGCCCGCAGGAGGCCCCGGGACATCCAGCCCAGATCCCCGCCCGTATCCTTGCTGGGCGAGGCGCTGTTCGCCTTGGCCAGCTCCTCGAAGGAGGCCCCTGCCTTCAGTTCCCCCTGAAGGCGGGCCACCTTGGCCCGGGCTTCCGCCTGGTCCGCTTCGTTGACTCCCTTCGGAACCACCAACTCGCGGATGCGGAAGCGGCTGGGCAGCTTGTACTCGTCCTTGTGATCTTCGTAGTAGGCTCGGATTTCCTGATCCTCGATGGCGATCTTCCGGAAGATTTCCGTGCGGAGCACCTCGTCGCGGAGCACCTGCTCCTTCTGCCGCTTCATCCACACTTCTATGCTGATGCCGAGGGAGGCCTTGAGGGCGCGCTCGAAATCGGCGTCGGAGGTGAAGTTGTTCTCCTTCTTGATCTGGTCGATGCTCGAGCGGAAGTAGGCATCGGGGATGACGATGCCCAGCTCCGCCGCCTTGTCCTGGATCAGGGAAGAATCGATGAGGCCCTGGAGGGTCTTTTCGCGCGCCTCCTTGAGCTTCTCATCCAGCTCCTTGCCCGTGAACTGGCGGTAGAGGGCGGCATGCTGCTGCTCCACGGCCTGCTGGAAGCTGCGGCGCGTGATGATGTGGGAGTTCACCACCACGAGCACTTCTTCCACCCGGCGATGGCCCGGCTTGGCGGCGACGGCGGCTTCGGCCTCCCCGGCCTTGGGGGCCACGGCCTTGGGCTTCTTCTTGCAGCCCACCGTGAGGAGGGCGCAGGCGCTGAGGATGATCGGGAGTGAACGCCTCACTTGGAGGCCTCGACGGCCTTCTTGGGCGCCTCGGGCGCGGGTTTCACCGCGGGCTTCCGGGCGGGCTTCGCCTCGGACTTGGCGGGGAGCTTGGCCGACACTTCGTAGGGCACGTCCTTGCGCAGCGAGGCCAGGAACTCCTCCCACACCTCGGCCTGCCGCGCGTTTTGGGCCGCCTGCTGCACCTGCGCCTTCACGTCCTCGAAGGTGGCGTCGGCGGCGGGAGTGCGCTTTTCCACGCGGATGAGGTGGAAGCCGTACGTGGTCTTCACGGGTTCGCCCACCTTGCCCAATTCCTGGGTGAGGGCGGCCTTCTCGAACTCGGGCACGAACTTGCCCAGCGCAATGCCCGTGTACAGGCCCTTTTGGGCCTTGCTGCCTGGATCATCCGTGTACTTGTCCACCAGCTCCTCGAAGGGCTTGCCGGCGGCGAGTTCCGCTTGGCATTCCTTCACGCGGGCGGCGAGCTCCTCCTCCGTGCGCTCCTTCTCGGCGCCTTCGGCGCGCTTGCCCACGAGGATATGCCGGGCATCGAAGGTCTCGCCCTTCTTGAACTGGTCCTTGTGCGCCTCGAAGTAGGCCTTCACCTCGTCGTCGCTCACCTTCACCTTTTCCTGGAGCGTGGACTGGTGCTGCTTCATGAGTTCCTGCGTCAGCAGGGCGTCGGCCGTGCGGCGCAGGTTGGCCTTGAAGGCCACGGTCTTATCCAGTCCCAGCTGGCGGGCCTTGCCGGCCATCAGCATCATCTCGGAGAGCTGCTGCACGAGGCGGCCGCGGCCCTCGGGGTTGCGCTGGAACTGCATTTTTTGTTGGGCGGGCATGCTCTCGAGCAGGGCATCCACGTCCGCATCCGTCAGCACCTCGCCGCCGATGCGGGCGAGCACCAGGGAGGGAGCCTTGGGGGCCTCGGCCTTTTTCGGAGCTGGCTTCACAGCGGCCTTGGGAGCTTGGGCGGAGAGGCCGAGGGCCAGAACGGGAAGGAGGGCGGTGATGCGCATGCGGAACCTATCTTTCACGACTACCGGCGACGGCCGAGGATGTTCAGGAGGGAGATGAAGATGTTGTAGAGGCTGACGAAGAGCGAGAGGGCGAATCCCGCAGGGTCGCTCAGGTCGCCCGTGCGCAGCATGGCGCTCGTGTCCCACAGCAGCTTGGCGCTGCAGGCGATCACGGCCACGCCGCTGATGATGAGGCTGAAGGTGGGCAGGTTGAAGATGGCGGCGATGAGGCCGCCCGCGACCATCACCACCAAGCCCACGATCACGAAGTTGCGTAGGAAGGAAAAATCCTTCTTGGTGACGAAGGCGATGATCGTGAGGGTCAGGAACACCACGGCCGTCAGGCCCAGGGCCAGGAGGACGGTGGAGCCGCCCGAGGTTTTCGCCACCACCAGGGAGATGATTCCGGCGATGGTGCCGCTGATGAACGTGAAGAGGCCGAACGCCAGAATGTTCAAGGGCTTCCGGCGGCTCACGGCCCCCGCGAAGAAGATGGCGCCCCATTGGGCGATCACGAGGGCCCAAATAAAGAAGCGGCCCGTCAGGGCGATGAGAGGCCTCACGGTGTGCTCGCTGAGGAGGGCTCCCGCCCCCGCCACCAAAAACCCGGCCATGAGCCAGGCATACACGGAACGCACGAAACGGATCCGGGCCTCGGTACCCGATTCCGCCTGCTGCCAGGAAGGCTGAAGGTGATCCATCATGGACTCCAGGGGCAGACCGGCCCCAAGGCTCGATCCTATCATTTGAACTGCACCCTGACCCCGGAAGGTTCCTTGCTGCCACATCCCTGGGAAGCCCGAATCCAAGCCCTCGCCGATGCCCGGGAGGAGGCGGGACTTGCCCGCCGTATCCGCGAGCCCCGCGGCATCGACCTCTGCTCCAACGATTACCTTGGGCTTCGCTTGGAAAGCTCCGTGGCGGAGGCCGCGGCGACGGCCGCCCGGCGCTTTGGGGCCGGCACCGGGGCGGCCCGATTGCTGCGGGGCACCACCCCCCTCCACGAGGAGCTGGAATCGGACCTCGCCGCCTGGAAGGGCACGGAGGCCTGCCTCCTCTTCAACACGGGCTACCAGCTGAATGCCACCGTGATCCCCGCCCTCGCCCAAGCGGGCGACATCATCTTCAGCGACGCCCTCAACCATGCCTCCCTGGTGGATGGCTGCCGCATGGCCAAGGTGGCCGGCGCGGAAGTGCAGATCTACCGGCATCTGGATCTGGAGGATCTGGCCTCCCGGCTCCAGGCTTGGCGCGCCACGGCCCGCGCCTCGGCCCTGGCCCTCGTGGTGACGGACGCCATCTTCAGCATGGACGGCGACGCCGCGAACCTCCCCGTGCTCGCGGAACTCTGCGAGCGGCACGGCGCCCTGCTCATGATCGACGAGGCCCACGCCACGGGGCTGCTGGGCCCCACCGGCGCGGGGCTGGCGGAGCTCCAAGGCATGAAGGGCCGCGTCCCCCTCCTCATGGGCACCCTCGGCAAGTCCCTGGGCAGCTTCGGCGCCTTTCTTTGCACTTCCGAGCGCATGCGGAACCACCTCATCAACACCGCCCGGGGCTTCATCTTCAGCACAGCCCTGCCCCCCGCCGCCGTGGGCGCCGGGCTGGAGGCCACGCGCCTCGCCCGATCGAAGCGCCACCGCGCCACCCGGGCCCTGGCCTTCGCCTCCCGGCTTCGAAAGGAGCTGGGCCTGCCCGAGGCCCCCAGCGCCATCGTGCCCTGGGTGCTCGGCCCGTCCGAGCGCGCCCTCCAGGCCGCCCGGGAGCTGCAGTCCCGGGGCTTCGACGCCCGCGCCGTGCGCCCCCCCACCGTGCCCGCCGGAAGCGCCCGCATCCGCTTCACCACGGGGGCCCATCTCCACGAGGTGGAGCTGGAGGCCCTCCTTCAAGCCCTCCATGAACCCCTGCGCGAACTGGGCCTGGAAAAGCGCGCCGCCCTCGCGGGTGAAACGCCGTGACGCTGACCGAGCTGGCGGGAAGGCTTCCATCTCCCCTCTGGGTGCTGGGCACGGATACGAACGTGGGCAAGACCTTCGTCGCCGCCGCCATCGCTCGCGCCTGGGCCCAAACGGGCCCCGTCACCTACCGCAAACCCTTCCAGAGCGGGGCGTCCTCTCTTGATGACCCGAACTGCGATGCGCGGGCCGCGGCTGGCCCGCGCATCGAGGTGGAAAGCCATAGTCTTTTCAAAGCTCCGCTTTCGCCGCTGGCAGCGGCGAAAGCGGAGGGGCGGGAGCTGGATTTGGAGGACGCCCTTCGCTGGACCCGGCGCCCATGGAAAGGGCGTTTGCTCCTCGAAGGGGTCGGCGGCCTCATGGTGCCCCTGTGGGGGCGCCAGCACTTCCTCGGATGGGCCACGGAGCTCGCATGGCCTTGCGTCCTCGTGGCTCGGGGGGGACTCGGCACGCTGAATCACAGCCTCCTCAGCGCCGAGGCCCTGATGATGCGGGGCTGGCGCGTGGAGGCCTTGATCGTGAACGCAGGGGCCGATGGCAGCGCCACCACCGCGCCGGAGAACGCGGAGATCCTCGCGGAGCGGCTCCCCTTTCCCGTCCACCTATTGGGAGCGCATTCATGACCGCCTCTCCACTGCCTCCCGATTGGTCCGATCGCAGCGCATTCGACCTGGCCCACGCCTGGCACCCCTTCACGCAAATGCGGGAGGCGATGGCCACGCCGCCCGCGCCCATCGTCGGCGCCGAGGGATCGGATCTCCTCCTTGCCAACGGAAACCGGGTGTTGGATGGCATCAGCAGCTGGTGGACCTGCCTCCATGGCCACGGCCATCCCAAGTTCGTCACGGCCGTGGAGCGGCAGATGGCGCGGCTCGATCACGTGATGTTCGCGGGCTTCACCCATGAGCCGGCCCTGGAGCTCATCGCCCGCCTGAAGCCCCGCCTGCCCGCCAACCTCGCCCGCTGCTTCTTCAGCGATAACGGCAGCACGGCCGTGGAGGTGGCGCTGAAGATGGCCTTCCAGGCCCAGCTGCAGCGGGGCGAGAAGGGCCGCGCGCGCTTCGGCGCCCTGCGGGGCGGCTACCACGGCGACACGCTGGGCGCCGTGGGCGTGGGCGAGCTGGACAACTGGTTCACGGGCCTCTTCCGTCCCCTCCTCCTCGCCTGCGATCGCCTGGAGGTGCCCGAGGATCCCCGGCGGGAGCTGGACGCCAACGCCGGCGATTGGCCCGTGCGCCTGGACGCGGCCCGTCTGCGGGTGCGCGCCTTTTTCGCCGCCCACGGCGAACAGCTCGCGGCCTTCATCGCAGAGCCCCTCATCCAATGCGCGGGTGGCATGCGGATGTGGCCGCCGGAATTGCTTCAGGAGCTCCGGACCCAATGCGACGCCCACGGCGTGCTGCTCATCTTTGACGAAGTTGCCACGGGCTTCGGCCGCACGGGCACCTTCCTCGCGCTGGAACAAGCCGGGGTCGCGCCGGATCTCCTTTGCCTCTCCAAGGGGCTCACGGGGGGCACCCTGCCCCTCGCCCTCACCTGGGCCACGGAGGCGATCTACGACTGTTTCCTGGGGGACTGGACATCGGGCCGCGCCTTCCTCCACGGCCACAGCTACACGGCCAACCCCACGGCCTGCGCCGTGGCCTGCGCCAGCCTCGCCCTCTTCGACGAGGAGCCCGTGCTGGCGCGCAGCCAGGCCCTTTCGGCCACGCTCGGATCCGTGTTCGGACGCCTGGCCGACCATCCGGCCGTGCGCCGGCCCCGGGTGCTGGGGGCCATCGGCGCCTGCCAGATCGTGGATCCCCTCACGGGGGAACCGCACCCCACGAAGGCCCGCGTGGGCTGGCGCCTGCACCGGCAGGCCCTCGACCGCGGGCTGCTCCTCCGGCCCATGGGGGATTGCCTCTACCTGCTGCCGCCACTGAGCACGCCGCCTGCGCGGATCGAGGAAGCGGGCGGGGTGATCTTGGAGTTGCTCGACTCGCTATAGCCGCTGGGCGCGTCGAATCTTTGCCGGGCAACCTGATGAGCCCTGGTTCTCAGAGGGAAGCCGGAAGGAAAAGCGGAACGCAGAAAACGCAGAAGCGCTTTGCGCCACGCAGAAACCGCGGAACACGGCCGACCCCACCACGCGGCTTGGTCCCAATCCTGGGCTCGAGTAGGCACCCCCGGTTGCCCAGGGGCACCTCTCACAGAACCGTACAAGT
>CAYWDR010000030.1:0-22559 GCA_964457075.1 uncultured Solibacteraceae bacterium
GTGATGGGCAGCTTGAAGCTCTCGAACTGGCTGGCCAGCACGAAGTAGATGAAGACCACGGCGAGGATCATGGCGGCGCCCATGTGCTTGCCCGTCTCCACCTGATCCCGGGCCTGGCCCAGGGGCTCCACGCGGACGCCCTCGGGGAGCTCGCCGGATTTCTGCAGCTGCGCCACCTTCGCCGCGACGCCGGCGCTCACCTCGCCCAAGGTGGAACCCTCGAACCCGGCATCGAGTTCGATTTCCTCCTGGAGGTCGTGGCGCTGGATCTTGGCGGGGGCGATGGACTCCTCGAAGCGGGCCACCTGGCTGAGGCGGATGAGGGGGTGGCGCCCGCCCCCCAGATCCTTCGTGCTCTGCACCGTGATCATGGAGAGCTGGGAGGCGAGGCGCCGGCCCGCGTCGGAGAGGCGCACGCGGACATCGCGCTGCTCGCCCGTCTCATCCTCGAACTTCGCGACGACGCGGCCATCCACGAGGGGGCGCACCATCTGGGCCACGAGGGCCGGGGAGACGCCGAGATCCGAGGCGGCCTTGCGATCCACCACGAGGCGGAGCTCGGGCTTGCCCTGATCGAGCGTGCTGAGCACGTCCACGGCGCCGGGCACATCCTGAAGGGCCTTGCGCACGAGGGGCTCGGCCTTGAGTACGGCGGCCCGGTCGGGGCCCTGGATGGCGATCTGGATGGGGCTGGTGGCGCCAAAATCGTTCACGGCGCCCACGGTCGTTTCCACGCCGGCCACGGTGCGGAAGGCATCGCGCAGCTGGCGGCGGATCTTCACTTGAGTGGGGCGCTTGCCTTCGTGCAGCTTCACGTAGATGCCGCCCTGGTTGATGCTGCCGGAAAGGCCCGTGCCGATGGTGGTGTAGGCCAGCTCCACGCCTTCGGTCTGCTTCACCAGCCGCTCCAGTTCGAGCGCCTTGGCCTGGGTGGCTTCGAGGCTGGCGCCGGGGGCCGTCTTGAAGGTCACGGCGAGATCGCCGCGGTCGTAGTCGGGCATGAAGTTGTTGCCAAGCAGGCCCGAGAGGCCCATGGCCAGGAAGAAGCTGCCGAATCCGATGGCCAGGGTGGTCTTGCGGTGGGCGAGGGCCCACCGGATGACCTTCTCGTAGCCGGTCTCCCAGCCGTCGAGCACGCGGCCGAAGGCGTCCACGCTGCGCATGATGGCGTTGCGGTGGCGGGGCTTATCGGACACCTCGTGCTTCTCGTGTTCGGGATCCGGCCAGACGGCGCTGAGCATGGGATCCAAGGTGAAGCTCACGAAGAGCGAAAGGGCCACGGCGAAGGCCACCGTGATGCCGAAGGGGAAGAAGAAACGCCCCACGATGCCGCCCATGAAGGCCACGGGCACGAAGACCGCGAGGATGGAGAGGGTGGTGGCGATGACGGCCTGCCCGATCTCGGCAGTGCCCTCGCGGGCGGCCGTGACGTGATCCTTGCCCATCTCCGCGTGGCGGCTGATGTTTTCGCGCACCACGATGGCGTCGTCGATGAGGATGCCCACGGCCAGGGAGAGGCCCATGAGCGTCATCACGTTCAGCGTGAAGTTCATGGCCCGCATGACGATGAAGGTGCCGACGATGGACACGGGCAGGGTGAGGCTCGTGATGAGGGTGGAGCGCCAGCTCTTCAGGAAGTAGAAGACGATGAGGATGGTGAGCAGGCCGCCCAGGTAGATGGCGACTTCCACGTCCTCCACGCTTTCGGAAATGAACTTGGCGTTGTCCTTGGCGGTGACGAGGGTGACGCCCTGCGCCTTCAGCTCGGGCTCCAACTGCTTGAGCGCCGTGTTGACGCTCTCCACCATGGCCACGGTATTGCCGCCCGTCTGGCGCTGCACTTCGAGGGCCACCACATCCTGGCCGTCCAAGCGGGCGAGGCTGCGCTTCTCCTTGACGCCGTCCACGACGTTGGCCACCTCCCACAGCTCGATGGGGCGGCCCTGCTTGTTGCCCACGATGACGTTGCGGTAGGCCTCCACCGTGCGGAGCTTGGCGTCCACCTTCACGGCCACCTCGCGGCTGCCCTGGAGCAGGTTGCCGCTGGGCACGTCGGAGGTGTCGCCGCCCACGGCGTTCATCACCTGGCCCAGGGTGAGGCCCAGGGATTCGAGCTTCTGGGGATCCACCTGAACCTGGATCTCGCGGGTGGAGCCGCCCACCACGTCCACCTTGCCGACGCCGGGCACGTTCTCGATGCGGCGCTTGAGGAAGTCTTCGGCGATGCGGGTGAGTTCCCGATCCTTGATCTGGCCCGCATGGGCCTCGTCGGGCCGCACCACGAGGGAGAGGACGGGCAGCTGGGCCGGGTCGAACTTGGAGATGACGGGCTCCTCGATGGTGTCGGGCAGGCTGCGGCGGATCTGGCCGATGCGCGTGCGCACGTCGTCCAGGGCCTTGTCCACGTCGCGATCGAGCTGGAACTGCAGGATGAGCGTGCCCACGGATTCCTGGCTCGTGGAGCTGATCTCCTTGATCTTCTCGATGGGGTTGACGGCCTCCTCGATCTTCTTGATCACGTCCTGCTTGACGCTTTCGGGGCTGGCGCCGGGATAGACGATGGAGACCGTGACCGTGGGGATATCGGTGTTGGGGTACTGGTCGATGCCCAGGCCCTTCACGCTGAAGAGGCCGAGCACCATGAGGGCCAGCATGATGCAGGTGGTGAAGACGGGCCTGCGGATGGAGAAGTCGGACAAGAACATCGCTTAGATCCCCTTCCCATTGGAGGCGATCTTCAGGCGGGTGCCCTCCTTCACCAGATCCTTGCCCTCGGCCACGACGCGATCGCCGGGGTTGAGGCCGCTCACGGCGCGCCAGCCCCCCTGCTCCACGCCGAAGGTGACGGTGACGGCCTTGGCCGTTCCGCCCGTGGCGAGCCAGAGCTTGCCCTCGCGCCCCTCGGCCTTGAGCAGCGTGGCGGGCAGGGCCGGGAGGGACTGCTCGCCCTCGCCGAGGATCTCGCCCTGCACGAAGGTGCCGCTCTTCAGCGCGCGCTCGGGGTTGGGCACCTCCATGCGCACCTTCAGCGTGCGGCCATCCTGGCCGAGGCTGGGGCTCACTTGCGTGACCTTGCCATCGAAGGGGCGGTCGAAGCCCGCCACGCGGAAGCGGATGGTCTGGCCGGGCTTCACGAGCGCCATGGCGGCGGCGGGCAGATCGGCCTGGATCTCCATGCGGCGGTTGTCCACCACCTCGAAAGCGGGCTGGCCGGGGCTGAGCACGTCGCCCGGCTGCACGTTGCGGCGGGCCACCTGGCCCTCGAAGGGGGCGGTGATGCGGGCCTTCTTCAGGCGGACCCGGGCCATGCCCGCCTGGCTATCGGCCGTGCGCCACAGCGTCTCCGCCTGCTGGGCGGCCTGCTTCGTGATGCTGCGCTTGGCGAGGAGCGCGACGGCGCGATCATGATCGGCCTTGGCCTGTTCCGCTTGGGCCTCGGCGGCGCGCAGGGCGAGGGCCAGATCGTCCTCGTCCTGGGTGCTCAGGAGGGCGCTGGCGCGCACGGCATCGCCCTCTTGCACGAGCACGCGCGTGACGCGGCCGGGGACTTCGGCGCGAAGCTCGGCGCGATTCACGGCCAGCAGCGTGCCCGTGAACGAGAAGCTGGGCCGGAAGACGTGGTTCTCCACGGCCGCGGTAGTGACGGAGAGCTCGGCGGCCTCCTTCACGGCCTGCTGGCGGTCGAGTTCGGCGTTACGCTGGCCTCGGTGGTAGGCGGCGGCCCCGCCGATGACGAGGATGAGGGCCAGGCCCGGAAGGATGAACTTGGAGCGGGTCATGGAATTCCTTTCAGGTCGATCGATCAGAGGGGGGCGAGGCCGAGGGACCGGCGGAGGTCGAGGAGGGCGGACCAGACGGCCAGCTGGGCCTGCACGCGCTGGCTCTCCAACTGCCGCTCCTGCCGTTCGGCCTGGAGCAGATCGAGGGAGCTGATGAGGCCCTCGGCGAAGGATTCGCGGCTCACGCGCAGGGCCTCCTGCCCGGCGTCGTGGGCCTTGGTGGCCGCTTCAAGGAAGGCCTGGGCCTTGCCCACCTCGCGCTTGGCAGAGGCCTGCTGCACCTGCACCTGCCGTTCGACGTCCACGCGGCTCTGGCGGATCTGCTCAAGCACGGCGCGGTTCTGGGCCCGCTTGCCGCTGGTGCGGAGGCCATCGAAGAGGGGCACCTTCAGCGTGACGCTCACGCGCCAGGTATCGTAGGGCTCCTTGAAGAGGTTGTCCGTCTTCCCGGCCTGATAGCCGGCGCTGGCGGAGAAATCGAGCTTGGGCCGCAGATCCGATTTGAGGATGGTGTCGTTGATGAGGTAGGCCCGCTCCTGCTCCTTCAGCTGGGAAAGCTCGCTTCGGTCCACGCCCTTCAAGTCGGCGGGGATCTCAGCCGGCGGTAGTGGTTCCACGAGGAGGGGCGTGCGGGGATCGAGGCCCAACTGTCCGTTCAGGAATTCCAGGGCCCGCTGGTGGTTGGCCTCGGCCTGGAGGGCCTCGGGGGCCACCCCTTGCAATTCGGCCTGGGCGCGCAGCAGATCCAGCTGGGTGGCGCTTTGGGCGTCGAGCTTGTTCTGGATGTCCTCCAGCAGCTTCTGGGCCGTCTCCAGTCGCACCTTCACGACATCCTGCTGGGCCTGGGCCGTGAGCACGCCCAAGTAGGCCTTGGCCACGCCATGGAGGATGTCCAGCTCCGACGTGGTGTAGGCGGCGCGGGCTTCGGCCTCGCCCACCTTCGCCACGTCCACGGCGCCCTGGATCTTGCCCCAGGCGAAGAGGGGCTGCACGAGGTTCAGCTGCGTGGTGTAGATGGTGCGGGCGCCCACGAGGCTACTGGGGGAGAGGCCGAAGGCGGCGGCGCTATCGGCGAACCCGCTATTGAGGATGGAGACGTCCCGCGCGCGGGTGTAATCGCCGATGGCCGTGAGCTGCGGCAGGGCGTCGGCCCGGGCGGTCGTGATGAGGCTGCGGCGTTCCTCCACCCGGGCGGCGGCGGCCTTCAGCAGGGCGTTTTCCGCCTTGGCGCGGGAGAGGGCGCCGGGCAGGTCCACCTGCCAACGCTGGCGTTGGCCGGCATCTAGGGACACCTTGATCGCGGCCGGGGAGGTCTGCGGGGCGGCGAGGACTGGGAGTAGCAACAGCATGATCAGGCTCCAACTTCGGCCGGCGAGACGCCGAGGGCACGCAGGGTATGGTCGTAGACGAAGGCGCAGAGGGCATCCCGATCCTCGGGGAAGGGCCGGCCGCCCGTGCGGAGGCGGAGGATGCCGGGGATGAAGCGGTAGATCATGAGGGGGCCGCTGACGCAGCCGCAGAGGTAGAGCACCTCGGCGTCGGAGAGGCCCGGACGGAGCACCCGCATGCAAGCCGCCAGGTGGGCAAACTTATTGGCCATGAACTCCTGATCCAGCTCCGGGAGGTAGGGGCTGTCCACCCGGCCCAGCTCCCGCATGAGGATGGCCATGAAGGCCTCTTCGAGATCGCTCGGGCGCACCGCCAATCGCAGATCCTGGGCGAGGCCGCCGATGTGGGCCTTGATCCCCTCCAGGGCCTTCGCCCTCGCGTCGGGGTCACCCGCGGCTGGGGGCGGCGGGAGATCCTTCGTGCAGCACAGCTCGAAGCCCGCCCGCAGGACGGCCCGGTACAGGCCCTCCTTGTGGCAGAAGTGGTAGGCCACCATGGCGGAATTAACCTGGGCGGCGGTGGCGATCTCGCGGATGCCCACCCCATCGAAGCCCCGCTGGGCGAATAGAAGGGTGGCCGCCTCGACGAGGCGTTGCTTTACATCGGAGCGGGGTTCGGGGCTTGGGATCACATGGACCTCATCAATCGATTGATTAAGGCGACTTCTTAAGACTAATCAATCGATTGATGAGGTCAAGCCCAAATCTTGGGACGGCGGCCCGGCCGTGGTATTCCTAGGAGATCGCGGAGTCCTTCATGTTGTTCCTGGTCTTCTACTTCATCCTTTCGGCCATCCTCATCTTCCAGGGCCTGCACCTCTCGGGCGAGGTCGCCCAGCCCCTGGGCACCTTGCCCGAGGAGGTGGGCCAGGCCCCCGAACCCTCCAAGAAGTGGGGCGCCTTCCTCATGACCTACGGCGCGCTCTCCGCGGCGGTGGGCCTCGCCGGGTTCCAGTGGGACTTCTTCCTTCCCGCCCGCACCGCCGTGTTCGGCCTGGGCGCCGTGACCTTGGCCATCTACACCTGCTGGCTCCTCTTCGCCGCCCGCACCGTCGAGTTCATCGGCAAGCCGAGTGATGACCACGGCCACCATTAGCTTTACGACTTCCCAACAAAAAGGGGGCGCCCCAAGGCGCCCCCTTTTTGTTGGGAGTGAATTGACAAAGGCATGGCGGAACACGACCCGCCGACACTAAAGTTGACTATTCCGCTCTGCTTTGGAGACGCCGTGGCAACCCGCCCCCTCGACCTGGAAAATTCAGATGTCAAAGCCAAGTTCGAAGCTTGGCTCCAGGAGATCGACGCCCGGATCCGTGATCCCCGCACCGACCGCAACGCCCTCTGCGTCGAGCTGGCCCGGGGCTTTTATGGCCTCCCGGAAACGCCTCGCAGCCTCCACGAGGAAGTGCTCCACTTGAACCTCGATCCGCGGAACGCCACCACGGAGGCGGAGTACTACAGCGAGATCGACCCGGAGAAGTGGGCCCCCGTGAAGCCCCTCACCTGGCTTTGGCAGATGTTCGATAACAGCCCCCTCAACGCGAACGTGTGGCTGGGCCTCAAGTTCCGCGCGATGCTCGCGCCCCACATCTTCAAGTCCGTGGGACAGCGCGTGAAGTTCTTCACGGGCGTGGAGTGGAGCTTCGGCTACAACATCACCATCGGCGACGATGCCGTGATCCACCGCTTCGTGCTGCTGGACGACCGCGGCTCCATCACCATCAAGGACAAGGCGAGCGTCAGCGACTACGCCAACGTCTACAGCCACTGGCACGATCTCGTGGACCCCGCCATCGTCTACCTCGGCGACACGGTGATCGGCGAGGGCGCGCGCGTGACCTACCACAGCACCGTGCTCAGCGGCACCAAGGTGGGTGATTACGCCATGGTGGGCACCGGCGGGCTCGTAACGAAGGACGTTCCCGACTACACCGTCTCCATCGGCCTGCCGGCCCGCCCCGCACGCCTCAAGCCCAACGCCCCCGCGGCCGTGGCCGAGGCTTCGGGCCTGAAAAAGTAGCCAGCCCTCTGAAATCCGGAAACAATCCCAGCTGGAGAACTGGGATGGCGAAGATTGCCGTGGTGGATGACGCCAAGATCATGCGCACGATCCTGAGCGCCAGCTTGGAGCGGGCGGGCCACGAGGTCGTCGTCCTGGAGCCCCTGGCCGCCGGCGAAGTGGGCGAGATCCTTCAAAGGCACGCGCCCGACCTCCTCGTCACGGACTACCACATGCCCGGCGCCAACGGGGCCACGGTGATCCGCATGGCCCGCAAGGTCTATCCGGAACTACCCGTGGTCGTGATCACGGCCTTCGGGGACGCGGAAACGACCGCGCTGCTGAACAAGCTGAATGTGAGCGCCGTCCTGCGGAAGCCCGTGCGGCCGGAGGATGTGCAGCGGGCCGTGGCGGAGGCGCTGAAGGCCAAAGCGGAATGAGCAGGGGCGAACGGGATCAGCCCTGGATCCAGACGGCCTTCATCCCCAGCAGGCGATCCACCGCCTCGCGGCCCCGGGGCCCGGGATCCTCGGTGAAGTCGTTCACCCAGGCGTTCACGTAGCGTCCGATCATCTCGCGATCCATGCCGCGGCCGAAGGACTGGCTGTAGTCCACGCTCTCCCAATGGCGCTGGCGGGCCAGCACGACGCTCTTGCGCATGACGGTGGCGAAGCGCTGCATCACGTCTTCGCCGAGGTCCGTGCGGATGGCGTTGCCGCCCATGGGCAGGGGCAGATTGGTGGAAGCCTTCCACCAGGCGCCCATGTCCTCCACGAGCTGCAGGCCCGCCTCCTTGTACATGAGCTGGCTCTCGTGGATGAGGAGGCCCGCCTCGAATTCGCCCCGCTGCAGGGCGGGCAGGATCTCATCGAAGGAACGCAGTTCGACCTTGGGCTCGAAGCCCAGCGTGTCGCACCATCGGCGCAGGCTCAGATAGGCGCTCGTGCGCAGGCCCGGGATGGCGAGGGTGACGTCCCGCAGCTCGCCGGCCGCCATGGGACGGCGGGAGACCACGAGCGGGCCCGTGCCCTCCTGGATGGAACTGCCTGCCGTGAGCAGCGCGTAGCGATCCTTCAGCTCCGGATAGGCGCCGAAGCTGATGGCCGTGACGTGGTAGCGGGCCTCCAACGCTTCCGTGTTCAGCTGCTCGATATCCTTCCGGACGAATTCGAATGTGAACCCCTCCGGATCCATCCACCCCAGGGCTAGGGGCGCCATCATGTAGGCGTCGTCGGAGTCGGGGCTGTGGGCGATCGTTAGGTGCATGTCGATTAGTACCCGAACCCATCCTTGCGCACATGCACGTAGGGCTTCTTCTCCGCGTCGAGCAGGGCGCCGCTCACGACCTCTCCGATGTGGATCTGGTGGTCGCCGCCCGCCTCCAGCACCTTCGTGTGCTTGAGGACGAGGTAGGCGTAGCCGCCCGCGAAGACGGGGGCCGCCTGGCCCTCCATCAGGCTTTGGGGATCCTCCGCCCAGGGATCCACGCCGGGCTCGAAGCCCTTGCCGTAGCGCTTGAGGCTGGCGAAGTCGCCCTCGGCGAGGAGGTTCAACGCGAAGTGGCCGCTGGCGTCGATGAGCTTCTCAATGGGGCGGCCCGCCTTGATGCACACGGCCACGAGGGGCGGATCGAAGCTCACCTGCTGGGCCCAGGAGGCCAGGAACCCCGTGCGCTCGCCGCCCTGCTGCGCCGTGCAGATGGCGAGGCCGGAGGGCAGCTTGCCCAGGGCGGGGCCGGCGGTGGTCTTGAGATCGGACATGGGAACTCCAGGGGTTAACCGCGAATGACGCGAATGGACGCTAATCAGAATCAGGCTTCGCGTCTATTCGCGTCAATTCGCGGTTCAAATTCGTTCAGTTCGCCGAAGGCTCCGACTCCCGCACCGCCAGCTTGCCCTTCACGCGGTCCACGGCCTTGGCGGCGAGGGCGTAGCGGGGGTTTTCCTCCAGGGCCTGGCGGTAGTGCTCCAGTGACTTCTCCAGCTGGCCCTTCGTTTCAAAGATGCGGCCCAGATTGAAGTGGGGGAAGCAGTAGCTCTCGTAGCGCTTGGCCTTGAGGGCCATGCGGAGCCAGGGCACGGCATCGTCCAGCTCGCCCTGCTCGATGTGGTAGGCGCCGATATCGTTGTAGGGCCCGCCGAATTCGGGGTCCAAATCGATGGCGCGATGGCAGTCCTCGATGGCGGCCGCGTAATCCTTCTCGAAGCTGCGGGCCCAGCCGCGGAACTCAAAGGCCTCGGCCGTGGGGTGGATCTCCAGGCTCTTCGTATAGAGGGAGACGGCCTTCTCGATCTCGCCCTTCATATGGAGCTGGTAGGCCTTGCCCACCCACTCCATGGCTTCCTGGCGCTTGTCCTGGTCCTCGCTCATGCCGACCTCGGTGCCACCAGGATAAACCCGGCCTCAAACTCCGGTAGGGGAATCAATTCCCGGCCTGAAGGCGCAGGAGGGTCACGGCCTGCCATAGGATGTACCCGCCCATGAGGGCCACCGTGAGCCCCCCCAACCGCAGGAGGCGGGATTTCCAGGCCAAGCTCAACTTGGTGCTGGCGAGGCCCAGTCCCAGCAACAGGGGCATGTTCCCGAATCCGAAGGCCGCCATGCCCGCGGCGCCCATGCGCCAGGTGCCCGCGTCCAAGCTCTTCAATAGCATCATGTACACGAGGCCGCAGGGAATGAGGCCCCAGAGCATGCCCAGGAACCAGGGCGCCCCGGAGGTTTTGAGCCCCTTGGACAGCAGGTTCTGGAGCGGCTTGGGAAGGGGGAACTCCATCAGGGCGTCCGCCCGGCGGCCCATCAGCATGAAGAGCCCCAATAAAAGCATCAGGAAACCGATGCCCAGCTTCACCCACACCTGCCAAGGCCAGGCCTGGGCGGCCACGAGGGCGGCGCCATCGGGCCGGCAGCACGCATGCATATCCTGAATGCTTTGGATCCGGGCGAAGCCCCCCAGGAAGCCGATGGCGCCTCCGAGCACCGTGTAGGTGGCGACCCGCCCCAATTGGAAGATCAGATGGCGGACCCAGGGACGGCCCCCATGCTTGGCCTGCGCCATGCCAAAGGCGGCCACGATCGGCCCGCACATGCCGGCGCAGTGACCGATGCTCCCCAGAAGGCCCGCCACCCACATGACGACGAGCCAGGGCATGGCGTGGGGATGGTTCAGCCAGTTTTCAAGCACCTTCCATCCTAGCCTTCCAACGGATCCGAGGGGAAGCGCCCCGGCCTTCCGTCACAGCGCATCGCGGCGCGGTTGGAGATTTCCTCGAAGCCCCCTCCCTGTGCGTTATCTTTCTGGCATCCCATCCTGGAGGATTCATGCGCCGTTCCCGCGCGCTTCTCGCCCCCGCGGCCCTGATGCTGCTGCTCGCCTGTGGTGGCGGCTCCTCCGATGGCCCCGCCAAAACGACCGCCCCGAGTTCCTTGACGGTATCCCAGTCCACCCTCCTCGCCGTCACCTTCACCCAGGAGATGGCCAACCAGATTCCAGCCGGCGTCAATCCCGAGCCCATCGCCCGCGGCCGCTCCCCGTTCAGTTCCCTCCAGGGGATGCTCCCCGAGGGGGCCAAGGCTCACTTCCCCAAGGCCGACCTGCCCTGCCTGCCCGATATGACCACGACCACCGACGCCGACGGGTACACCGTGGAAACGTCGGACTACTCCGCCTGCACGGATGGAGCCAGCGGCAAGATCATCAACAGATGGAAGGACACGAGCACGAGCCATGATTGGCAGCTCACCTTCGAGAACCTGCGCTTGCCCTACGTAGAGGGCGGCACGACGACCCTTTTCACGGCCAACGGCTCCCTCTCCTACTCCGGCACCCGGGGTACAAACGGAGACTGGTCCCTGCGCTACGCGACGGGCCCCGGTGGCCTCACCTACAAGGCCGTCTCCGGCAGCCAGACCCTCTTCGACTCCACCTCCACCAAGGATGTGACCTGCCTGTGGCACGTCACCTCCCCCGACCCCGTGAAGGCCACCTTCACCACCTCCGGCCACAGCGCCTGGAGCGGCGCCTTCTTCGATCCCCGGTCCCAACAGCCCTACCAAGACACCTACAGCTTCGCCATCACTCCCAGCACGCCGCTCGTGTGGACAGTCGATGCGTCCCAGCCGAATCCCTGCGACTACCCCGTTTCAGGCACCATCGACGTGAGCCGGGGCACCGAACGCCTCGCCATCACCTTCACGGGTGACTGTGGGAGCGTGATCATCAACCCCGGCAATCTCAAGCAGCAGCTCCCGCTCTAGATACTTCCCGCGGCCGGCCGCAGACCTCCTACCCGGAAAAAACGGTTGGTTTGCGGGCCTGGGCCCGGCCGCTAGAATGGTTTTTTCGCCCCAGGGCACCCCTTGAGGAGATCTTTCATGTCCGTGACCGCGTTGGCCGTGCCGAGCTACGTCAAGAACCAGAAGTTGATCACGTGGGTCGAGGAGGTCGCGGAACTCTGCCAGCCCAAGGACGTGTACTGGTGCGACGGCTCCCAGGAGGAGTACGACCGCCTCTGCCAGATGATGGTGGAGGCCGGCACGCTCAAGAAGCTGAACCCGGCCAAGCGCCCCAACTCCTTCCTCGCCTGCTCCGATCCCAGCGACGTGGCCCGCGTGGAGGATCGCACCTTCGTGTGCCCCGCCCACAAGGAAGACGCCGGCCCGAACAACAACTGGATGGCCCCCGCCGAGATGAAGGCCAAGCTGCGCGGCCTCTTCAAGGGCTGCATGCAGGGCCGCACCCTCTACGTGATCCCCTTCAGCATGGGCCCCCTCGGCTCCGCCATCGCCCACATCGGCGTCGAGCTCACGGATAGCCCCTACGTGGCCGTGAACATGCGCATCATGACCCGCATGGGCAAGCCCGTGCTCGACGTGCTGGGCGAGGGCGATTTCGTGCCCGCCCTCCACAGCGTCGGCGCCCCCCTGGCGGAGGGGGAGAAGGACGTGGCTTGGCCCTGCAACCCCGATAACAAGTACATCTGCCACTTCCCCGAGACCCGGGAGATCTGGTCCTTCGGCTCCGGTTACGGCGGCAACGCCCTGCTGGGGAAGAAGTGCTTCGCCCTGCGCATCGCCTCCAACATGGCCCGCGAAGAGGGCTGGCTCGCCGAGCACATGCTCATCCTCGGCATGGAGAAGAACGGCGAGAAGACCTACGTGGCCGCCGCCTTCCCCAGCGCCTGCGGCAAGACGAACTTCGCCATGATCCAGAGCCCCGAGGCCATGAAGCAGTGCAAGGTCACGACGGTCGGCGACGACATCGCCTGGATCAAGCCCGGGAAGGACGGCCGCCTCTACGCCATCAACCCCGAGGCCGGCTTCTTCGGCGTGGCCCCCGGCACCTCCATGAAGTCCAATCCCAACGCCATGCTCACGATCACGAAGAACACCATCTTCACGAACGTGGCCCTCACCGCCGACGGCGACGTGTGGTGGGAGGGCATGACGGACGAGGTGCCCGAGGGCCTCACCAACTGGCAGGGCCAGCCTCATGACAAGGCCTCGGGCAAGCCCGCCGCCCACCCCAACAGCCGCTTCACGGCCCCCGCCGCCCAGTGCCCCACCATCGATCCCAAGTGGGAGGACCCCGCGGGCGTCCCCATCAGCGCCTTCATCTACGGCGGCCGCCGCGCCACCACCGTGCCCCTCGTCATGCAGGCCGTGAACTGGAGCTTCGGCGTCTACTTCGCCGCCACCATCGGCAGTGAGATGACCGCCGCCGCCGCCGGCACCATCGGCCAGGTGCGCCGCGACCCCTTCGCCATGCTGCCCTTCTGCGGCTACCACATGGGCGACTACTTCGATCACTGGCTCCAGATCGGCCGCGAGCTGACGAACCCGCCCAAGATGTTCATCGTGAACTGGTTCCGCAAGGGCTCCGACGGCAAGTTCCTGTGGCCGGGCTACACGGAGAACATGCGCGTCCTGAACTGGGTCGTGGATCGCGTCCACGGCCGCGCCTTCGCCATGGAGACGCCCCTGGGCTGGATGCCCCGCAAGGAGGATCTGGACCTCACGGGCATCAAGGGCCTCGACGAGAGCCGCTACCACGAGCTCACCGCCATCAACAAGGACGAGTGGCGCAGGGAGCTCCTGCTCCACGAGGAGCTCTTCGAGCAGCTCTTCGACCGCCTCCCCAAGGAATTCCCGCCCATGCGCCAGCTCCTGCTCTCCGCCCTGTGGCGCACGCCGAAGAAGATGGCGATGCCGGAAACGGAAATTGAGTAGGTAGGTTTTGAATCTGTGAAAGCCCTGCGAAAGCGGGGCTTTTTGTTGGGAAGAAGGGCTGAACGCGGAGTGCGCGGAGGGGCGCGGAGTTCGCGGATAAAAACGAGGAAAACGAAGAAAAGGAAATACGCAGAAGGCGCTCCGCGCCACGCAGAAATCGCCGAATGGAGCTCGACCCACTCAACCATCGGGCCTCCACGATTCAGGGCGGGGTTCAGGCCGGCCTTTTGGTGGGCCGGCCTGAACCCCGCCCTGAATCAAGGGCCGCGAGCGGCCCTTGGGCGCGAAGCGCCCGGAGGCCTCTTCCGGAGAGCCTGCTTTGTTCTGCGGTTTCTGCGTCCTTCTGCGTCTTCTGCGTTCCTGCTTTTCTCTGCTTTTCTCTGCTTTTCTCTGCTTTTCTCCGCGCCCCTCCGCGCACTCCGCGTTCAGCCCTTTCCCCCGCCTTCCACAGGTTGATGACCATCACAGGTCGATGGCGCCACCTTGGGGTCACCATGGTCCGCCTCCTCTTGAACGGCACCCCCGTCGACGCCCCCGAGGGCGCCACCCTCCTCCAGGCGCTGCGGGCCCACGGGCTCAACGTGCCCACCCTCTGCCACGACGCGCGGATGAAGCCCGCGAGCGCCTGCCGCCTCTGCGAAGTGGAAGTGGCCGGACAGGAGCGCCCCGTCTGCGCGTGCGCCACGCCCGTGGCGGAGGGCATGGCCGTCCGAACCCATGGGGAGGATCTGGAGGGATATCGAAAAGGCGTGATGGAAATGCTGGCCCGCCGCTATCCCGAGGAGATCCCGGCCCTGGATCCGGATCACGCCTTCCACCGCCTCCTCCTCCACTATCAGGTGCCCGCCACGGGACCCTGGGTCCCCACGCGCCTGGATGAATCCCATCCCTACCTCCGCCTGGATATGAACCGCTGCGTGGATTGCTACCGCTGCGTCCACATCTGCGAGGAGGTGCAGGGCCAGTCGATTTGGAAGGTGGTGGGGCGTGGCGCCGAAGCCCATGTGGAACCCGGAGAATCCGGCCGCCTGCTGAACAGCCCCTGCGTGAGCTGTGGCGCCTGCGCCGACACCTGCCCCACGGGCGCCATTCAGGATTGGGCCCGCTACCGGCACGGCACGCCGGTGACGTGGACGCGCACCATCTGCTCCTACTGCGGCACGGGCTGCGAGCTCAGCGTGGGCACGGCCAGCGACCGCATCCTGGACGTCCGCCCCGCCCCGGATTCCCCCGTGAACCGGGGCCACCTCTGCGTGAAGGGCCGCTTCGGCCATGGCTTCAACGATGCCGAGGACCGCGTCACCTCGCCCATGGTCCGGCACGGCGGCGAGTGGGTGGCCGTGACCTGGGAGGAGGCCCTGGACGAGGCCGCCGCCCTGCTGACCCGGGTGAAGGAACAGCACGGCCCCACGTCCATCGGCGTGCTGGGTTCCTCGCGGGGTACCAACGAGGAAGCCTTCCTCACGCAAAAGCTCGCCCGGGTAGGCCTGGGCACGGGCAACGTGGATTGCTGCGCCCGGGTCTGCCACGCCCCCAGCGCCGCGGGACTGGGCCTCGCCCTGGGAACGGGGGCCGCCACCAACAGCTTCGCGGACATCGACCGGGCCGCCCTCGTCCTCGTCGCGGGAGCCAACCCCACGGAGAACCACCCCATCGTGGGGGTGCGCATCAAGCACCGGGCCCTCGGCGGCATGCCCCTCATCGTCATCGACCCGCGCCGCACGGAGCTGGCGGCCCTGGCCACCGTGCATCTGGCACCGCGTCCCGGCACCAACATCCCCCTGTTCCAGGCCCTGGCCCACGTGATCGTGAACGAGGGCCTCTACGACCACGCCTTCGTGGCGGCCCGGACGGAAGGCTTCGAGGCCTACCGAGCCTCCCTGCAGGCGTGGACGCCCGAGCGGGCCGCGGAATCCTGCGGCGTGGACGCCGACGACATCCGCCGGGCCGCGCGCCTCTACGCCACCACCGGCCCCGCCTACATGTGCAACGGCCTGGGCGTCACTGAGCAGGTGCAGGGCTCCGACGGCATCCTCGCCCTCGTCCACCTGGCCCTGCTCACGGGCAACCTGGGCAAGCCCGGCTCCGGCGTGAATCCCCTGCGCGGCCAGAACAACGTGCAGGGCTGCGCCCAGATGGGCTGCGAACCCAAGCGGCTCACGGGCTACCAGCCCTACGATCAGGTGGTGGCCAAGCACGAGGCGATGTGGGGCCCCCTGCCCCCGCCCGGCCTGGATCTGCTGGAGATGCTGGATGCCGCCGCCGAGGGGAAGCTGCGGGCCATGCTCGTCTTCGGCTACGACCTCTACCTCACCACGGCCAACGCCCACCGCACGGCGCAGGCCCTCGCCCAGCTCGAAGGCATGGTGGTGGTCGACCTCTTCATGACGGAGACGGCCAAAGCCTTCGGCACCGTCTTCCTGCCCGCCGCCAGCACCTTCGAGAAGGAGGGGACCTTCATGAACGGCGAGCGCCGCGTGCAGCGAGTGCGCGCCGCCATCGCGCCCCAGGGCCAGAGCCGCAGCGACCTGGACATCCTCCTGGGCCTCGCCGGGCGCCTGGGGGTAGGGGATCAATTCCCCTATCAAGGGCCTGAGGAGGTCTGGAACGAGGTGCGAAAGCTCTGGCCCGCCGTGGCCGGGGTGGCCTACCACCGCCTGGAGCACCCCGGCGGCCTCCAGTGGCCCTGCCCCGACGAGCTGCATCCCGGCACCGCCGTGCTGCATGCGGAGCGCTTCCCCATCGGCGAGAGGGCCCAGTTCCGCCCCATCGACTACCGCCCCAGCGCCGAGCAGGTGGATGCAGCCTTCCCCTTCCTGCTCAACACGGGCCGCTCCCTCCAGCACTTCAACGCCGGGACCATGACCGTGCGCACGGACAACCCGAAGCTCACCCGGGACGACGTCCTGGAGCTCAATCCCGCCGACGCCGCCGCCCTGGGCATCCTGGACGACGAGGAAGTGACCGTGGAGAGCCGCCACGGCGCCTTCCAGGCCCACGCCCGCGTCACGGATCGGGTGCGCCCCGGCGAACCCTTCGGCATCTTCCATTCCGCCCAGGCCTTCGTGAACAAGGCCATGGGCCCCGGGAGGGATCCGAGGACCCATACGCCGGAGTTCAAGCGGACGGCGGTTCGGATCCGGAAGGGCTGACGACGCCGGCGCCTCCAGCGCTATCCTTCTTCCATGGCCACCGAACAAGTTCCGGGCTCCTTTTGCCAAAACTGCCTCGTCTGGAATCCGGGCGATCGGGAGACCTGCCTGAAGTGCGGCACCCGCCTGATGATCGTCCTGGGCGATCAGACCTGGGAGGAGGAGGCCGAGGACGATAACGGGGAGGATCTCGAAGAGCACCTCCTGGAGCGCATCACGAACCTGGAGGAGGGGCTCCGCCGCGTGGAGACCTACCTGGAGACGGTGAGCGACCAGCTGGCGAAGCTGGAGCGCTCCGAGGTGATGCTCCGCAATGGGCTCATGGCCCTCGTGCAGGAGATGGATTCCCGGAAGCAGCTGGATCCCCATGCCTTCAGCGAGCGCTGGGAGCATCTGGTGGATGAGAACCTCCACCTCATCCGCGCCCGGGAGCTCTTCACCCGCTACCGCGCCCGCATCCTCCCCATGGCCCGCCCCAAGAGCATGGCCCAGCTCCGCCGGGCCCTCGCCGAGACTTCCGCCCTCCTGGATCAGGGCAACCTCACGGAGGCCGCCGACCGCCTGGAGGAGGCCCTCCAGCAGGATCCCAAGAACTACGAGCTGCTCTTCACCGTGGCGAGCCTTCAGGAGGCCGCCCAGGCCTGGGAGACGGCGGAGACCCTCGCCCATCGGGCCCTCCAGCTGAGCCCCCGCCACTTCGAGGCCTGGATGATGCTCGGCCGCCTCATCATGGACGACCCCGACCGGGCCGACGAGGCCGTGGAAGCCCTCAACAAGGCCTCCGACCTTCGCCCCGATGACGCGGAGCCCCGTCTGCTCCTGGCCGAGCTGCTCGAACACCAGGAGGATCTCCAAGGGGCCCTCGAAGCCGCGCAGGAGGCCGTGGCCCGCCGCCGCGATGGCGAGACCCTCCTGCGCCTCGGCTCCGTGCACCTGGCCCGGGGCGAGGGCGCCAAGGCCGTGGCGATCTTCAAGGACGCCACCGACATGCTTCCGGGGGACGCTGGCGTGCGCGAGCACCTGGCCGAGGGCTACCTCGTGCTGGAGGAACGCTCCAAGGCCTTCGCCATCCTCCAGGAGCTGCTCCAGCAGCATCCCGGCGATCACGACCTCCTGCTGCTGCTCGACGCGGAAAACGTCGTCCAGCTGCGCACGGCCCGGGATGGCAAGCCCGGCACCCAGGGCCTGCTGGATGAGGTGGAGAGCCTCCTCACCGAGGGCCTCCTGGAGGAGGCCGACCAGATCCTCCGCCGCGTGAAGCGCAAGGGCGGCAGCGAGCGCTCGGATTGGCTGGAACTCCGCATGGATTTCCAGCGGGATCCCGAAAACCACATGGAGGATGCCCTCGCCTTCAGCCGCAGCCACCGCCACCCCCGCCTCTGCTTCCAGGCCCTCCGCCTCGTCCTGGAGCACGCCATGGCCGCCGGGGATGAGGCCCTGATCCAAAAGGCCCTGGAGGGCTTCCTCGAAGCCCATTCCAAGAGCAGCGGCGCCTTCGAGGCCGCCCTCATGCGCGCCGCCCACAAACTGCTCCACCAGACCGTCACCGAATCAGATCTGCTGGAGGTCAAGCGCCTGGCCTCCCAGCCCCTCCCCGGCCTGGAGTCCCGTGCCCGGGGCCTGCTGGGCCAGTACCTTCTCGCCCTCCAGAAGCCCCAGGAGGTGCTGGAGTTGCTGGATCCCGTGCTGGAGAAGGAACCCACCGTCATGAACCACTTCCAGCTCGGCGCCGCCCTGGCCCAGATGGGGGACAAGAAGGAAGCCCAGGGCGTCCTCCGCGCCGGCCTGGAGGCGGAAGAGGGCGACCTCAGCGAGGAGCAGGCCCAAAGCGTGCGGAACCAGATCCAGGGACTGCTCAAGGAGATCGGGGCGAAGGGCTGATTCATTCCGGCATTCCAGGTGTGAAGCCGGCGCTGACCACACCCTCCCCTTTTCGCCTCACCCTGCCGAACCCGCGCGAGCAATTGCCCTTCAGCGATAGACCTCGCGCCGGTTTCCGATCTTCACGACCAGCACGCACAGCCTGCCGTCCTCAATCCTGCATATGATCCGGTAATCTCCCACCCGGTACTTCCAGAATTCCCCGAGCTTCGGCCCCTGCAGGGCGGCGCCGATGGTCCGAGGGTTCTCCTTCACCTGCTCCTTCAGAAAGGCCAGGATGCGCTTGGCGACAGGCTTGTCGAGCTTCGCGAGTTCCTTCTTGGCGGCCGGGTCGAACTCAATGGTCCAGGTCAAGTTCCCGCTCCACTTCTTCCAGAGTCAGGGCGCGGGTCTTGCCAGCCCGCAGGGCGATCAGGCGGCGCTCGGCCAGAAACACGTCCTCCAGGTCCTCCAGGTGCTCTAGGATCGCCTCCCGGGCATAGAAGGTCTTCGTGCGGCCGGTCGCCTTGGCCAGCTTCTCCAAGCGGCGTTCGATGTCTTCAGGAAGGCGGATGACCAACATGTCGGCTCCTTGCTATACAAGCATAGCGTTTTGCTTCGACCCCCCGCCAGGCATAGCTTTCCTCCTCCACCGCCTCTAGATCGAACCGGGCCAGCAGATCCTCGACAGTGGGCTCCGGCGCCTCCGCCCGCGCGGGCTGGCCCACTTCTTCCCTGGGCTATTCGGTGAAGCGATGAGATGGCGCATCGGCTCTCCGGCGAGTGGGGTCCCGATGGGGACCAAGGCCTCGGTTGATTGCACTGGATGCGTTGGAAGCCGGATGGGACCTTGGTCCATAAACGCATGGGAAATCTGCATTTATCCGCAGATTACGCAGATGACGCAGATTAGAGACCACCGCACGGAAATGCCAGCTCCCGGTACTTGACCGAGGAAACAGGGACACTTGACAGCTGTTGTTCGTGCATAGCACTATGCAATGCAAGGTATGTTTGTTTTGCGAGGTTTCCATGGAAAGCGACGATCCCCAAGACAAATGGCAAGTGCAGCTGCGCAAGGGGGCGCTGGAGCTGGTGGTGCTGGGCGCGCTTCGTGGCCGGTCCGTGTACGGGCTTGCACTGCTCCGCCACCTGCAGCGGTTTCCCACCACGGCCATCACCGAAGGCACCCTTTATCCCCTGCTGGATCGCCTGAAACGTGATGAGTTGGTCAGCGCCACCTGGGTTCAGGAAGGGGAGAGCCGTCCGCGCAAGTACTACCGGCTCACTGGGAAAGGCGAACAAAAACTCGCGGCCCTCACCGTGTACTGGCAGCAGTCGGTCGCGGACATCAACGCATTGCTGGCCACGCCGGCCGGCCCTGAACCCTCCCACCAGGAGAGCTGACCATGATCTCGCGTCATCTGATCCGCGCGTACGTTCACGCCCTCGCTTTGCAGCTCGGCACGCTGGAAAAAGCCGATGCAGAGGAAGTGATCCGGGAAATTGAAAGTCATCTCCATGAGGTCGTGGATCAGGCGGAAGCGCGGGACGAACCGCTCGACGTCGCCGCCTTGCTGGAAGGCTTTGGCCCGCCCGAGGCGCTGGCCGCTCAATACGTCGCCCACATCCTGGAGGGTGCGCCTCCCCCGGCGGGTTTTCGTGTCCTGCAACGCGTCAAGCACACCGTTACCCGTGGCCTGTACCACTCCATGGGGGCCTTCGGTTTCTCGGTGGCTTTGGCGTTCTTCCTGCTGGCCGTGGCAAAAGTGTTCGCGCCCTCGTCGGTGGGAGTCTGGTCCGCGGCGGGCGGCAACAGCGTTGTCATCACCTGGGCGGGCCCACCGCATCCCGCGGATCAGGAACTGCTCGGCTACTGGTTGGTGCCGCTCGCATTGCTGGGCGCAGGCTGGTGCGCCGAAGTGACGCGCCGCGTGCTGCGCGTGCTGCGGCGCGGGCTTTCTTAACCCCCAAATATGAGGAAGGTGTGCTCTCCATGAAAACGATCTTCACGTATTTTTGGCATTTTCTGGTCGTGCTGCTGCTGTTCGCGGTGATCGCGAGCGCCGTGGGCGTTTGGCAGGGCGCCGAGTTCCACACGGGCGATGATATGACCGCCTACAAGGCCGGTGATGAGGGCCCACACGTGTTTCAGCAAGATGGGCAATGGGTGGCGCAAACCCTGCGTGGAGGCCGCGACACGGGATTCTGGGTGGAGGAACGGCGCCACGCCCTCACCGATAGCTTCCAGTTTGGCGTGGCCTTCCCGCTGGACAACAGCCGCTTCGAGGTGTCGGCCCGATCTGGATTCCAGATCCCGCCCACCCGTTATCAGGATGGCCAGCCCATTTTGGCCATCTCCGATATCGAAGGCAGCTACAAGACGTTCCGCGATTTTCTGATCAAGGCCAAGGTGATTGATGCGGAACTGAACTGGACCTTTGGCCAGGGGCATCTGGTGTTGGTCGGCGATTTCGTGGACCGGGGCGCGTCCACCACGCAGGTGTTGTGGTTCATCTACATGCTGGAGCAGCGCGCCAAACAAAAGGGCGGCCAGGTGCACTACATACTCGGCAACCATGAAATCAAGAACCTGCATGGGGATTTCCAGGTGGCGCATAAAAAATACGTCAATATCGCGGCCATTCTCGGGAAGCAGCAGATCGAATTGTTTGGCGATACCGCCTTTCTGGGGCAATGGATGATGAGCAAGAACACCGCCGAGGTGATCAACGGCGTTCTCTTCGTGCATGGCGGCCTGCATCCCGAACTCGCGGAGCGATCCTACACGCTGGACGATCTCAACCAAATCGTCCGCAGCCAATACCGCAAAATCTGGTACCCGAAACATGAGCGCAGCGCGCACGATCTGCTGTTCAACACGAAGACGGGGCCATCGTGGTATCGCGGCTATTTCAAGGACGATCTGACCCAGGCGCAAGTGGAACGAACCCTTTCGAAATTCGAGGCGAACGCGGTTGTCGTTGGGCATACGCCCAATTGGAAGGTGAAAACCTTGTTTAAAAAGAAGGTCTTCGCCATCGACGTCAGACACCCGTTGGATTACCGAAGCAGTTTCCCGCCGCGTCGATCGGAAGGGTTGCGGCTTGCCGACGGCAAGGCCTGGCGGGTGCTTGATGACGGCAGCCAGGAAGCGCTGTGACCCGTCTTTTCAATCATTTACCGAAGGGCACTGGGCGAGCCCTGCCCACGGTAATTCATCAGATCCCCGTCCTTTGACCCGTTGCGTCCTCCGTCACCCCGATCTTTGTTGACAACTTTGGTCAAGATTAGAGAATGGAAGGTCGGGGGACCTTCATGAGCACCGCTCTGCAAGGCTTGACCAGCCAGGAGTACAAGTACGGCTTCGTGACGGACATCGCGTCCGATTCGGTGGCCCCGGGCCTTTCCGAGGACGTGATCCGGCTGATCTCGGCCAAGAAGGAGGAGCCGGAGTGGCTCCTGGAGTGGCGCCTGAAGGCCTACCGCCACTGGCTGACGATGACGGAGCCCGACTGGGCCAATGTCACCTACGAGAAGCCCGACTTCAGCAAGATCGTTTTCTACAGCGCGCCCAAGGCCCAGGAGGCCAAGTACAAGAGCCTGGACGAGGTGGATCCCGAGCTCCTGCGCACCTTCGAGAAGCTGGGCGTGCCCATCCACGAGCGGGAGGCCCTGGCGGGCGTCGCCGTGGACGTGGTCTTCGATTCCGTGAGCGTGACGACCACTTACAAGGAGAAGCTCGCCAAGGAAGGCATCATCTTTTGCGCCCTCTCCGAGGCCGTGAAGGCGCACCCTGAACTGGTGAAGAAGTACCTGGGCAGCGTGGTGCCCACCTCCGACAACTTCTACGCCGCCCTCAACTCGGCCGTGTTCACGGATGGCTCCTTCGTCTTCATCCCGAAAGGGGTGAAGTGCCCCATGGAGCTCTCCACCTACTTCCGCATCAACAACAAGGACTCGGGCCAATTCGAGCGCACGCTCATCGTGGCGGAAGAGGGCGCCACCGTGTCCTACCTGGAGGGCTGCACGGCCCCGAAGTTCGATACGAACCAGCTCCACGCCGCCGTGGTGGAGCTCGTGGCCCTGGATGACGCCGATATCAAATACAGCACCGTGCAGAACTGGTACGCGGGCGACAAGGATGGCGTGGGCG
>CAYWDR010000031.1:0-21476 GCA_964457075.1 uncultured Solibacteraceae bacterium
GCGGAAGCAAGGATATGAAGGACGAGAAGAAGGGCGAGGCCAAGAAGGAAGCCAAGGATCAGAAGAAGGGCGGCAAGGAGGGTTCCTGCGGCGCCGGCTCCTGCGGCAGCAAGGATATGAAGAAGGACAAGAAGGGCGCGAAGGGGGAGAAGAAGGATGGCTCCTGCGGCAGCAAGGATATGAAGAAGGACGAAAAGAAGGGCTGAACTGCCATCGGGGAGGGGCGGCGGACCCGCTCCTCCCCTTTTTCCTGAGGAAGCCCCATGGATCTCGACGAGACCGAGGCATCGCCCTATTTCTCCGTGCAGCTCCAGCTCCTGCACGAGTGCAACCTGCGCTGCGCCCACTGCTACGACGCCAGCCACCCCTCGATGAGGATGCCGGCGACGGAAGAAATGAAGCGGCGCCTGGATCTCATCTACGCCTTCGGAGCGGCGAAGGGCGTGGTTCCCGATATCCACCTCTCCGGCGGCGAACCCACCGTGCGGCCGGATCTCGTGGAACTGGTGGACTACATCTTCAACACGAAGGGCGGCGACGCGCTGCTCTTCAGCAACGGCACCCGGTGGACCGAGCCGCTGGCGCGGGATCTCCACCGCGCGGGGCTCCGCTTCGTCCAGATCAGCCTGGAGGGGCCCCAAGCGCACACGGATCGCATCCGCGGCGAGGGCGTCTTCGAGAAGGCCACCGCCACCCTGCGAATGCTCCAGGGGATGGGCTTCCGCCTTACCGTGAGCCTCACCATCACGGCCCAGAACCACCCCTCCCTCCGGGCCTTCGTGGAAGAGCTGGACCCCATGGGACTGCACTTCCATCTGCGGGAGGTGTTCCCCATCGGCGCGGGCGCCCGGCTGCTTCAGATCAGCCCTGAGGAGCGGCGGGCCCTGCACGAATGGGCCGTCCACTACGAAGGTGAATCCAGCGTGGGGCTGGAGGATCCCATCCACTGCGCCGTGGATCCGCGCTACGCGGAGGAACGCCGCGGATGCGTGGCGGGGCGGAACCACTTCTGCGTGGACGTGGACGGCTCCGTCTACCCGTGCCGGCCCTTGGCCTACAAAGTGGGCCACGTGGACGATCTCATGGGCGCCTGGCGCTCGCCGGAGATGCTGCGCATCCGGCGGCGCGACTACGGCGGCCAGTGCGGGCGCTGCCAACTGAAAGCGAACTGCGGAGGCTGCCGGGTCCACGCCCAGTTGGGAGGGGATCTCTTCGGCGAGGATGCGCGGTGTTCCGCCCCGGAGATGGGCCTCGTCCGCCCGGTCCCTGAAGACGCCTTGGCCGAGGCCTTTCCCATCACCCGGGCCCTGCTCGGAGAGGCGTGGGGCGAGGCCCGCACGGCGTTCGCCTCCGGTGACGCCGAGCCCGACGCCTTCCTCGCCTGGCTCGCGGAATCGGGGTGGGGACAGGATCGCTGGCCCGCCCTCCTGGAGCTGGCCCACTTCGAAAGCCTCAAGGGCATGGTGGAGCGCTGGTCCGATCCCGATCTCGTCCCGGGCCTCGCGTCTTCGCCCGAAGCGCACCATCGCCTCGTCCTCGCCCCCTCCTCACGGGTTCTCCGCTACGGCCACGCCGTGCACCGCGCGACCGCGCAAGACCCGATCCCCGTCCCGGGCGACACGCATTTGCTCGCCTTCCGCCACGAGGATGGGCGCTGCCATCTGCTCGAATTGACGGAAGGCAGCGCGGCCCTGCTCGTGCGGGGGCAGGAGGAGACCCTTGCCTCCGCGGCCTCGGGACTGGGGTTCCAGAGCCTCGATCCCGCCCTCGGACATCTCAAGGAGCTGGCCGGGATCGCAGGGTTCCGCTGATTCCTGGGCATCGGATCGCCGCCCCTGTTTCTTCCACATTGCCGCAGGATCTGCGATTCCTTGAAGGAGCGGAAGGGTGCGCGAGGAACACCGCGAATTATCCACCCTTCGCCGGAAGTACCGCTGGACTTCGTGGGTTTACGACGTGCTCGATTATCCCTGGGAGCTCCAGTACCGGAAGTGGCGGCCTGGCGTGATCGGGGATCTATGGGGGGATGTTCTCGAACTGGGCGTGGGAACCGGGCGCAATCTCGAATTCTACCCGCCCGGCGTCCGCCTCACGGCCGTGGACCTCAGCCCTCACATGCTGGCCCGGGCCGGTCGCCGCGCCTCCAGGGCCTCCTGTGCCGTGCGCCTCCTCCAGGGGAACGCGGCCCATCTTCAAGAACTCCCGGACTGTTCCTTCGATTGGGTCGTTTCCACCTTCATGTGCTGCGTGATGCCTGATGCCCTCCAGCCCCTGGCGATCGGGGAAATCGCCAGGCTGCTCCGTCCCGGGGGCCGTTTCCGCTTGATCGAGATGATCTATTCGAAGGCCCCTGTCTTGCCCGCCGGCAGGAGCGCTTTGCCCCCTTCGTGGAGATGGTTTATGGCGCACGCTTCGACCGGCATACGCTCCAGTTCGTGGAAGCTTGTCCTGATCTGCGGGTGGCCCACACCACGTTCCTCAAGGCGGATACCTACCTTTTGATCGAGGGGGAAGCGATCGCGTCGATTTCGGAATAAAACCCTAGCCTGGTAATCCCATAGATTGTGGGTTCCACCTTGTAAGGGAGTTGCCTTGCTCAAATTCGCCGCAGGCCCCTTGTTCAAGTTCGGTAGGCGGTGGGCGAGAGTCCTTCCGTGCGGTGTGCTGCTGGGATCGGTGCTCCTGTTCATGGCCCGGCCCGATGGCTGCCAGGCGGCGGAACCCCGGAGCCATGAACGAACGGCGCAGGGCCCCGCCCGGGCCAACCGCCTCATCCATGCCGCCAGCCCCTACCTGCTCCTCCACGCCCACAACCCCGTGGACTGGTATCCCTGGGGGCCCGAGGCCCTTGAGAAGGCACGGCGGGAGCAGAAGCCCATCTTCCTCTCCGTGGGCTACTCCACCTGCTACTGGTGCCACGTGGCGGAGAAGACGATCTACTCCGATCCCGAGATCGCCAAGCTCATGAACGCCTGGTTCGTGAATATCAAGGTGGACCGGGAGGAGCGGCCCGATCTGGACCGCGTCTACATGCTCGCCACCCAGCTGCTCACGGGCCACGGGGGCTGGCCCAACAATGTCTTCCTCACGCCGGAACTGAAACCCATCTTCGCGGGCTCCTACTTTCCACCCAAGGACGATCCCGCGCGCGGCGCGGGATTTCCCACGATCCTTCAGTCCATCCACGAGGCGTGGACGAACCGCCGGGAACAGGTGTTGCAGATCGGCGAGCGGGTGCGCCTCGGGATGGAGCGGGCTTCGGCGGCGGGGGCCTCCACGGGGGGTGGCGCCTTTGATCCGGCGAAGGCCCTGCGGCAGGCCCGCGCGGCCTTCGCCAAGCGCTTCGACGCGGAGCACGGCGGGGAGTCGGGAGGCGGCGGCACCAAGTTTCCCATGAGTCCCTTCCTGGCCCTGCTCCTGGAGGAAGGCGCCCCCCAGGGCCTCGCCATGGCCAGGCAGCAGCTCGACGCCATGGCCCGCGGCGGAATCCACGATCATCTGGCCGGCGGCTTCCACCGCTACAGCACGGAGCCCACCTGGTCCCTCCCCCATTTCGAAAAGATGCTCTACGACAACGCCCAGTTGATGGACCTCTACGCCTCGGCCCACCGGATCACGAAGGAGCCTCGCTACCGGGCCCTCGCGGATGAGACCGCCGCCTACCTGCGGCGGGAGATGGCGGATCCCGAAGGCGGCTTCTATTCCGCCCAGGACGCGGAGGTGGAGGGCCGCGAAGGGGCCAGCTATCTATGGACGGAGGGGCAGATCGTCAAGGTGCTCGGCGACCCCGATGCGAAGGCCTTCCTCCGCGTCTACGAGCTGAAGCCCCTCCCCGTGCCCCAGACGGGTCCCGAGGCCGGAATGGCGGCGGCGGGGGGCGTGCTTCGCATGAGGGCCGGGGCCACCTTCGAGCAGGCCCAGGCCCTGAAGCCCCAGCGCGATAAGCTCCTCGCCGCCCGCGCGCTTCGCGTCCAGCCCCTGCGCGACGACAAGCTGGTCCTGGCCCAGAACGGACTCGCCATCCTCGCCTTCGCCCGATCGGGGGCGGCGGAGGAGGTGGCCTTCGCCGAGCGCAGCGCGGAGCGGCTATGGAAGATCGCCTTCGATCCGAAGGTCGGCACGCTCAAGCATCAGGTCTTCCAGGGCCGGGCGGAGGGGGAGGGTTTCCTCGACGACTACGCCCTCTTCGGGCGGAGCTGCCTCGCCCTCTTCGAAGCGACCCATCGGGCCCTCTGGAAGGATCGCGCCACCCAACTCGCGGAGGCGCTGCTGAAGCGCTTCCGGGTGGAAGGGGGGCGCCTCCGCACCACGGTGGCGGAGGATCTGATCGTCGCGCCCCGGGAATTCGGGGATGATACGGAGCCTTCGGGCCTCTCCGCCGCCGTGGATCTCCTGCTCGGCCTTTCCCGCCTTAGCGGCGATCCCCGCTACGCCGCGTTCGCGCAGGAGGCCCTGGCCCCATTCAAGAGCCAGGTGGCGGAGCGCCCCGAGGCCTGGCCCGCCCTCCTCGCGGCGCTGCACGCCGCGCCTCCCTTGCCGGCCCAGGGCCTCGATTCCGCCGCCCATGTCCAGGTCCGCGCCTCCTGGCAGGGGAACAAGCTCGTCCTGCGTCTGACCATCGCGAAGGGGTACCACGTGAACGCGAACCCGGCCTCGCTGCCCTCCTTGATCCCGACGAGCCTCGCCGTGGAGGGCGTGGCGCCGCGCCGCATCCTCTACCCCAAACCCGTCCGGCTGCGCGCCGCCTTTTCCGGCGGCGAACTGGACGTCTTCGAGGGCACCGTGCGCATCGTGGCCCTCATGCCCGAAAAAGCCGTGGGCCGACCCCTGCGCGGAAACCTTACCGTGCAGGCCTGCACGGATCGGGTCTGCCTGGCCCCCTCGAAGGTCGCCTTCGAGGTGCGGGTCCCGTGATGCGGTTCCTTCCATTCCTCCTATCCGCGTTGCTCATGGCGCAGGAGACTGGCGAGGCCCGCCTCCACCGCTGGAAGGCGGATCTCCACGCCTTCGCCGCCCGCCTGGAGGCGGAGCACCCCCGCCCCTTCGCCCGCCTTTCCAAGGAGGCCTTCGAGGCGCGCTTGGCGAGTTTGGAAGCCGCGCTCCCATCGCTGAAGGACTCCGAGGTGGCGGCCCGCTGGGCGGAGCTGCTCGGGCAATTGGGCGAGGAACACACGGACGTGGACTTCGCGGCGGAGCTGGGCGCGCTGCACCTTCCCGTGCAGATCCTCAGCTACATCGACAGCCCCCGCATCGTGAAGGCCACGCGGCCCTACCGCCACCTCCTCGGCGCCCGCCTGGAGCGCGTGGAGGGCACGTCCATCGCCAGTATCTACGCCGCGCTGAAGCCCTACGTCCCCCACACCCAAGAGGCCTGGTACCGCCACGGATTCGACGACGGCTTCGACGCCTGGCCCCTCCTCATGGACGCGGCCGGCCTGGTGAAAATCAAGCCTCGCTGGGTCCTGGAAGGGACCACATTCAAAGGCGCGCCCTTTTCGGAGGAAGTGCCTCTCCTTGATAAGGAGGCGACGAAGCGGCAGGTCTGGGAAGAGGAGGGCTTCCCGGCTGGGCGCCCTTTGCGCCACCAGTTCCCCGGCGCCTCCTCCTTCACCCGCTTCCTTCACGGATCCAAGACGCTCTACTTCCGCCTCCGGAACTGCGACCCGGACCCTAAACGTCCCCTCCGGCCCCAGCTCCGCCGCGCCCTCGCGGAAATCCGGCGCCGCGGTGGCGCGCGGATCGTGGTGGACCTCCGGGGCAACACCGGGGGGAAGGAATCCCTCGTGGATGCGTTGATCGAGGAACTGGGGCGGCTCCCCCGCAGGGTGCGGCGCTTCGCGCTCATCGATGGCGCCGTCTTCTCCTCCGGCGCGGTGGCGGCCTGGCGGTTGAAACACGAGCTCGGCGCGACCCTCGTGGGCGAGGCCTGCGGCGCCTCGGCGAACCACATCGGCAGCGTGGACACCTTCACCCTCCCCTCGGGGCGCGAGGCGCGCTTCGGGTCGGAGATCCACATCATCGACCCTGGCCATCCGGAGGATTTCTCCTCGCCGATCCTCCCGGATATCCCGCGGAACCTCAGCCACGCGGATCGCGCCTCAAGCCGGGATCCGGTGCTGGAGGCGGCCCTTTCGGCGCCCCGTCCGTGAGCTTCCCGGCCACGCGCAAATTGAGGGGAACACGAACGCGCGTGGGCCATCCCCTCCCTGTCGGCACGGTGCCGCACAGGAGATTCCATGAAGAAACTCAGCATCCTCGCCGCGGCGCTTGCGTTCGGCAGCTTTGCGGCCATGGCGGCCGTGGACACCCCCGCCAAGGACGGCAAGACGAGCGCGCCGACCAAGGCCTGCTGCAAGGACGGCTCCTGCAAGGCCTGCCTGGCCAAGAAGGAAGCCAAGACCCCTCAAAAGGGCTGAGGCATGGAGGCCCGGGTGGATGCGATCGCTTCCGGCGTCCTGTCCGCCCGGGCCGTCTTGTTTGCGGAGGATGAACCCTGCGTGAGCCCCAGTTGTGAATCCTTGGTCGAGGGGCATCTGGATGCCTTGCATGGCTATGCTCTCTCCCACTGCCGGCACAGGGACCTCGCCGAGGACGCGGTGCAACGCACCTTTCTGAAGGCCTTCCAAAAGCGGGGCCAGTTGAAGGAACCCTCCGCGGCCCGCGGATGGCTCCTGACCATCCTTCGCAACGAGCTGGCCATGGAATGGCGCCGCCGCCGCCGCCTCGTGGCCTTGGAAGAACCCGAGTGGGAGGAACTGCCCGGCGAGGAGGCCGAGGAGCCGGCCATGGATCCCGCTCTTTTGGCGATGCTGCCCCAGGCCCTGGATCGCCTTTCCGAAGACGCCCGCGACATCCTCCTCCTCCGTTACCAGCAGGAGTTTTCCTACGAACAGATTTCGGGCCTGCTGGGGATCCCCTTCGGAACCGTGCAGAGCCGCCTTCACCGGGCCAAGCTGGCCCTTCGTACCCACCTTTCCCCAGCGAGCGGAGGTCGTTCATGAACCACGCTCCCAGCTCCATACCCGATCAGGCCCTGCGGGATGCGATGCGGCCATCGCCCGCCTCGGAGGTTCTCCGTGCCCGTCTTCTGGCCACGGCCCGCCGATGCGACCGCCCCCGGCCTACTTTCCGCCCGCTGCTTCTCGCCTCCGCGGCCGCACTGGTGATGACCTTCGGCGGGCTGATCGGGCAGCACTTCCTCCGAACGGCGGGCGGAGGAATTCCCTTGGAGGCCGTCGTTTCGCCCGCCGCCTTGGAGTTCGCCGATCCTCAGGATCTCAACTTCCGGGGCCAGGCCTGCCAAGGCAAGGGCTGCGGGGACTGGGCCAGGATCCAGGCCGGTTTCAAGGCCCCGCTCCCCGCCGGCATCGCCGAGTCCGAGCTTTCCGCCGGCGGCGCGTGCCGCGTGGGCGGTCATGCGGCGGCCCACTACCTCCTCCACGATGGACGCATGGTCTACGTCTTCTCCGCGCCCCTGCGCGACTGCCCATGGGAAGGGCGAAGAACCCTTCAGCGCGAGTCCGTCTCCGCCCAGGCCTGGAACGAGGCGGGCCGGGGCTACCTGCTCCTCGCCAAGCGCTGATCGCCTCTACCCAGATCAATTTCCGCGAAGAACCCGCCCGACACCCACTCCCGGAACCAGACCATGACCTGCCGGAGCAGGGCCTCGGGATCTTCGTCAAACACGCCGAGGGCGGCGAGCGCCTCGCCGAGGGACTCACCCGCGAGGAGCCGGCTCAGCACGGCCTCCATGGGGCGGGTGAGGTCCATGCGCCAGAGGGTGAAGCCCTGCCGGTAGACGGCAGTGGCGGACCAGGATGGGCGCGGCCTTCGGGGGCGGCGCTCCTCGCGCCATGCCTGGAAGTAGGCGTTCACGGGATGGGTGAAGCGCAGGAGCCGCACCGTGGCGCTCGGCCGGAAGCGGATCTGGGCCCAGGCCTCCACCGCGAGGGAGGCCATGTCGGGCAGAGCGAGGGGGGGCGGGCCTTCGGCGTGGAGCACCTCCACCATGGCCCATTCCAGCTCCGCGAGCTCGGCGAAGAAGGGCCAGCCGGTCCGGGCGTCCCGATGATCCCGAAGATGGATCAGAAGGTGGCGGCCATAGGCGTTGAGATTCGGGGAGCCGGAGGGAGAGCGCGTGATGACCTCGCGGCATAGGCGCTCGAAGGTCCGTGGTCCCATGGCGTGGCGCAGGGCCGGATAGTCGTCCGCGAGGCATTCCACGAGCCGGGCCTGGTAGGCATAGTGGTAGATCCCCATGCGTTCGAGGGCGGAAAGCCGGGGGCCGGCCGTGACCCGGCGCAGCAGCTCCGCCTCGCTCCCAGCGGCTCGGGCCACGCCCTCGGGATGCGTGACGATCTGGGAGAACCAGGTCTGGAGGTCCTCCAGGGGTCCCGCGATGACGGGGCGTTTCCCCAAGGCCGCGTCGAAGCGCTTCACGCGTCGGGCCAGGGGGCCTACGGGGCTGGCGCTGGCCCGCTCCACGGAGGGGATCTCTGCGCAACCTCCGGCCAGGGGAGCAGGGCCGGCCACGAGGGAATCCCCGCGGCGGCTCATAAGGCCACCTCGGCCTCGGCCATCCAGGCCTTCGCCCGCTGGGCCTCCGCGTGAACGACGGGAAAGGCCGGGATCTCCGCGTCCCATTCCAGCAGGATGGAGGCGCATCCGCATCGCCGCCAGGCCTCGGCGAAGATCGCCCACACGGGGTCGGGCACGGGGCCGATGTGGGTGTCGACGCAGTGGGTGCCGTAGTCCGTATGCCCGGCGATGTGCATCTGGACCACGTGATCCCAAGGGATCCCGCCCAGGTACTCCATGGGATCGAAGCCGTGGTTGCGGGCGCTGACATAGACGTTGTTCACGTCGAGGAGCAGGCCCGCGCCGCTCTCGCGGCATAGCGCGGCGAGGAACTCCCACTCCCGCAAGCTGGAGCCCGCGAATTCCACGTAGGTGGAGGGGTTCTCCAGGATGAGGGGTGCCTCCATGAAGTCCTGGACCTCCCGCACCCGCTGGGCGACGTGGCGCAGGGCCTCCTCCGTGTAGGGCATGGGCAGCAGATCGTGGGTGTTGCGGCCGTGGATGCCCGTCCAGCACAGGTGGTCGGACACCCAAACGGCGCGGATCCGATCCCGCAGCGCCTTCAGTTCTGCAAGGTACACGCGGTCGAGCGGATCACAGGAGCCGATGGAGAGCGAAACGCCATGCATGACGATGGGGTAGGCCTCGGCGATCTCCTCCAGCACGTGGAGGGGCCTCCCCTTCGTGTGCATGTAGTTTTCGCTGATGATCTCGAACCAATCCACCGGCGGCCGCTCGCCCAGGATGTGAGGATAGTGGATCGATCGCAGACCGACCCCGATCCCCAAATTGGGCAACCCGTAATGGTTGGCCGCCGGTGGCAACGCTGGCTTATCGCTTGGTTCCATCACGCCTCAGTTCGTCTTGCAGCCGCCTTTGCCCTTGCAGGCATTCTGGCCCTTGCAGGCGTTCTTGCCCTCCACCTTGCATCCGCCCTTGCCCTTGCAGGAATTCATACCCTTGCAGGCGTGCTTCTCGATCGCCTTCTCCTTCTTGTCCTTGTCCGGGGCCTTTTGTTTTTCGTCGCCGGACGCGTTATTCGGGCGAGGGGCGTTCAGCGGTGCGGCCTGGGCGTAGCCGGCGCCCGCGAAGATGCCGGTGACCGCGGCGGTCAGAAGGGCGTGGGAGAGCCTCATGGGGTGCTCCTTTCAGGGTTGTGAATTCTGAAGGGAAGATGCACGGCCTGGCGATTTATTCCCTCGCGGAATATTCGTTGCGATACTTCATCTTCATGGTGTGGGATCTGCTGGATGACGCTCACATGCCAAACCCTTGTCGAGGCACATCTGGACGCCTTGCAGGCTTATGCCCGCGCCTGGACCCAGGACGCGGACCTAGCCGGTGAAGTCGTCCAGCGCACCTTCCTCAAGGCCTTTGAAAAACTGAATCAACTCAAGGAACCCAAGGCCGCCCGAAGCTGGTTGATCACCATCCTTCGCCACGAGATCGGGTTGGAGCGGCGCGCCCACCACCGCTTCGAGGTCTGGGATCCCGAGGACTTCGATGCGATTCCTCAGGCTGCCGAGGAAGAGGCGCTTCTGGACCCCGCACTGCTCAGCGGCCTGCCGGCCGCGATGGGGCAGCTGCCTGAGGCCAGCCATCGGATCCTCTTGCTCCGCTACCAACAAAACCTGAGTTACGAGGCTATCGGCGCTCACCTGGACGTGCCCATCGGCACGGTGATGAGCCGTCTCTATCGCGCCAAGGCCGCACTGAAGGCCGTGCTCCTCGACGCCCAAACCCCTTCCCATCGGTCGAAGGCATGATCCAACCCCTCCACACCCCCTTCGATGACGCGCTGAGGATGGCGCTGCGGCCGGGACCTGCGCCTGAGGAACTGCGCGAAGGGTTAATGGCCGCGGCCCGAACCTTTGACCGGACACGCCGCCATCGCCGGATCGCACGCCACGCGATCGCAGCACTTCTGCTGCTTGGGCTCGGCGGCAGCGGGTTCACCTGGCTGCGCGCGCGGCAACTTCCCTCGGGCGCGGAAGCCTCTCGCGCGGCTCTGACCGATTTCATGGGCGCCCATACTCTGGCCTTCCAAGGGCCTGCCGAGGTGGACTCCCGGCCCGGGAAGGACGCCTGCACCCAATGGTCCGAACGGCATGTGGGCTTCGCGGCGCCCCTGCCTGCGGCCTGCACCATGGACGAGGTGGTCGGCGGGCGCCCCTGCACCCTCCTCGGCCGCCGCGTGGCTCACTACCTGCTCACGTCGGATCGCGCCCTCTATGTGTTCCCCAGGCCCCTATCCGGCTGCGGGGAGACCCCCATGCCGACTCGAGCCATCGCCGCCACCTTCGAGGCCCAGGCCTGGAACGAGCAAGGGCGAGGCTACGTGATGGTGGGTCCGAGGGGCAAGTAATGGCCCCGGCGCATTTCGAGGACCCTGCGGAATCGGGTCCATGGATCGGCCTGCCAAAAAAGGTTGGAATACTCCCGCTTTCCCCTTCACCCCAGTCTCTGTGCCAGCCAAAGGCACTGGAGGTGCCGAAATGAATGCTGCAAGGTTCGCCTTGGCCCTGGCCCTGCCGCTCTCGGCCCAAGGGGTGACGTGGGAACAGACGCTCGAATCCGCGAAAAAGCGGGCCCAGGCTGAGAAGAAGGTGATCTTCCTCGATCTTTGGGCCGAGTGGTGCGGCCCCTGCCAGGCCCTGAAGAAGAACGTATTTCCCACCGCCGGCGCGCAAACTGCCCTGAAAAAGGTCGTACCCCTGGAGGTGATGGTGGAGCGGCGGGATGGAACCCCTATGCCGGAAGGCCAGGCTCTGGCCCGGCGGTTCAGCCTGCGGGCCTTTCCAAGCCTCTTCATCCTGGATGCCCAAGGGAATCTCGTGCGGAGCCACGTCGGGTTCCTGAGTTCTGAAGATCTGGCCCGGTTCATCCAGGGCTCCTGACCCAACCCCTCACTTTCCGAAAGGAACCGCCATGCGTCTACGCGCCCTCCTGGCCTCCGGTCTGCTCACTCTTGTTCCGCTTCTGGCGGGGGATAAGGTCTTCACGCCGGACACCAATCACACCGTCATCGGATTCAAGGCGGGGACCCTGCTCTTCGATGTCCCTGGGCGTTTCGACCGCTACAAGGTGAAGATCCAAGGCGATCCGGATGCGCCATCCACGGTCGCCATCCGCCTGGAGATCGAGGCGAAGAGCGTCAACACGGCCAACAAGATGCGGGACGATCATCTCCGCACCGAGGATTTCTTCGACGCCACATCCTTCCCGAAGATCGTCTTCACCTCGGCCAAGGCCTGGAGGGACGGCGGCAAGATCGTGGTGCAGGGAACCCTCGAGATGCACGGGAAGAAGAAGGACCTTCAAATCGCCTTCCAGGAGGCGAAGGGATTGAATGGGGCCGGGATGCCGACCTGGTCCTACAAGGCCACGCTGCCGCTCAACCGCCAGGAGTTCGGCATCGGCGCCGATAGCGTGGCCGCCAAGATCAGCCTCAAGGATGATGTGCAGCTCGATCTGCTCCTGGTCGGATTCTTCGAGGATCCCACGCCAGAGCCCGTCCAGAAGGCTCCCGCGAAGGCCAAGCCCAGGGCCAAAGCCAAGGCCTAGGTGGAGCCGTGTTCGCGCCACGGCGAGCAAGATGGACCCCTGCGTCTGGCGTTCGAGGGAAGGAATGTAACCCAGGCTTCACGGGCCTCTAGAACGAACCGGTCGCAAATTGCGACCGGTTCGTTTCTCGTTCCCTATGTAGTGAAGGAACCTGTCTCAGCAAACGAGCCGTGATGTGAGTTCTCTTCACGGATTTCGCGAGTCCATTGCCCTCTCCTCCATGCACCTGTAAAATACTGATTCTTAGGGGACAATCTCCTTCGTGCGTGTCTTGGAGGATCGGAATGGTGCCCTGATGAAACGGACAGGCCGGTTTAGAGCCTCATAGCCGGGCCGTTTCGCATCACCTTCCAAGGACAGCAGTGGATCCGCGACCAGGGGCCTGGTTTGAGCGGTGCATGCCATTTGATTGGACACAATATGAATCTTAGTGAAATCAGGACCAACCTGCTGAGCGGCCTGACGGTTGCGCTAGCCATGGTGCCGGAGGCCATCGCCTTCGCCCTCGTCGCTCACGTTTCGCCCCTCACCGGCCTCTACGCGGCCTTCCTGGTCGCGTTGATCACCTCCAGTTTTGGCGGTCGCCCCGGCATGATCTCCGGCGCGACCGGGGCTCTGGCGGTGGTGATGGTGTCCCTGGTAGCCACCCATGGGGTGCAGTACCTCTTCGCCACCGTGATCCTGATGGGATTGCTCCAATTGCTGTTCGGCCTGGCGCGCCTCGGCAAGTTCATCCGGATGGTGCCGCACCCCGTCATGCTTGGCTTCGTCAATGGCCTGGCGATCGTCATCTTCCTGGCCCAGTTCGGGCACTTCAAGGTGACCGGGGCGGATGGCATCCCGCATTGGATGACGGGCGCCCCCCTCTGGACGATGCTCGGCCTCGCCGCCCTGACCATGGCGATCATCTACCTCTTCCCGAAGCTCACCAAGGCGGTCCCCGCCACCCTCGTGGGCATCCTGGTCGTATCGGTGCTGGTCGCAACGCTGGGGCTGCAGACCAAGACCGTGGGCGATCTCGGTTCCATCAAGGGAGGCTTGCCCACCTTCCACATCCCTTCCGTGCCCTTCAACCTGGCCACGCTCCGGATCGTGTTCCCCTACGCCCTGATCCTTGCCGCCATCGGCCTCATCGAGACCCTGCTGACCCTGAACCTCATCGATGACATGACCGGAACCCGGGGCAAGCCGAACCGCGAATGCCTGGCCCAGGGAGCCGCCAACGTCGTCACCGGATTCTTCGGAGGCATGGGAGGCTGCGCGATGATCGGCCAGAGCATGATCAACGTGAACGCCGGGGCCACGAAGCGTCTCTCGGGCATTGCCACCGCCCTGCTGCTGCTGAGCTTCATCCTGTTTGGATCGGCCTGGATCGCCAGGATCCCCCTCGCGGCCCTGATCGGCGTGATGTTCGTCGTGTCCGAGAAGACTTTCGAATGGGGCACCTTCCGGGTCTTCGGCAAGGTACCGAAGGCGGATGCCATCATCGTGGTCGCCGTCACCGTGGTCACCGTGTTCACCGACCTCGCCATCGCCGTGGTCCTGGGTATCGTCATCGCCGCCCTGGTGTTCGCTTGGGAGCATGCCAAGCACATCGCGGTGAAGGTCAGCACCAACGAGCAGGGATGGAAGGTCTATGAGCTCCGGGGCTCCCTTTTCTTCGCCTCCGCCGCCGAGTTCGGAACGCTCTTCAACCCGAAGGCTGACCCGGAGGATGTGATCGTCGAATTCCGGGAGGCCCGCGTGGTGGATCACTCGGCGCTGGAGGCCATCGATGCCTTGGCCGACCGCTACAAGCAGGAGGGGAAACGGCTCCACCTGCGCCATCTCAGCCCTGATTGCCTGGAAATCCTGGAGAAGGCCAAGGGCATGGTGGAGGTCAACATGATGGAAGACCCGCACTACCACATCGCCGATGACAAGCTGGGTTGAGCTTCTCAGCGCCGGATCACGCTGCGCATTTTCCCCATTCCATCCACGGAGTGGCATACTAGGTGCAGTTACCCAAGGGTGCTGTGCCGCGCGCAGCAGGCTCCAGGAAGGTCGGGCCGCCTTCCAGCATTGAACTCCCTTCGATTGCTGGAGCACCCATGGGCCCTTCTCCATGTCCCGAGGACTTTGTTCCTTGTCGATCCGATCCGCTTCGGACGGCTCGACCCGGGCGGGAGCCATGACGTGCATTCAGGAGTGAAGGGCCCTGGTCGGAGGCTCGGATGCGCCTGGAAATCCCTCGCTACACGGAACGGTTTGGCGCGGTTCGAATTCACGAAGTCCTGAAAGTCCTGGAACTCGATTCGGGGCCCGGGGATGAAGAGATGCCCGGCCTGGCCGTCAAGCGCATTCCTGAAGGCCTGCTGGCCGAAGTCGAATCCCAGACCGCCATCGTCATTCCCATCCGCAACGAGCCGCTCCACCTCTTCGAAGGGGTCCTCAGCGGCATTCCGCACCGCTGCCCGATCATCGTGATATCGAATAGCGATCCGAGACTTCCATGCTGATCGCCCTCACGCACGTCGACCCCATCGCCGCGTCACTGATCCTGCTCGCTTTCGTGTGGATGGCCGCCAAGCTGGGAGGAGAGCTGGCCATTCGCCTCAAGCTTCCCGCGGTCGTCGGAGAACTGCTCGTCGGTCTCATCCTTGGTGCCCTTCAGCGGAAGGTCCATGGATTCCCCGATCTTGGGAGTGACGCGGAATTGGGTTACTTGGCCGGTCTCGGCGTCATCACCCTGATGTTCGCCGTCGGACTGGAATCCACCGTCCCACAGATGATGCGAGTGGGCTTGGCCTCCCTGCGGGTGGCGATCATCGGGGTGGTGGCCCCTACGTTGCTCGGGCTGGGTGGAGCCGTCTTCCTGGTCGCGGAGGGAACGCCCTTCCCGGTGGTCTTGTTCATGGCCGCCTGCCTTTGCGCCACTTCGATCGGCATTTCGGCCCAGGTTCTCCGCGAACGCAATCTGATGGGCTCATCGGAAGGGCGGGTCATCGTGGGCGCCGCCGTCCTGGATGACGTGCTCGGATTGCTCGTCCTCGTGCTTGTCTCAGGCCTGGCATCGGCACAAGGAACGGCGGATGGGCTTCCCTGGGGAGAGCTGACCAAGACCATCCTCCTGGCCCTGGGCTTCCTGGGGGCGGCTTTGACCGTCGGGCGCTTCACGACGCCCCACCTCTTCCGCCTGGCGAACCGGTTCCGAAGCGAACAGCTCCTACTCCCGCTCGGGCTCGCGTTCGCCTTCCTGCTGGCCTGGTTGGGAAGCCTGGCTGGCCTCGCCCCCATCGTGGGAGCCTATGCCGCCGGCCTCATCCTCGAACCGGCCCACTTCGAGGATCTGGAACGCCGCGAACATCACAGCCTTGAATCCCTGATCCACCCCCTGGTCACCGTCCTCGCTCCCCTCTTCTTCGTGGTGACCGGGGCCCGGATCGACATCTCCGCATTGCTGCAGCCTAAGGCGCTGATTCTGGCCCTGGTCCTGGCCCTTCTTGGAACGGTGGGGAAGCTCCTCGCCGGCCTTGGGGCCGGAAAGGGCCAGCACTGGTTGTGGATCGGTTGGGGCATGGTGCCTCGCGGCGAGGTTGGCCTCATCTTCGTGGCCACCGGCGCCCACCTGACCCTGAACGGGAAGCCCTTCCTATCGGCCGATCTCCAGGCGAGCCTGGTCGCGGCCATCCTGCTGACGACGGTGGCCGGCCCGATTGGATTGGGATGGGTCCTTTCCCGGCGAAAGGCCAGCGCCCTGGGCCGTTCCCCCGGGGATTGATCGGGAGGTCCATGCGGCACGTTTCTTTGTGAATTCGATTTCGTCAAGCTAAGGGCATGCCCCACACGCTCCTGACCTCCACCCGCCGCCGCCTTCGGATGCTGGCGCACACCCGCCGGATCGTGGGGGTGATGCTGCCCCTGGGTGCCGCTACGGGGTTGGTGGTCGCCCTGGCCCTCAAGGGATTAGGTTCCTTCGAGCCCTGGGTGGGCCGCCTCGGAGGCCGCACCCACCTGACTTTGCTGGCGCCAGCGGTGGGGCTCTTCCTGGTCACGCTTTGGCTTTCGCTGACGGGAATCGGGGAGGTCTCCCTGTTCAAGGATTTGCACCTCGCCCACCACGACCCCTACGAGGTCTTCTCGTTCAGATCCTCGATCGGCAAGATCTGGGCTTGTGCGATGACCATTGGATTCGGGGGAAGCGCGGGCGTGGAGGGCCCTGGGAAGTGGCTTGGCTCTGCCCTGGGATTGCAGTTCCATCGGTTGCTCCGAGCCCTTTCCCGGTTGTCCCGGCTCGCGAGGAGACTCATGGCTCCGGCTTCCGTGATGGTTCGAGCTGGTTCCGCCGCCGCCTTGGCATCGGTCTTCAGGGCACCGCTCTCCGGCGCCTTGATGGCGGCCGAGCACGATGGGCGATTGGACGCCGATGCCTTGGTGCCATGCCTATTTTCGGCCGCCTCCGGTTTCATGGTGTTCTCGGCGGGAATGGGCCTCCAGCCTTTGCTGCCCGTTCAGCGGACCTACCAAGCCCGATACGTGGAGATCTTCTGGGCCCTGCTGCTCGGGCTTGCCTGCGGAATCGGCGCAAGCCTCTTCCTATGGCTGAAGGCCCGCCTGCGGGATTGGCTGGATCCCATCCCCTTCCGCTGGCGGGGCCTCCTCGCGGGCCTCGGGCTCACCCTCCTGGCCCTCCCCGCCCACTTCCTTTGGGAGGGATTTCCCATCACTCAAGGGGGTGGCTTGGAGCTGGTGGCCCACCTTCTGAAGGGCGAAACGCTATCCCACCATGCGGTTCTCTTCCTCGCCCTGAAGCTGGCCGCCACGGCCCTCACCCTGGCGGGGGGAGGCATCGGGGGGGTCTGGCTGCCGTCCATCGCCATGGGGGCCTCGATTGGCGCCGCCTTCGACGGATTGCTGGGGTTGGGCCAGCCAGGGTACATGACCTTGATCGGTGGCGCCGCCTTTGCGGGAGCGACCCATGAAACGATGCTCGTGCCCGTGGTCTTCCTGGCGGAGACGACCGCCCAGGCCGCCCTGGTCGTACCGGCCCTGATCGCCACGGGGGTTTCATATCTGGTGGTCCGCGAACGATTGTCCGCCCGCGCTGAGTAGGGGACACTGAAGCTCCGATGCCCATGGACACCCTCACCGAGGCCCAGATCCTCGAACGCGCCGTTCAAGGCGATTCCGACGCGTTTGGCGTCCTGGTCGAGCCGCACCTGTCCATGTTCTATAACGCGATCCATCGGATCCTGGGCGACCGGGCGGATGCCCAGGATGCCCTTCAGGATGCCTTGATGGCCATCCATCGGGATCTCCCCAAATTCGAAGGGCGGAGCGCCTTCAGTTCCTGGGCCTACCGGGTCTGCATCAACAACGCCCTGATGCTGCGGCGGGTGCGCATCCGGCGGAAGGAAGACGCCATGGAAGATTTGGTGTCACACAACGAGGAAGACGGGCGCCCCATGGATGCGGAGGCATCCCTGCTCTGGAGCACGGATGCCGAGGCCCCAACCCACGTCGAACATGAAGAAATGCGTGCGAAGATGATGACGATTCTCGACAAGCTGTCCGATTCCCACCGGGTGGTTTTCATCCTGAAGGATCTGGAAGACTGGTCCACCGAGGCCATCGCGGATCATCTGGGGATCAACGCCTCGGTGGTGCGGCAGCGCCTCCACCGGGCCCGTTTGTTTGTTCAGGGGAAGATGCGCCCGATTGTTCTGGGGAGGCCGTCGTGAGGCCGGAGCAGGAGCGAAGGGCCACCGTGCGCAGCACGGCCCGAAGGGTGGGCGCACAGGAGGTGCGCCCATGATCCTGATGCCCTCCTGCAAAGAGGTTGGAGGGAACCTCACGGAATACATGGAAGGCAAGTTGCCCGTCCACAAGCGAATGGGTATCCGCCTGCATCTCATGATGTGCAAGATGTGCGACGGGTTGCGAAAGGCGCTGCTGGCCCTGCCGAAGGTCGCCAAGGAGATCCTGAGCCCCCCGGCGGAGGCGCCCGCTGAGGCCAAGGCAACGCTCGATCGCGTGTTGAAGAACCTGAAGGGGACCAAACCCTCCTGAAGGTTCGAGCCCTTTTCCCGCTCGGACCCGGCCCACCCATCTCCTTGAGGAAAACCATGAAGGGATGTTGGCCTTCTCTCGTTGGCATAGTCCTCCTCCTGATGTCGATTGGATGCGGAGTGCCAGAAGCGGCTCCGACGCGATGGCGTTCGGAGCCGAATGAGATCTCCCGTTCGGAGGACCGGTTCAGCGTCAAGGTTCTCGAACTGGATAAGGCTGGGAACCCCAAGTCCACCCCCCAGTGGGAGGCGGTGTTGGCGGCGGCAGGCCAGGCCGAGGATGTCGTGCTCTTCATGCACGGTTGGAGGAGGGATGCCCGCGATGTGGGCACCATGGAGGCCTTCCTCAAGATTTATCGCGGGGCCTTCGAATGTCTCTCCCAGCGGGATGTGGAAGGAACCGAGGCCTGTAGGGCCATCCATGGGTTCTGCCACCCGGCTTCCCGGGCTTCAAAGCTGGTGATCCTCCTGCTTTGGGACGGGCGTTCCGGGGTGTTCGGCTTCAAGGGGGTTCAACAACGGGCCTATGGCATGGGGCCAGGCCTATTCAAGGTGCTTGAGGGGATCCACCAGATCGTCCATGACCGTGGCACCTTCATCGCGTTGGGGCATAGCTTGGGCGGGACGGCCTTGGCTTCCGCCCTCTCCCACGGCGCGAAGGGTGGGCACATCCCGTTGGATGGAGCGCTGCTCGTGGTGGGTGCCTTCGATCCCGGGCAGTTCTCTTTTCCTGCGGCCCCGTTGGCCGCTTCTGCGGGTGGAACGACGCACCTTTTGAACCTCTTCAACCGCTCGGACGGATACCTTCGGCTATACCGGTGGATCTACGGGGCTCCCACGGCTGGCGAGGTGGGGCTGCGGGGTTTCCCCTCCACGCTTGGGGCCCCCTGGGCCCAAGAGGGCCGGCAATGCGGAGCCGCCGGGGCGACCTCCTTGGGAGCCTCGCTGTTCTCGGCCACTCCGGCGAACCAACCCGAAACGAAGGGCGGCCTCGACATTCTCAACCTGGACGCCACGGGCCTGATGCGCGGTCACGTGAACATCGAAGACGAGGCCACCCTCCGCATCTACAACCGAGTGGCCGCGGAGATGCTTTTCCAGATCCTTTGGAACCGGGTTCCCAGGGGTTAGTGACGCTTTACAAAGGGAAGCCAACCCCCTCCGGGCTCCGGCGATGGGCCTCCAGATCCTCCAGCGTGTCGATGTCCAGCGCCTCGGGAATCAACACCACGCCAAGGCCGAGTCCGCGCACGCCACCCACGATCGCGGCCAGCGTGTCCGAGCTGCTCCATGGGGTTTCCTCCAATAGATCCTCCATTCCAACCACGGGAGGGGCGACCGCCATCAAATAGAACCCTCCGTCCAGGGCCGGCCCGAATACGACCCTTCCGTGGACGAGCTTGGAGAAGGCCTCGTGGATGCGCGCCGGGGTGGCGGCGGGCGCGTCGGTTCCGATCACGGCGACCTTTTCATATCCTTCCGTGGAGGCCGAGGTCAGTGCGATGGCGAGCCTTCGGCCGAGATTGCCTTGGGTCTGGGGGAGGTAGCGATCGGCGCCCTCAAGCCAGGACCGGATCTCGGATTCCGCTTCGGGAGGATCGAAACAGAGCCAGAGGGCGAAGGCCCCCCGCGCCTGAGCCTCTCTCAAGGCCCCCCATATCCCTTCCGCCATCCGCCGGTAGATCCGCAGGGCGCCTTCCGGGCCAAGGCCCGCCGCGAGCCGAGTTTTCACGCGGCCCGCCCGGGGGGCCTTGGCGAACACGATCAATACCTTCCCGCGCTCCATGGCTGCTCCTGGAGCGTGGGGTGCCCGGCACAACTTCGATGTAACACCAAAGATGTTGGCTGCACCCCAAGCGCATCAGAGGTGTCCGATGACGACCATCCTTCAAACGACCGCGGACGTGGAAAGCGCGGTCCGGTCCCGCTATAGCGAGGGGGCGCGGAGTCTCCAGCCCGAACTCTGCTGCCCCGTGCAGTACGATTCGCGCTATCTCCAGGTGATCCCCCAGGAGGTGCTGGACCGGGATTACGGATGCGGGGATCCCTCCCGCCTCGTCCGCGAGGGGGAAACGGTGCTGGATCTCGGTTCGGGCACGGGCAAGATCGCCTTCATCGCGGCCCAGATCGTGGGCGCCGAAGGCCGGGTCATCGGCGTGGATATGAACGACGACATGCTGGATCTCGCCCGGCGTTCCCAAGCCGTGGTCGCCCGATCGCTCGGCTACGACAACGTGGAATTCAGGAAGGGCCGCATCCAGGATCTGGATCTCGATCTGGAGGCGCTTGAAAGGGCCTTGGCTCGCCATCCCGTGGCCGATCTGGCGGCGCTGGACCGGCTCAACGCGGAAGTGGCGAGGCTGCGCGTGGAATCGCCCCTCGTGGCCACGGAAAGCGTGGACGTGGTGGTCTCCAATTGCGTGCTCAACCTCGTCGCCACGGAGGAGAAGGGGCGGCTGTTCCGCGAGATCCACCGCGTGCTCAAGCGTGGAGGACGCGCGGTGATCTCCGATATCGTGAGCGACCGCGAGGTTCCGGATGCGCTTCAGCGGGATCCCGAACTATGGAGCGGCTGCATCTCCGGCGCCTTCGAGGAGGAGGCCTTTCTCCAGGCCTTTGAAGAGGCTGGGTTCTACGGCATCAGGCTGGAGAAGCGGGATGCGGAACCCTGGCAGATCGTGGAAGGCATCGCCTTCCGATCCGTCACGGTGAGCGCCTTCAAAGGGAAGGAAGGGGCCTGCTGGGATCATGGCCAGGCCGTCCTATACAGGGGCCCATGGAAGCAGGCCATGGATGACGACGGCCACGTGCTCCAGCGGGCTGTGCCCCCCGCCGTGTGCGAGAAGACCTTCCAGATCTATTGCCGGGAGCCCTACGCGCATCAATTCGAATACCTGGCGCCCGAGGCGCCTCCCTCCGAGATCCTGCCTTTCGCCTGCGGGGTTGAACCTTCCCGCCGGGATCCGAGTGGCCTCAAGGGCCTCCACGGCTCCGGATCCTGCGGCCCCGACGGCTGCTGTTGACACTCACCGGGGGGACCGCCCGCTCGCTGGCGCTCACTCTGCGTCCCCCCGCACCCCCGCTGCTCGCGCGGGAAACCCGCACTCTCAGCCCGAGGACGCCATGCTCAAGACCCTCGAACCGCTTCAGGCCTCCCATGCCTTCGACGACCGGGCAAGCCGCCGCGCCGTCTCCTCGTTCAGCCGCACGTTCCGCCAGGGCAGCTGGTATTCGGCCGGAAGCTCGGCCCAGAGCGATGCCGGACCGAAGCCGCACTTCTCGATCACG
>CAYWDR010000032.1:0-20943 GCA_964457075.1 uncultured Solibacteraceae bacterium
TGATCTTTTCCCAGGAAAAGAAAAAATTCAGCTCTGATGAACGCTGATGTCCGCTGATGAAAACACCTGTTGGACATCCCATTCCGTCTAGCGCATCCGAGGCAACGACGAGGGGGAATCTGCTGGCCATGCGGCGATATTTAAGACGTCGTGTTTAAAGATCAAGGGCCGACTTTCATGGCCGGATGGGGGCCGGAGCGGCTTGGTCTGGACCATGAGACCGGGCGGGACGTCACAGGAATTTACAGGTAGGGTAGCGCGGTCCCGGTAGCCCCCACGACGGGAGACCGGCCTGACTTCGCTCGGTTGCCAAGGGCGGTGGGGCCCGGCCCGACGACTCGGCCGGATCCATGGGCGGCTGGCCATGGCAGCGTGCCTTCAGGCCGAGTCCGCGCACGCCCCGGCCGAGTAATCCTGCCTCACGAGGGGAGGTGATCAGCCCAAGCCCCCGGCGGGCCGAAGCGGAGGGAGTCCCCCCGAATGACGCCCTCAGAGGCGGCCTGGGGAAACCTAGCCGCAGGAGCTGTCATGAAGGCCGGAAGTCAAAAAATTCGTCTGTTCGGAGCCGTATCCATCGGCGTCGCGTGCTCGATCATCGCGTGCAGTGGCGGCGGCGGTTCCGAATCCACGGTGGCGGGCGGGGGCACGGCCCCCGCGGTCACCTTATCCCTGACGCCCACTGCGGGCGACATCTTCGTATCGGACTCCATCGGGCTGACCGCCACCGTATCTGGAACCGCCAATACGGACGTGCGGTGGACGGTGGACAACGTCGAGAATGGCAATGCCTCCGTGGGCACCATCATCGGGAGCGGATCCTCCGTCTCCTACCTGGCGCCTGATTCCGATGGCACCCACGTCCTGGTGGCGGCGGCCAAGGCGGATCCGAGCCGGACGGGGATCTCAACGGTCCGGGTGAAGCGGCATCAAGTCACCGTGTCCCTCAATCCGATGTCGGCCACGTTGACGGCCGGGGGCACCCAATCCTTTACCGCAACGGTTTCCGGTTCCTCGAACAAGGCCGTGTCATGGGCCGTGGATGGCATCTCGGGCGGCAGCTCCACCGTGGGGCTCATCAGCGGCAGCGGCCTGACCGTCACCTACACGGCTCCCGGCGCCGCCGGGACCCATTACGTGACCGCGACCAGCGCGGCGGACTCCGCGAAGCAGGCCGCCGCCAGCGTGGCGGTGCAGGCCGCCCCCGCTCCGGTGAGCGTGTCCCTGAGCCCCGCCGCCTTCAGCCTCAACGGCGGGGGCGCGCAATCCCTCACCGCCGCCGTATCTGGCAGCACCAATACCGCCGTCACCTGGACGGTGGATGGGGTGGCGGGCGGCAATGCCACCGTGGGCACCCTCAGCGGCTCGGGCAACACCGTGACCTACACCGCCCCCGCCGCGGCTGGCAGCCACAGCGTGGTGGCGGCGAGCGTGGCAGACCCCTCCAAGCAAGGCAGCGCGAGCGCCACCATCCTCGCGGGATGCGCCCCGGCGCCGGGCAACGCCCTCACCCTGAACGTCACCGACGCCACCTACGGGGCCAAGGGCGATGGCGTGACGGATGACACCGCCGCCATCCAGCGGGCCGTCACCGCGGCCGCCGGGACCAACGGGACCGTGCATGTTCCCGAGGGGACCTACCTGATCAACGCCCTCACCTCGATCTACCTCAAGAGCAACATGACCTTCTCCATGGCCACGGGGGCGGTGCTCAGGGCGATCCCCAACGGCTCGGGAAACTACGGCATCGTGAGGATCAAGGATGCCAGCTATGTGAATGTCCTCGGAGGCACGATCCAGGGAGAGCGCCTGGCCCACACCGGCACCACGGGGGAATGGGGCCATGGCCTCATCATGAGCAACGCCCACCACGTGGTGATCGAGGGTGTGACGAGCAAGGAGTGCTGGGGCGACGGCTTCGACGTGATGTTCAGTTCGGACGTGACCATGTGCAACGTGGTGGCGGATCGGAACCGCCGGCAGGGCATCTCCATCACCAGCGTGGATGGCCTGGTCATCCGGAATTCCACCTTCAAGAACACCGCGGGGACCCTGCCCGAATCCGGGCTTGATATCGAACCCAACGCGGGGGAAACGGTGAACAACGTCCTCATCACGGGCTGCACGTTCACGGGCAACGCCGGGAACGGCATCCAGGTGGGCGTCCCCATCAAGCACACGGGCCTGGCCTGGGTGAAGAACGTGGTGGTGGATGGGAACACCAGCTCGGGGAATGGCGGGAACACCCTGAGCGCGTCTCCTCGAAGCGGCATCCAGGTCTCGAACTCCCCGGGCCACCAGCTCACGAACAACACCCTCACCGGGAACATCGGGAACGGTGTCCTGATGCGGGACGGCGCGAACGGCGTTCTCGCGCGGGGCAACTCGATCACGTCGAACTCGGCCGATGGGTTCCAGGAGTACCTCTGCAACGACACCGTGATCACGAGCAACATCGTGACGAATAACGGAGGCCACGGGATCTACTCACCCTCCTGCCTCGGCGTGATCCTGAGCGGCAACACGGTCTCCGGGAACGGTTTGGTGCCCTGAACCCGGATCCTGCACGGGCCCGTCCGGAAAGTGAACCGTATCGCCCTTAGCCCCGGCTGAGGCGGGCCCCTTCGAGGATCCTGGTCCGATAGGCGAGGCTCTCCTGCTTCGGGAGGAGGGAATGGAGCCCACTCGCCATGGCGCCCACGGCCCGGCTCGTGAGGAGGTTCGCCAGCATGGGATGGAAGTGGATGCAGAGGTTCTGCTCGGAGATCTGGTAGCCCATCTGGCGCTTGAACCGGTCGAGCCCTTCGTTGGGCAGCGTGGAGGTGCATCCGTTGGAGATGTACCGGATGCCGGGATCCTCCGATAGCCCCGTGATGAAAATGAAATCCAGGGCGTGGTTGGGGTAGAACTCCCGCAGATGGGTGCGGGACATCCCATAGATCATGTGGATCCATTCCCCCTCCCGGCAGGAGACGAGGTAGGAGGCGAGCTGGCCCTTCACGAAGGCGCCGTGGATGGACATGGCGGGCGTATCGCCCACCGCCTTGGCGAAGCGCTTCCATCGCGCGGGATCCAGGAAGTCCTCATCGCTGCGATCCTGCCGGGCCAGGGTGTCGCGATTGAGGTCGAGGCCCAGGGTGGCCAGTTCCTCGTGGCCCATGGGGCGGATTTCGCAGGCGTCGAGGCCATGCTTGACGTGGGAGCGTTGCCGCTGGTTCACCGTCTTGAGCGTGTAGCTCCGAGGCCGCAACACGTACATGCCGTTGGAGAGGCCGGGGCGGTGGGCGGAAGGAAAGCGAAGGCCCTTCACGCCGCCCGCCTGGAACACTTCCCGGAGTTCCTCGGGGTCGGCGTCGATCCGGAGATGCTGGGGAAGGCAGGTGTAGAAAGGCCCCTTGTGATGCCCCCAGATCACGCCGTTGGATTCGAACACCCGGCGGCCCCGCCGCTCCCAGAACGCGGCGAAGTTGGAACCGAGGGGCGCGGGGGAGGCCGCTTCGCCGGGCGGGCTGGGAAGCTCCAGATCGAGGGCCTCGGAGGCGGAATAAAGTCTCATGGGATGGGCTCCAGGGTGGGAACCATGGCCGGGCGGGCCCAGGGGTGGGTTCCTGTGGCGTGGGCCCTGCGGCCGACGTCACCCATGTTCATGGACTTCACGCCGTAGCGTTCCCGCAGGCCGGCGTGGTGGCGCAAAAGCTTTTCCAGTCCCGCGAGGTTCTCCTTCAGATTGATCCCGAAGTTGTGGGGGTGCCACCAAAGGTGGAAGCTGCGGTTTTGACGGGCCGCGCGCGACATGGACTCGCGGATCCTGTGGATCCTCAGGCCCTCGACGAAGGAGAGGCCCGCGGTGTAGGGGCGGAAGAACCGGCTGGAGGGGCAATTCACGATGCCTCCCTCCAGGGAGGGGATGAACCCATGGTGCCCCGTGAGGTTCACGTAGTTATCCATCAGGCGGGCGCCGCGGCGGAACAGGGATTGATCCGCCTCCATGGACTCCCGGTACGCCCAAGAGTCCTCATTGCCCCGGAAGACCTCGAAACCCACGTCGGAGCAGATCTCGAGGTACTGGTGGTTGAACTGGTTCCGGGGGAAGACGAAGCTGCGGGGGCGGTCCGTGAGGCGCTGGGTGGCCGCGACGGAGGCCTGCAGATCGGATTTGAATTGGCCGGAGGTCTGGCCCTCTTCCAGGCAGTAGAAGTGGGAGAAGGTGTGGCTGCCCAGTTCCTGCCCCTCGCACTCGAGGATCCGCCGCACGAGGGAGAGGCCGTAGTGGTAGGGATCCGAGCGCTCATCATCCCCGATCTGATCCAGGCCGGCATAGGGATCCAGCCCCTTCCTCAAGTAGGTGGGAAGCTGCTCCGGGAGGTACTTGAGGAGTTCCTCCTTGCGATCGAAGAGGGTCATTCCGACGGAGGCCCACGTGGCCCTCACCTCGTACTTCCTGAACAGGGCCAGGATCGCGGGGATGGCCTCCCGCTCGCCGAGGATGTGATCACCATAGCTCTCGATGGTCCGCTTGTCCCGCATGCCCCAGAGCAGCTCGAAGTCGAGGGAGACCACGAAGGCGGCCGGTAGGCTGGCCATGGGGGACGGAGCCGCGGGAATGAGCTTTCGAAACGCCTCCTCCCAGCGGTCCACCACCCGATCGTTATCAAAGTAGTCGAGGATGCGCTGCCGCCCCGAACCGCCCATGGCCAGGATCCGGGCCTCCGGCAGGGGCATGAGGGCGAGCATCCGCTCCGCCAGGGAGCCGGGTTTCTTGGGCGGGACGATGAAGCCCGTTTCACCTTCCACCAGGAGCTCCTTCACGCCGCCCACGTCCGTGGCGACCACGGGCAGGCCCGAGGCCATGGCCTCCATCACGGTGTTGGGCATCCCCTCCCAGGCGGAGGAGAGCACCAGGGCGTCCGCGGCCCGGAGCAACCGGGGCACGTCCATCCTGGAGCCCAACAACTCCACGCGGTCCGCGAGGCCGCGGGCGGCGATATCGGCCCGCATCGAATCGAAAGCCTCCCCGCCCCCCGCGATGCGGAGATGGAACTGGTCCGATGCGGCGGCGCACCGTTCCGCCGCGTCAAGCAGGGTGGGGTAGTCCTTGGCCTCCCGGAGGTTGCCCACGGCGATCCAAAGGAAGGCGTTGGGTGGGAGGTTGAACTCGGCCCGGGCCTCCTCCCGGCTGATGGGTGCGGGAAGGCTGCCGGTGAGGATGCCGTTGGGGATCACGGAGGTCTTTTCCGGCGTGAGGACCTTGCAGGACACCATGTAGTCCACGCCCGCCTGGGAATTGGAGATGGTGCCCGTGACGAGGGGCTCCGTGAGGCGGTACATCCATTCCCGCGCGGGGGTCTTCATGTGGACGGTGCGCAGGGTGGAGAGGATCGCGGGAACTCCGGCGGCGCGGCCGCAGATGCGGCCCATCACGTCCGGGTAGTAATTGAAGGAGACGAGCACGGAAGGGCGCCATTCCCGGAGCTGCCGGATCATCCGGAAGGCCATGGGGAAGGGTGTGCCCGGGAGTCCCACGGTGGAGCATTCCGTGAAGGGGATGTCTGCCTCGGGCACCTGCTCCCGGAAGCCGGGGGAGGGCAGCATGGTCATGATGCCGACGCTCCACCCGCGCCGATGGAGCGTCTCGGCGATCCGGAGCATCTGAGTCTCCGCGCCGCCCCGGGCTCCGGATTCCACGCTATCGGTGAGGAAGACGATATCCATCAGGATCCTTCGGCTGGGAGCGGGGCGTGGTTGGGACGGTCGAAGAGGCCGGCGAGGGCCTCTTCGGTGCGCTGGGCCAGGGCCTGGGTTCCGTAGGTTCGCACCACCCGGTCCCGGCAGGCCAGGGATCGCCCGGCGCGCGGTGCGGGGGGCTCGTCGAGGAGGTCCCCGAGGGCCGCGGCGAGGGCCTCCGGGTCTTCGGCGGGCACCACCCGGCCCGTGGGGCCGATGAGGAGCTCCGCGTCGCCGACGCGGGTGGCCACGCAGGGGATCCCGCACGCCATGGCCTCGCCCAGCACGTTGGGGAATCCCTCCTCCAGGGAGGCGAGGGCCAGGATGGAGAGGGCGTTGTAGGCCGCGGGCATGCGGTGCGTGGCCCCGGGCCAGATCACCCGATCCCCCAGCCCCAGGGATTCGGCGAGCCGCCTCATCTCCCGCGCGTAGGATGGGGACCCGTCCCCGATGCAGGCGAAGCGGACCTGTGGGCGGGATCTCGCCAGAAGGGCGGCGGCCTGGAGGAAGGTGGCGTGCCCCTTCACGGGGTACAGGCGGGCGACGATTCCTACGACGGGGGCCCCTTCGGGAAGGCCCCATTCCGCCCGCTGGGCCCGTCCCGACTCCGGATCGGGGGAGAAGCGGGCTGTGTCGAACCCGTTGGGAATGACGGCCATGCGGCGTGCCTTCATGCCCAGGGCGCGGTGGCTCTCAAGCCCGGCTTCGGAATTGAAGATGATCAAATCCACGAACCGGGAGAGGCGGATCATCCAGCGAAGCATGCCGAGGGACCGGTCATCCGCCCCCGCCAGATCGTAGCTGGACCGGCGGATGCCCCAGACCACCCGGGCGTGGAGCAGGCGGCCGGCCACCAGCGCGGGCAGGTTGCCATCCATGTACCCATGGAGGACGTGGGGACGGAGCCGGCGGACGAGACCCAGGAGGCGCGGCAGCAGGGCGAGGTTGCCCAGGGATCCCCGCCGCTTATGGAGGCTGTGGAGCGCCACATGGGGCAGGGCCTGGATCTCCGGGGAGAGATCCGCGCCCTCGACGTCCTCCGGATCGTAGAACACCGCTAAATGGAGTTCGAAGCGGGCCGGATCCATCGCTTTCACCAGCTCGCAGAGCTGCCGCTCGGCGCCATGGGCGACGAGGGAGGGGATGAGGAAGAGCACGCGAGTCTTCGGGTTCATGGAGGGGGCTCGATGATCCTACTGAATGCCCGCCGCCCTGCGGGCGCGATTGAGGGCGTGGCGGGCGAACGTCACGGTCCCGTCGAGGAGGGAGCGGGGGCGGTCCCCCTGGGCGAGGGCTTCCTGGAAGGTGCTCATCCGGGGTGCCAAGGCTTGGAGCCGCCGCTCGAAGGTCTCCCAGAACGTTTCCGTCTCGAAGTCGTCGAGGTGGTAGCAGGAGGTCCACGTGCCCCAGGGCATGGCGCGCAGCAGGGCGAATTGCTGGGGCACCCAGATGTTGCCGCGGTCATCCCGGTAGGGACGCAGGGCGAGGCCATCGCTGAAGGCGCGGATTCCGAGCGCGTCGAGAGCGGCCACCGTCGTCCAGTCGAAGGAGTGGGAGGGCGCCACCCAGGCGTCCACCCTCACCTCCTCCCGGCCGAAGATCTCAAGGGCCCGGCGAAGTTTTTCGAACTGCGCTTCGTAGGGCAGCCCCGAAAACTCGCTCTTGGGGGATAGGCCGAGGATGCCCGCCTCCGTGCTCTCGTAGCGGTGCTGGTATCCATGCAGCCCGATGGCCCAGCCCTTGGCCTGCCACGCCCTCACCCGATGCCAGAAATCGGGGGCTGGCGGGTCGATGTGGAAGGCCGGATCTTGATTATCGGGAATCACGGCCACGAGGGGCTTCACGCCGTGGCGGTCCATCGCCGCCTCGAAGCGGGAAAAGGCATTCCAATCCATCGTCGGGCATGCGTCGTCCAGCCGCATGATGTACCGGGGGGTCATGGCCGCTCCCGGCAAGGGGCGGGCGCGGGCGCGGGCGAAAGGAGGCCCAGCAGCTGCTCCTCCGTGTGCCGGGCCAGGGCCTCCACGCTGTAGGCGTCCACGATGTGGTTCCGGCAGGCCTGGGCCCTGAGGCGGCGGGCCTCGGCGGGCTCGGTCAGCAGCGCGCGGAGCCCTTGGTGGATGGCGTCGATATCGCCGGGTTCGGCGATGAATCCGGTGTCGCCCACGAGCAGGGCGGCGTCCCCCACCCGGGTGGCGACGCAGGGGATGCCGCAGGCCATGGCCTCCCCCACGACGTTGGGGAAGCCCTCGTCGGTGGAGGTGAGGGCCAGGGCGTTCAGGGCGTTGTAGGCGGAGGGCATCTCGCGGCTGACGCCGGCCCAGTGGACCTTGCCGGCGATGCCCAGGGAGGCGGCCAGGGCCTTGAGGGATTCCGTATAGGCCTCGCCGCCGCGCCCCACGCAGACGAACCGGGCCTCGGGGCGCTCCCCGGCGAGGCGCGCCGCGGCGCGAAGGAAGGCGGGATGATCCTTGACGTCGTCCAGGCGCCCCACGATGCCGACGAGCTCGGCCCCTGGCGGGATGCCCCAGGCGGCCCGCTGGGAGGCCCGGAGGGCCGGATCCGGGCGGAAGCGATGGATATCGAAGCCGTTCGGGATGACGCGGGCGGCGGCCCCCTTCATGCCCATGGATCGATGGTTGGCGAGGCTGGTGCGGGAATTGAAAATCATCAGATCGGTGAACCGGGCCAGCAGGAGACGGAGCTTGAGCAGGGCCATGGAGAGGCGGTTCAGCTTGGACAGGTCCGAGAAGGAACGGCGGATGCCCCACACCACCCGCTTGCGGAGCAGCCCGCCGAGGAGCAGCACGGGGAGGTTCCCTTCGAGATATCCGTGAAGGATGTCGGCCTTGATCCGGAGGATCAGCGCGGCCAAGCGGGGCAGGGTGGTGAAGTAGCCCAAGGGCCCCTTGCGTTTCCGGAGGTCGTGCAGCGTGGCGCCGGGGATGGAGGCCATCTCCGGCCAGAGCTCCCCGCCATTGTGGTTGCCGGGCCCGTAGAAGACCGCCACGTGGACGTCGAAGCGGGCCTTGTCCATGTTCCGCACGAGTTCCGTGAGCTGGCGCTCCGCGCCGCCCGCCGCCAGAGAATTGATGACGAACAGGACGCAGGGCCTGCGGCTCATCGGCGGGCCGCCCGCTTCACGCGCATGCGCTCACGCGCGTCCCACACCGGATCCATGATGCAGTGCACCCAGATGAAATCAACCAGGGCGGACCACTTGTCGGAGAGCGTCAACCGCCGGCCCCGGTGGGCCTTCACCACGGCGGGCACGTCGGTCAGCCGATTCGCATAGGCCGCGAGGTTCAGGCCGAACTGGTCCACCCGTTGAGCGGACCAGCCGTTGTGGTGGAGGCAGACCGTCCACACGCCCCGCTTCATGGGCTCGAAACTCCAGAGCTGCTGGGGCACCCAGGTGATCCCGTCGGGCTGGGTGAAGGGCATGGGCCAGAGGCCATCGCTGATGACGGGGACGCCAAGCTCCGCGAGGAGGCTCACGGTGGTCGCGTCGAAGGAGTGGGAGGGGGCCACCCAGGCGTCCGCCTTCACGCCATTCGCCTCGAAAATGGCGAGGCCCATCCGCAGCTTTTCCTCCTGCTCGGCCCTGGAGAGCCCCGCGAATTCGCTTTGCGGGTTGAGGCGCATCATCCCGCCGTTCTTGTTCACGTAACGATGCTGGTAGCCGTGGAGGGCGATGGTGTACCCCTTGGCCTGCCAGCCCCGGACGCGATCCCAGAAGTCGGGCCGGGGCGCGTCCACGACCAGCTTCGGATCCTGGTTATCGGGAACGACGGCGAGGATCGGCTTTACCGCGAATCGCTCCAGATGGGATTCGATCTCCTCCCAGACCCTCCAGTTCATGGTCGGGCAGATGTCGTCGAATCGGACGATGTAGCAGCTCGCGTGCATGTGGGAATGTCCCCTTGCTTGGTAATTACAGTGTTCCAGGTAGATTGAAATCGCTCAATGACTAACTCGGGGGTGACGAACGGAACGGTTTGCGCCCGCCCGGCATATCTGCGATTTTGAGCGATGCCTTTTGAGATCCCGCGTGGACAATCCAGCACCCTGCCCCGGGTGAAAATAGTTTTTTTCATATGGGGGCTGCGGGCCGCCGGGGCCGAGCGGGTCATGTCCCTGCTGGCCAACCACTGGGCCTCCAAGGGGGCCGAGGTGCTCATCCTGCCCCTGGCGGATGGACAGGCCAAGCCCTTCTACCCGCTGGATCCCGCCATCGCCGTGCGCCCCTTGGATCTGCTCGGGGAGAGTTCGTCCGTATTCGAAGCCATCGCCAACAACCTCCGGAGGCTCCGGGTGGTGCGCCGGGCCTTCAAGGAGGCGCGGCCGGACGTGGTCATCTCCTTCATCGACAAGGCCAATGCCATCGCGGTGCTCGCCTCCCGCGGGCTGGGATTCCCCGTGGTCATCTCCGAACGGACGGATCCCTCCCGCAGATCCTTGGGCCGGTTCTGGGAAGCCTTGCGGCGCTTCGCCTACCCCCGCGCGGACTGCGTGATCTTCCAGTCCAGGGCCGTGCTGGAATGGTTTCCCCCCATCGTGAGGTCGAAGGGGAGGGTGATCCCCAACCCCGTGCCGCCGCCCCCGGCTTCGGCCGCGATCCCATCGGAACGGGCGCCGGGCCTCCGCCTCGTGGCGATCGGGCGGCTCTTTCCCGTCAAGGGATTCGACCTCCTGCTCCGGGCCTTCGCCCAGGCGGCCCCGAGGATCCCCGATGGCCGGCTGGAGGTGTGGGGAGAGGGGCCCGAAAGGGCATCCCTGGAACGGCTCGCCCGGGAACTGGGGCTCTCTGGAAGCGCCCGGTTCATGGGCATCACCGACCGCCCCTTCGACGTGCTCCGGAACGCGGATGTCTTCGTCATGCCGTCCCGGGCGGAGGGCTTCCCCAACGCGCTCGTGGAAGCCATGGCCTGCGGGCTGCCGGTGATCAGCTCGGATTTCGGAGGCGCCGCGAGGGAGATCCTCCGCGATGGGGTGGATGGCCTCCTCGTCCCCCGGGAGGATCCCTCCTCCCTCGCGGAGGCCATGGTGCGCCTTTCGGAGGACCCGGAGCTTCGAGGGCGGCTTTCGGGCCGCGCCGTCGAGGTCGTCGAACGGTTCTCCCACGACCGGGTGATGGGCCTATGGGAGGATGCCATCCGCGATGCCATGAACCGCGACTCCGCCGGCGCCGCCCAAGGGAGCCACCCGTGAGCAATCTGATCTACGCCTGTTGGCGCGGCGAGGGCGGGGCGATCTCCGCACGGTCCCTGGGGGCCGTCGCCGCCCGGATCACGCCCCCCGGTTTGGAGGGGCATCCCTGCCGGATCATCGAGGGATCCGGGGAGCTCGTGGGACTGACCGGGCCCGTGGGCGCCGCGTCCCTCAAGGGGACCTCGGCTCACCTCGGCGCCTTCGCGGGGTCATGGCCGGAATGGGATCGGCCCGGATCCCCCGTGCCGGAAGGGACCTTCGCCCTCGTCCGGAGCGATGCGGGCTCCATCGAGCTGTGCTCGGATTTCGCGGGTTCCCGTTCGATTTGGTACGTCCATTCGCCGGATCGCTTCCTCGCTTCCACCTCCCAGCGCGCCCTGGCCGCGCTGATGGGGAGCCTGGAACTGAACCGGAAGGCCTTCGCCTGGTATCTGGCCACCGGCAACAACGGCCCTCAGGAGGCTTGGGATGGGCGGCTCTCCCGCCTTCCACCCCATGCGCGGCTCATCCTTGATCGTGCCTCTTGGCGGCTGCGGGTGGAGAGCGCTCCCGCGGAGTTCAACCCCCAAACCGCCTCCGAGGCGGAGTGTCAAAGGGACCTCCAGGCGATCCTGAAGCGATCCATCGAGTCCTTTGATTTCGCCTCCGCCCGTTGGGCCTTCCCCCTCTCCGGCGGGTATGACTGCCGATTCATCCTTTCGGCCCTCCATCGCCAGGGCCTGCGGCCGCGCACCGTGACGTGGGGTCTCGCCCGATCCCTGGAACAACCGGGGAACGATGCCTACGTGGCCCAGCGGCTCGCGGGGCATTTCGGCCTTCAGCACGACTACCTGTTGACCGAACGATCGCAGGAGGCCCCCGAGGCGGTGGCGGATCGGTTCGTCGAGGCCAGCGGGGGAACCACGGATCAGCTATTCCCCTATCTGGACGGCCTCAGGCTATGGACGACGCTCGCCGGCCAAGGCGTGGATGGCGTCATCCGGGGGGATGAAGGATTCGGCTGGATCCCCGTGAAGGACGAGGTGCACGCCCGGGCCTCGGTGGGCATCACCCTGCTCGGCGACTTCCTCGATGAGCCGACGGTGGAGCAGATCGCCGACGGGCCCCAGGCCCTTCCCGAGCCGCTGCGGAAGCGCCCCGAGGAGACGATCGCTTCCTATCGGGATCGCCTCTACCACGCCTACCGGATCCCCATCGGCCTCGCGGCCCTCAACGATGTGAAGTCGCCCTTCGTCGAGATCGCGAGCCCCCTCCTCGCCCGGCCCATCCTCGAGTACGTGCGCCGGATGCCCGATTCCCTGCGCACGGACAAGCTCCTGTTCCGGAAGATCGCCCGCTCCGAGGGCCCCGCCATTCCCTACGCCACCATGAGCGCGGACGACGACCGGAACGATTATCTCTGGACTCCGTCCTACGCGCGGTGGTTCGAGGCGGAACTGAGCGGGGACCTGGCCCGAAGGCTGCTGCCCGAGCCCTTCCGCATCGAGCTATTGGCGGATCTCCAACATGCGCCCTCCGCCATCGCCCCCTCCCGGTCCCTTCGCGCCGCGCTGAAACGGATCATCCCCACGTCCTGGGTGCGGGCCGTGCGCGCCCAGCTCGGCGCGCAGGCGCCCTCCCGGCGGGAATTGACCCTTCGCACGGCCTTGGCCTGCCGGATCATCCGGATGCTCGAGGAGGATGCCCGGGTGCTTCAGGGAGCCAGCCCGTTGCCTTGAACGGTGTTGCCGGAGATGGTTCCCCCCACGCTGCCCGGGGAGTAGATTCCGTGGCCCGAATTGTTGGTCACGGAGTTTCCCGTGATCGAATTCCCGATGCAGGTGTCCTGGACGATTCCGTGCCCAGTCGTGTTCGCCACTGTGTTTCCCGAGACGAGGAAGTAGCTGGCCGCGCTTCGCAAGAGGATGCCGTAGCCGAGGTTCCCGGTGAAGGTGTTGTTGAGGATCCGCTGCTCCCGGCTGTTGGAGCCCATGAGGCCCGCCCGCGGGCTGGCGCTCCGGGTGTCCAGGCCATTTCCCGTGAAGGTGTTCCCGTCGATGACCACGTTGCTGATCCAGGCCGCGCCTGTATAGGCCACGGGAACTCCGGATTGGAGGCCGTTCCCCGAGTTGCCCGCGAAGGTGCAGCTGGTGATGAGGACGTTGTTCACGGTCTCGCCGAGGTTCGGTTCGATATCCAAGCCATCCTCGGGCAACGTCCCGCCGCTGTTCTTGAAGGTGGAATTCCGGATGGTGAGCCCGTCCACGCTCGTGACCGACATGCCCTGGCGGCGGTTGTGATCCGCGGTGACCCCGCAAAAGGATACGGCCGAGCTGGAGGAGACGTGGAATCCATCCCCCCAGCACTCCCTGGCCGTGACGCCGATGATGCTGACGCGCTTCGCGCCTCCGGCGATGGAGAGACCATGCCCATGTTCGCCCGTGGTGCCGAGGTGGGCGGCGCGCTCCCCTTGGAGGGTGCCGCCAAGGACGGCCAGATCCTGGGCGCCGTCGATGGCGAGGATGACGTAGTTGTTCGACGCGTTCGGTTTCGCCTTCAGGATCGCCCCGGAGGCCATGGCGAAGGTCATGTTGCTCTTGAGCACGATGCCGCGGTTGCTGGCGAATACGGCGTTGATGAGGTAGGTGCCCGCGGGGACGTTCACCGTTCCGCCAGTGCCCGCCATGGCGTTCACGGCGGCTTGGATCGCGACGGTATCATCCGCGACCCCATCCCCTTTCGCGCCGTAGGCGGCATCCTTCACGCTCACGTTCGGGCCGGAGGCCGTGGGTGGTGTGCAGATGCTGGGCGTGGGCGGAGGGGGCGGGGGGGTACCGGCGGTGTCGCCTTCCTTATCAGGGGCCGCACCGCTGCATCCGGCCTGGAGGAGCGCCAAGGCGATGACGGCTCCGGAAAGCCGGCCATACCAGGTCTGGATGAGCATGGTCACAGGTCGCTCCATGCACCGGCCCCGAGGGGCGTGCTCAGATGGGTCTATAGGAATGGGAATAAACTGACAGGTAGTTTACTAGGCGAAAAAATCCGGCCGGAATCCTGAACCCGTTCGGCCTGAAAGGATGGCTTAGCGGAATCCGTGCCGTGCTGGCCCGCCCTGTTGCCCCGGCGAAGGGCGCCGCGCCAAGGGCCTTCGGATTGGGTCCGGGATGGGGGTCTCAGGTGCTGCTGAAAACCGTTTCGCGAGTGCGGATTGCATAATTTTTCCAACCTACATCCCTTGATGTGCAAGAATAGATGGTTGCACCCTTATCGTGAACCTTCGTGGGGACCCTGCACCCCCAATGAACCATCGAGGAGCATCATGCGCATCGCTGTCGTTGGACTTGGATATGTCGGTTTGCCGCTCGCGCTGGAACTGGCCAAGCAATTCCCCGGCACCGTCGGCTTCGATATCCACGAGGCCAAGGTCAATGAGCTTCGCGGCGGCGTGGACCGCACCCGCGAGGTGGACACCCAAGTCCTGACGTCCACCACCCTCAAGATGACCTGCGATCCGGCGGACATGAAGGGGATCGACGTCTACATCGTGGCCGTGCCCACCCCCATCGACGGCTGGAACCGCCCGGATCTGACTCCCGTCATCAAGGCCAGCGAGACCCTGGGCAAGGTGATCGGCAAGGGCAGCATCGTCGTCTACGAATCCACCGTGTTCCCCGGCGTCACCGAGGACATCTGCGGCCCCATCCTGGAGAAGGTCTCCGGCCTCACGTGCGGCGTGGACTTCAAGCTCGGCTACTCCCCCGAGCGCATCAACCCCGGCGACAAGGTCCACACCGTCGACAAGATCGTGAAGGTCGTCTCCGGCCAGGACGAGGCCACCTGCAAGACCCTGGCGGGCGTCTACGGCGCCATCATCTCCGCCGGCATCCATGAGGCCTCCTCCATCAAGGTGGCCGAGACGGCGAAGGTGATCGAGAACACCCAGCGCGATATCAACATCGCCCTCATGAACGAGCTGGCCATCATCTGCGAGAAGGTGGGCATCCGAACTTCCGAAGTGCTGGCCGCGGCCCGCACCAAGTGGAACTTCCTCCCCTTCACTCCCGGCCTCGTGGGCGGCCACTGCATCGGCGTGGATCCCTACTACCTCACGACCAAGGCCCAGGAGTTGGGCTACCACCCACAGGTGATCCTGGCGGGCCGGCAGATCAACGATGACATGGGCGCCTTCGTGGCTCAGAAGCTCGTGAAGATGCTCATCCAGCAGGAGATCCCCGTGAAGTCCGCCAAGGTCGGCATCCTGGGCCTCACCTTCAAGGAAAACGTGCACGACATCCGCAACAGCAAGGTGCCGGACATCGTTGATGAGTTGAAGGAGTTCGGCATCGTGCCCCTCGTTCATGATCCCCTGGCGGATCATGACGCCACCCATGAGGAGTACGGCATCCACCTCGCCCCCTTCGAGGCCTTCAAGAACCTCGACGCCGTGGTCTTCGCCGTGAACCACAAGAGCTTCCTCGACGCGGGCGCCGGAGCCATCCAGGCCTGCCTGAATCCCCGCTCCGTCGTGGTGGACGTGAAGTCCTCCTTCTCCCCCAAGGCCTTCACGGGCCAGACCGCCTACTGGAGCCTTTGATGACCCGCTACGAAACCCTCTGCGCGGACCTTCAAAAAACCCCCAAGCGCTGGCTCGTCACCGGCGTGGCCGGCTTCATCGGCTCCAATATCCTGCAGCGGCTCCTGGAGCTGAACCAGGAAGTGGTGGGCCTCGATAGCTTTGCTACCGGATTCGCCGCCAACCTCGAGAACGTGAAGGCGTGCGTCAGCGCCGGATCCTGGAAGCGCTTCACCTTCATCGAAGGCGATATCCGGGATCTGGAGACCTGCCATCGCGCCTGCGCCGGCGTGGAAGTGGTGCTGCATCAGGCCGCGCTGGGCTCCGTGCCCCGCTCCATCAACGATCCCATCGCCAGCCACCAGGCCAACGTGGACGGCTTCCTGAACATGATGGTCGCCGCCCGGGACGCGAAGGTGAACCGCATGGTCTACGCCAGCTCCAGCTCCGTCTACGGCGACGATCCCATCCTCCCCAAGGTGGAGAGCCGCATCGGCAACCCCCTCTCGCCCTACGCCCTGACCAAGTCCATCGACGAGCAGTACGCCGCCGTGTTCGGCCGCACCTATGGCTTCAAGCCCATCGGCTTCCGCTACTTCAACGTGTTCGGGCCCCGCCAGAACCCCAACGGCCCCTACGCCGCCGTGATGCCCAAGTGGATCCAGGCCCTCATGGCCGGCGAGACCTGCACCATCCACGGGGATGGCGAGACGAGCCGCGACTTCTGCTACGTGGCCAATGCCGTGCAGGCGAACCTCCTGGGCTCCATCGCCCCCGAGGAGGCCCTGGGCGAGGTGTTCAACGTCTCCTTCGGCGGCACCACGTCCCTCACGAAGCTCTACGGCATGATCGCGGATCGTCTCTGCGCCGTGCGCACGGATCTCACCCGCAAGGACGCCGTCTACGGCCCCAACCGCCCCGGCGATATCCAGCACAGCCAAGCCGATCTCACGAAGATCAAGGCCCACCTCGGCTACGCGCCCACGCATTCCGTGGCGCAGGGGCTGGACGAGGTCGTGCCCTGGTTCGCCCACAATCTGCAGATCTCATGATGCGGGTCGCGGTCCTCGGCGGCGCGGCCCGGGATCTCGTCAACTTCCGGGGGCATCTGATCTCGGAACTGGCGAAGGCGGGGCATACGGTCTTCGGCATCGCTCCGGGCGGCACGCCCGAAATCCGGGAGGCCTTGGCGGGCCTCGGCGCCACCTATGTGCCCATCGATACGGATCGCACGGGCCACAACCCCGTCAAAGACGTCCTCACGGCCCTCCGCCTCTGGAAGATCTTCCGGAAGCTGAAGCTGGACGCCCTGCTGGCCTACGAGATCAAATCCGTCGTCTTCGGTACCCTGGCGGCCCGCTTCGCAGGCGTTTCCAAGCGCTACGCCATGATCACGGGGCGGGGCAGCACGCTCCAAGGGCACGTCGAAAGCGCGAAGGAGCGCCTCGTCCGCGGCCTCGTGAAGCTCATGTACCGGGTGGCCCTGAAGCGCACCCACGGCGTGTTCTTCCAAAACACCGATGACCTCGCTTTCTTCGCGCGGGAAGGCATGCTCTCGGACCTCGTGGCCCGCACCATCATCAACGGGTCCGGCGTGGACCTCGAACACTTCGCAAGGCACGTCCGCCCAGAGGGTCCCTTGACTTTCCTCTTCGTGGGGCGGCTACTGAAGGACAAGGGGATCCGGGAGTACGTGGAGGCCTGCCGCCTGCTCCGGGAGCGCCACGTTTCCGCCCGGTTCCGCATCCTGGGGCCTTTGGATACCAACCCCAAGGCCATCAAGCTGGAGCAGCTCCAGGCCTGGGCCCGGGAGGGCATCGTGGAATACCTCGGCGAGGCCAAGGATGTGCGCCCCATCCTCTCCCAGGCTCACGTGCTCGTCCTTCCCTCCTACGGCGAGGGCACGCCCCGTTCCGTGCTGGAGGGCATGTCCATGGGCCTCGCCATCGTCACCACGGAGGCTCCCGGCTGCCGCGAGACGGTGATGGACGGCCTCAACGGCTTCCTCGTGCCCGTGGGGGACGCGGAGGCCCTCGCCGAGGCCATGGGCCGCCTCGGGGAGGACCCCGGCCTCATCGACCAGTTCGGGGCCCGCAGCCGCCAACTGGCCGAGCAGAAGTACGACGTGCGGCTCGTGAGCGCGGAGATCATGGGCTTCATGGGCCTGTGAAGGGTCGAGTGGAGGGTGGAAGGATCAGCCAGTGATGAACAGTGATAAACAGTGATAAAAGCAACCGCATTCCCATCACTGTTCATCACTGTTCATCACCGGTTTTCTTTTTCATTTTCTTTTTTGCCCTTGAGCCACGGCCCTGGCCGCCTATCCATCGACAACGACGTGAAGGAACTTAGCGGTGTGAGCGGGGACCGCTACTACACCAACGGCGTCCGGCTCTGGTCGCTGACCCATCGGGAGGAACTTCCCTACTTCCTTCCGCGCTCATGGCGGGAGGGCTTGAAGACGAACCGTTGGAGTTCCGGCTGGGTGCTGGGGCAACAGATCTACACTCCCGAAGACATTCAGAACCCCAACCCCCAGCCCAACGACCGGCCCTGGGCGGCCTGGCTCTACGCTGGCGGGTTGGTCCGCTACAAATCCTTCCACCACCTCTACGAATTGGAGGTGACTTTGGGCGTGGTGGGTCCCGGGGCCGGAGGCCGCCAAGTCCAATCGGAATTCCACCGCTTGATCCGCTCGCCCCATCCCGAGGGGTGGGACCACCAGATCGTCAGCAAACCCACCCTGCAATCCCGATGGGACTACACCTACCTCGGGAGGCTGGCGAGCGCGGGAAATCACGTCCTGGAAGGCCACGCCAGCTGGGGCTGCGGGCGGGCAACGTCACCAAGGATGCCCACGGCGGCTTCGTGCTCAAGTTCGGAAACCGGCCCACCGTGGGATCTGGGGTTAAACCGGAACCAGGGCAAAAACCATGTGGCGCAAGAAGACGTTGCCAACCTGGGGCAGTGGGGTTGGTACGCCTACGCCCAGTGGGGCCTCAAGGCCGTATCCCAGAACCTGCTGATCCAAGGCGAGACGCCTACGGGCAACCCCACGCTGGCCCAGCGGACCTACGTCCGGGAAAAGGCGGGCGGGTTCGGGGTCTTCATTCCCCTCTCCCGAAGGCGGAGCCTGGAGATCGTGGCGCGAAGGGTTCACCGCTCCGAGGAGTTCGTGGGTCAGCGCGGCCCGCAAAAATTCGGGACGATTTCCCTCGTGTGGCACACCAAGTTCTGACGGGTACTAAACACAACGTCTAAAGAATTGCCGCATCCTGATTCGCCACAAACGCCGGGATGGTGGCCATTCGCGGGCATCGAACTGCGGAACGCGAATGAACGCGAAGGGCCCTTCGGGCCCGCGAAGCACGCGAAGACGGCCGTAAGCACCTAGCGGTCCTCCCCTGCGGGGTCGGGGCGGCGGACCAATTCTTGGAAGTCCGGCGCCGCCCCGGCCCCGCAGGCGCGCCACCTTGGTGGCGCGGGGCGAAGCCCGGAGGACCTGTAACGTCCCCGTGGGGTTCATTCGCGAGGCCCGAAGGGCCATTCGCGTTAGGCCTTTCTTGCGGCGTTACAAACGTCGTCGTGCTTAACGTCCCAGCACGCCCAGGGTCTTAAGCACCATGGCGAAGTCTGTGAATGCATTCGCTTGGGCAGCATAGGCGAGGTTGATGCGGATCTTCTCCGGCATGAGCTCCTCGATGTAGGCCTTCACGGGGTCCGGCTTGGCGGCCAGGAGGGCGCTCTCGTCCCGGAACTGGATGCTGGCGGGATCCGTGATTCCGGGTCGGAGGTCCAGCACCGCCCGCTGTTCGGGGCTGTAGTAGGCCACGTACTGGGGCACTTCGGGGCGGGGCCCCACGAGGCTCATCTCGCCCATGAAGACGTTGAGGAGCTGGGGGAACTCATCGAGTTTGAACCGCCGCAGGGTGTGACCCACGCGGGTGATGCGGGGATCCCGGCCCACGGTGACCTGGGCGCCCAACTTTTCGGCGTTCATCACCATGGTGCGGAACTTCCAAATGCGGAACATCCTCCCGAAACGCCCCACCCGCTCCTGGCGGAAGAAGACGGGGCCCCGGTCGTCCAGCTTGATGGCCACGGCCGCCAGCAGGAAGAAGGGCCACAGCAGGAGAAGGCCGATGCCGGAGCCCAGGAGGTCCATCAGGCGTTTCATGCGGCGGCTCAGATCCGGTTGGCTTCCACGAGGGAGCGCACGGCCTCAATGACGCAGTCCACGTCGGCGTCCGTGAGGCGGGGGTGGAGGGGCAGGCTCAGCATCCGCGTGTAGGCGTCGAGGGCCACGGGGCAATCCTCGGGCCGGTAGCCGTACTTGTCCCGGTAGAAGGGGTGCATGTGGACGGGCACGTAGTGGACGGACGTTCCAATGTTCAGGGCCTTGAGGCCCTCGATCATGTCGTTGCGGCCGATGCGGAGCATCTCCGTGCGGAGGCGCAGCACGTAGAGGTGCCAGCTGCTTTCGCAGCCTTCCAGCTCCACGGGGAGCTGCAGCTCGGGGAGGGTGCCCAGCCCCGCTTCGTAGCGGACCACCACCTCGCGGCGGCGCTTTTGGAAGCCCTCCAGCCGCTTGAGCTGGTGGATGCCGATGGCGGCCTGCACGTCCGTCATGTTGTATTTGAAGCCCGGCAGCACCACCTCGTAGTACCAGGAGCCCGACTTGTCGAAGCGCTTCCAAGCGTCGCGGTTCATGCCGTGGTGGCCGATGATGCGGCACTTCTCGATGAGCTCCGGATCCCCCGTGAGGGCACCGCCCTCCACGGTGGTGAGGTTCTTCGTGGCGTAGAAGCTGTAGGCCGCCAGGTTCATGCGGCTGCCCACGAGCACGCCCTTGTAGCGGGTGGGGATGGCGTGGGCGGCGTCCTCCAGCACCTGGAGGCCGTGGCGATCCGCAGGGCGAAGTGGGCGTCCAGATCCACGGGGTGGCCCGCGTAGTGCACGGGCATGAGCACCTTCGTGCGGGGGGTGATGGCGCGGGCCACGGCCTCCGGATCCATGCAGAGGGTGTCGGGGCACACGTCCACGAGCACGGGCCTCGCTCCCACGTGCTCCACCACGTTGGCCGTGGCGCAAAAGGTCATGGAGGGGACGATCACCTCATCCCCCGGTCCCACGCCCAGGGCCACGAGCCCCACGTGCAGCCCCGCCGTGCAGCTGTTCAGCGCCACGAGGCCGGGGGCGCCCACGTAGTCCTTGAGGTCCGCCTCGAAGCGCTTCGTCTTGGGGCCGGTGGTGATCCACTCGGAATTCAGGGTGTCCAGGACTTCCCCTCGCTCGGCTTCGCCGATCGAGGGGGGGCTGAAACTCAAGAATTGATCCCGCACCGGAAGAATCGAGGACATGCCATCACCTAAGGTGGAAAAGACCAGCATAACCTTCCGGCATCGCCGGAACAATCATCCCTTCGCAACCCCAGAAACGAGGAGGCCCCGCGTTCGCGG
>CAYWDR010000033.1:0-20853 GCA_964457075.1 uncultured Solibacteraceae bacterium
CTTCGGGCTTCGGGCTTCGGGCTTCGGGCTTCGGGCGGGATGCTGCGGCGGGCGCTCCGCGCCCGCAACTAAATATTTAATCGCGGGGCCACGCCCCGCCTCCGTTTCACCCGGAGCCCGGAGCCCGAAGCCCTCTTTCAGCACTGCAACGAGAACCACGCGATCAACCACGTATCCATCACGCCCCGGAAATGGCTCTTGTGGGGGCCGGGATGGTAGATGGCCCGGATGGGGACGTGGGCCCAGCGCAGGTTCCAGTCCGCGGCCTTCATCGCCATCTCCATCTCGATGGCGAAGCCTTCCGAGCGGAGGTCCAACCGATCGACGACCTTCTTGCGGATCATGCGGAAGCCGCTCTGGCTATCCTCCCACTTCACGCCAGCGATGCGGCCCAGGGTCCAGCTGCCGAGCGCGTTGGTGCGCCAGCGTTTGGGGGGGATGCGGTGGCGATCCTGGAAGCGGCTGCCGATGAGGAAGTCGCTGCCGGGATGGGCGGCGAGGTGATCCAGGAAGGCCTGGAAATCGGCGGTGTCATGCTGGCCATCCCCATCGATGAAGAGGTACCAGTCGAAGGCGTCCGATCGCAGATGGCGGATTCCGGCCCGGAGCGCCTGCCCCTTCCCCCCGCCCATTCCCGCCGGCAACGTGAGCACTTCCGCCCCCTCGGCCCGGGCCAGGCCGCCGGTGCCGTCCAAGGAGCCATCGTCCACCACCAGGATGCGATGGAGGCCATAGGCCTTGAGGCCGCGGATCACCAGGGCGATGTGGGCGGCCTCGTCGTGGGCCGCGATGATGGCGACGGTCTTCACTGGGCCTTCGATCCGGCGGGCTTGGCCGCGACGGGCGGCAGGGGCGGATGGGGTTGGCCCGTCCAGGCCTTGAAGGCGGCCTTCTGGGCCTCCGTGGCCAAGGGGCTGGGCTGAATGCGAAGGCTGCGGCGGGGATCCTCCACCACCTTCACTTTCGTGGTGAGCACCCGGCCACGATCCGCGAAGGTGATTTCCGCGGTGCCGCCCACGCCCGTGTCGGCCACGCGCTTGCGAGCGTCCGTGGCGGTGGTGGTGCGCCACCCATTCACGGCCAGGATCTCATGGCCGAAGCTGAGCCCCGCGCTCGCGGCCGGGGTCCCGGGAAGCACGTTCCAGGCGGTGGGGGGCTCCGGGGAACCCGGCGCCACCGGCGCGAAGAGAAGGCCCGTGAAGGCCTTGGCCCGGGCCACGGCGTCCGCGTCCTTGAGGTCCTCCGGCGAGAGCAGCTCCCAGGGGGCCTTGAGTTCCAGCTTCAGGCCGAAGGCCTGCTCGATGGGCTTGGGATCCAGGGGGGCCCGGCCCCGGATGAAGGCCTCCCAAAAGGGCTTGGCGTTTTGGCCGGAGATCGCCTTGAAGGCCGCCTGAACGTCGGCGTCCGTGACGCCCTTCGTCCCCCGGGTGTTCCAGAGGTGGGCGAAGAGGTCATCCAGGCCCTTGGCCCCGCCCGTGGCGGCTCGAAGGGTGGCATCCATGAGCCATCCCACCACCTCCCCCTTGTCGTAGTAGCCCACGGTGCTGTTGGGCGTGAACTCATGGGGCTTGTACTGGCGGATCCAGCTATCGAAGCTGCTTTCCTCCAAGGATTGCTCGGCCCAGCCTGGGCGCTGGATTTGATTGGTCCACTCCGTGGCCAGGGTCTTGGACACCTGGCTCCAAGGCACCACGCCGGAGCGAAGCACGATGGCGTGTTCCATGTAGCTGGTGAACCCCTCATGGAACCAGAGCAGGCGCGTGTAGTTCTCCTGGCCGTAGTCGAAGGGGCCCAGCACGGGATCATGCATGGCCTTCACGTTCCACACGTGGAAGAACTCGTGGGCCACGAGGTTGAACAGGCCGTAGTACCCGTCCGCCTTTTCGAACCGGAAGGGGTCGCTGAGCAGGCTCGTGCTGGCCTTGTGCTCCAGGCCCCCGCCGGTCTTCGGCGAGAAGGTGAGGAAGAAGACATAGCGCTTGAAGGGGAAGCCGCCGAAGATCTTGCCTGCCTGGGCGACGATGGCCTTGGTGCCCTCCACCATGCGGGCCTCATCGCCGTTGTGCGGGCCGCTGAGGGCCATCTCGAACCGCGCGCCATCCAGATCGAAGGCATGGAGCCGGAAGGGACCCACCTCGAAGGGGCTATCCACCAGATCGTCGAAATCCGAGGCGAGAAACCCCCCCTGAGCCGGAGTCAGCCCCGAGGCCACGGACCACCCCTTGGGGAAGCCCTCGAACCGGATGTTCCAGGGCCGGCCCTTCTGGGCCTCCGGCACCATGAAGGTGGCGGCGGGAATCACCTGGGCGTGGGTGGGATCGAAGTGGTTCGTGCGGACGGTGAGTTCGTTCCCGTATACGCGATACCGGATCACCAATCCATCCTTGGAGGCCGGCAGAGGCCAGCGCTGCTTATCCAGCTTCTCGACGAGGGGTTCCTCCGCCTGGCCGCGCACGAGGCGGACCCGATCCACCAGCCGGGCATAGTCGCGGATCAGGTAGGAGCCCGGGGTCCAGGCGGGAAGCTCCAGGGCGCCCGCCTTGGCGGTGGACTCCGCGGGGAGCCTCAATTCCACTTCCAGTTGATGCTGCGCCAGATCCAGGGGCCTGACCACGGCCTCGATGGGAGCGGGGGATTTCTTCGTCTGGGCCATGGCGAGCCCTCCCAAAAGCGATGCTAGAACGATGCTGAGCGTCTTGCGCAAGACGGCCTCTCCAAGGGTGTGTTCCGGACTCAGGCCTGGAGGCCCCGCAGCCAGCGACGCACGGCCCACCGCAGCTCGGCGTCGTCGATGGCGTATTCAGGATGGCGGATGTGCTCCTCCATGAGGGCGCCGAAGATGCCCGTGAAGATCATCATCTCCTTGCGGGCCTGCTCAAAGGCGATGCCGTAGGCCAGGTGGATGAAGCGGCCCACGGGGGCGATGGTGCGCTCGACGAGGGGCATCAAGTCCCGGAACCCGCTATCGGGGCTGGGCACGGCGATGGAACGGAGCACGAAACCCGTGAATTCCGGGGTCTCCATCAGGAGATCCACGTAGCCGCGGGCGATTTGAAAGGCCGCCTCTTCGATGGCCTCGGGCCCCTTGAGCTCCTGGATCAGCACGGGGGCCACCACAGCCTCCATCCGGTGTTCCAGCACCGAGTGCGCCACGAGACAGAGCTGGCGGAAGAGCCCCTCCTTGCTGCCGAAGTGGTAGTAGAGGGTGGGCTTGGAAACGCCGGCCTCCTCGGCCACTTCGCGCACCTGCACCCCGTCGTAGCCCCGGGAGGCGAAGTGCGTGAGGGCCACGAGCAGCAGCGTCGCCTTGAGATCGCCGCCCTTGGCCAGGCGGTCGAGGGCCTCTCGAAAGCCCATGCCCTCATGGACCCACAGGGCCTCCGGGCTGAAGACGGGGGTCATCTCGTGGGGATTATGCGGACTGTAGCTGGCCATTAGGGGACTCGCATCTGGGGTGGCGTGACGTCCATGTTACAGGGAATGGGGCCGATTCCCGCCTTCCTCAGTGGACGGCGGATCTCCAGGCCAGGCTCGATGCCACTTCGGCCTCGCGATCCAGCCACCAGTCCATGCGCGCATCGGCCTCGGGAAAGCGTTCCTGGGCCAGGCGCAGGTAGGTCAGGGCATGGCCGGCCTCGCAGCGCTCCAGCTCCAGAAGGAAGGCCAGCCACTGGGGGCTGCCGAGCTCCGCGTGGGATTGGGCGGCCTGCTCGATGAGCCACAGACGCTCGCAGCTGCGGGCCTCGATGAGGCTGCCGATGAGAAGGCGATCCAGCAGCGGGTCCGCGCCCCGGTCCTTGTCCTTGGCCGCCATCAGGCCTTGCGCGTGGCGGTTGCCCCGATCCGGCCGGAGCTTCCATCCGAAGGCATCCAGGGCCTCCAGCACGCGACGGAAATGCTGGGCCTCCTCCTCGGCCAGCCGGCTCAAGAGGATCGCGGGGCGGATTCCATCGGGAAAGGCATGGACCAGCGAGAGCGCCGTGAGGGTCGCCTTCTTTTCATTGTGGGCATGATCCGAGAGCAGGCCCTCGGGGTCCCGCAGGGCGGCTTCGGCCCATTCGGGGGGCGTCCAGGTCCGCAGCGGGATGGGCGGCTTAAAGCTCACAGGGCCCCCAGTTTGAGGAAGATCTCGCGCCACTCGGGGGGCAGTGCCTCCGCATCCATGGCGATGGTCTCCGCGTCACCGCGCACGAAGGGTCCCGTGCGCCCGGCCTCGCCCCGGGCGGCCACGTTGCGCAGGGTCGCCTCGGCTAAGGGCAGGAAGCCATGGCCTGGCAGGGACACCCCGCGGGCGGCCATCAGGGACTGGGCCCCCAGCCACAGGGTGGCGGCATGCCCCGAGGTGAGCACGGCACAGGCGTGGTAGAGGGCCTTCGCCTTGGGATCCAAGGCGAAGGGCAGGAATCCCAACTCGGCGAAGGCCGCCGTGAGCCAGGCCGGCGGGTGGCCATCCAGGGCCAGGGGCGTCCCCTCCCAGTTCTCCACCGTCCCATTGAAGCTCGTGAGCGGATGCAATCCGGGAACCTCGGGGAAGTGGAGGCTCCCGCTGAGGTGCGCGCAGCGGCCCGGGAAGGCCTCAGCCAGCTCCGCGATCGCGCGGTCGGGCACGGCCAGCAGGACGAAGCCTTCCGGCCGGGCCTCATGAGGCAGGAGCTCCACCTGGCCTCCCCAGGCGGAAGCGAGGGCGCGGCCGGCCCTGCCGCGGCCGAGGATCGAAAAGGGGTGGCTCACGCTCTCAGCATGAGGCAAGGGGCCAGGACGCTAAAGTACCGGAATGGAATGGGCCCTTCCCCCCGCGGTGTCTTGGCCGCGCTTCCTCCGTCTTCTCCGGAAGGCGGATCCGCCCCGGGGCTGGCTGGAGGAGGCCGCGGCCATCCCGGAGCTGCGCAAGCGCCCCTTGCTGCTCCGCTGGATCGCGCAGCACCCCAAGGCACCGGCCCACCTGCGCGCCTCCCTCATGGGCCGGCTTCCCTGGCGCGCCCTCGCGGCCATCGCCCAGGATCCCGCCGCCCATCCCCAGGCCCGGGCCCTGGCGGCGGAAAAGCTACACCACCTTTGGCGGGGCCTCACGCTGGGCGAGCGCCGCTCCTTGGCGTCTCTTTCGCCCCGGCAGCTCTGGCCGATGATTTGGCGGGTCAGGGATGAGGGCGTCCTCGGGGCCTTCCTCCGCCACCCTCGCCTTTCCTTGGATCACCTGCTCGGCCTCCTCCAGCCCCCCCTGCGGGCCGATCAGCTTGAGGCCCTCACGGCCTCCCCTTGGCGGGAGACCGAGCCCCTGTGCCTGCGCGTGCTGGAGGTCCTGGACGCCGCCATGGCGGAGGGCCAGGAGGGGATCGTGCTGGGCCACGGCGCCCCCTGGATCAAGGCCCTGGATCCGGAGACCCGGCTTCTGGCGGCCAGCCGCATGTCCCACCCTCCCCTTCGCAGGGCGTGCAGGACTTGGGCCTTGCCCTCGGCGCCCGAGGAGTAGGGGTGATGAGATCCCCATTGCACGCCCATCCCGACCATCGTCTCAGGGCCGAGATGGAAGCCCTTCGAAACACCCTGGAACGTCTCGCCTGCGGCACGCCCCTCAACCGGTTCCTGGAAGAGCTCTGCCTCTCCCTCGAAGGCCTGCTGGAGGACGGCCGATGTTCCGTGCTCCGCCTGGATGAGGAGGGCCGGCACATGCGGCATGGGGCGGGGCCTAGCCTCTCCTCGAAGTACTTGGGCCTCGTGGATGGCGTGCCCATCGGGCCCAACGCCGGTTCTTGCGGCACGGCCATGTTCAGGCGCCAGATGGTGGTGGTGGAAGATATCGCCACCGACCCCCTCTGGAACGGCCACAGCGAGGCCCCCCTGGCCTTCGGACTGAAGGCCTGCGCCTCCGTTCCCATCATGGGTCCCACCGGCCACCCGCTGGGCGCCTTCGCCATCTACCTCTCGGAACCCGGCCCTTTCGCGGCGGCCGATCTGGCCCTCCTCCAGCGGTTCACCGATATCGCCGCCCTGGCTATCCGGATCCACCAGCGGGATGAACGGCTCCGGCAGGTGGCCCAGAACCTCCAGGCCATCATGGATCAGGCCTCGGATGGCATCTTCGTCGCGGATGAATCCACCCGGTACATCGACGCCAACCACAGGGCCTTGGAGATGGTGGGCTACGAGCTGGAGGAACTCACCCGGCTCCACATCCGGGATCTCATCGTGCCGGAGGAACGCGATCTGGTTCCCCAGCGCCTTCAGAGGCTGGAAGACGGCCGACCCTACATGGTGGAGCGGATCCTCCTCCGCAAGGATGAAAGCCGGTTCCTGGCCGAGATCAGCGCCCGGAAGCTGGAGGATGGGCGCTACCTCTCCATTTGCCGGGATGTCACCGAACGCGAAGAGGCCCGGAAACTCCGGGCCCGCAGCGAGCAGTCCTTCCGGCAGCTCTTCAACCTCAACCCCGCCCCCATGGTGCTCAGCCGGCCCTCGGACGGCACCATCCTGCTGGCCAACGAGGCCGCCTACCGCATGTTCCGGCTCACGCCGGAGGAGGTCGAGCACCACCGCACCGTGGATTTCTTCGCCCACCCTGAGGATCGCCAAGCCCTCCTCGCGGAGATCGCCGACAAGGGAGGCGTCCGGGATTTCGAACTGGAGATGGTGGTCCATGGCGAGCGCCGGAAGGTGCTCCTCTCCGCAGCCGTTCCCGACTACCTCGGGGAGAAGGCCATCCTCGTGGCGCTCACGGATATCACCGACCGGGCCCGGGAGGAGGAGGCCCAACGCCAGAGCCAGAAACTTGAGAGCCTGGGCCTCCTCGCCGGAGGCATCGCGCACGACTTCAACAACCTCCTCACCTCCATGCTGGGCAACCTGGGCCTCGCTCAGCTGCACCTGCCCGAAGGCAGCGCCTCCGCCCCCTACCTCGGCGACACCGAGGTGGTGATGCAGCGCGCCGCGGATCTGGCGAGGCAGATGCTCGCCTACAGCGGCCGGGGGCGCTTCCGCCAAGAGCAGGTGGACGTCAACCAGCTGGTGCGCGAGATGACCCGCCTCCTGTCGGTGGGCATCCCCAAGCGCATCCTGCTGAACCTGGATCTGGATCCCGGGCTTCCGCGGGTCCAGGGGGATCCCGTGCAGCTTCAGCAAGTGGTGATGAATCTGGTCACGAACGCCGCCGAGGCCATCGGGGACCGGAATGGATCCATCCGGATACGCACCGGGCTCCACCACCTCGACGCCCGGGAGCGGAACCGGTTCGCCGTCGGCAAGACCCTGCCCGATGGGGAATACCTGTGCCTGGAGGTGGAAGATTCGGGATCCGGCATGGCCCCGGAGGTGGTGGCCCGGATCTTCGATCCATTCTTCACGACCAAATCCACCGGGCGGGGACTGGGGCTTTCCGCGTTGATGGGCATCCTGAACGGGCATAAGGCCGGGCTCTCCATCGAGACCGCCCTGGAGAAAGGCACCACCTTCCAGGTGTGGCTCAGCCCCCTCGCGGAAGGCGCGGAGGGGCCCGCGCAGACGCTCCCGGTTTCCTCCCCCTCCATCTACCAGGGCCGGGTGCTCATGGTGGATGACGAGGATTCGGTGCTAAGCAGCACGGGATCCCTGCTCCAGCATCTGGGCTTCGAAGTCGAGGAGGCCAGAGACGGGAAAGAGGCCTTGGACCGGCTGGGGGATCTGAGCGGCGCCTGCGAGCTCATCCTGCTCGACCTCACCATGCCCCGCATGGATGGCCGAGAGACCCTCGGCCACATCCGCGCCCGCTGGCCCCACATCCCCGTGATCCTCTCCAGCGGCTACTCCGAACAGGCCGGCACGCTGGATCTGGGCGGCCCGGGGGCCTACCTGCCCAAGCCCTACCGCCTGGCGGAATTGAAGGACGCCCTCGCGAAGGCGCTGGGGAGATAGCGGATTCAGGCCCCCACGGGGGATTTCACCCGCCGGATCACCTCGGCCACGGCCCTCTCGATGCCCGTGTAGACGTCGGAAACGCGGGCCCCGCCGAACATGTAGGCGGGCGTGGTGACGAGGTTCAGGGCCTCGTCCACGGCCATCTCCCGAGGAGAATCATGGCGCTCATGGGTGCTGCCCAGGGATTCGATGGCGCCGGCGCAGCCCTCGTCGTTGCCGATGGTCAGAGTGGCCTTGCGCCCCTGCTTCGCCAACGCCAGCGCCAGGAGGGCGGGAGCGATGCAGATGGCGCCCACGGGCTTGCCTGCGTCGATGAAGGCCTTCAGGAACGCGGCCACGTCGGGCCTCACTTCCGCATTGGCGCCTTGAAAGGCGAAGCCGCAGAGGTTCTTGGCCACGCCGAAGCCCCCCGGCACCACGAGGGCGTCGAAGTCCGCCGCGTTTGCCTGGGCCAGATCCAGCGCCTCGCCCCGGGCGATGCGCCCCGCCTCCGTGAGCATGTTCCGCCGCTGGCCGGCCTCCTCCTGGCCCGTGAGGTGATCCACGACATGGTGCTGATCCGCGTTGGGCGCCACGCACTGCGCCCTGGCCCCGTGCTGATCCAGGGCCAGCAGGGCCAGGACGGCCTCGCGGATCTCGGTTCCATCGAGGTGGCCGGATCCGGCGAGGAGAACGGCGACACGGGGGGTGGTGGCCATGGGGACCTCCTTGGGGGTTGGGATCCCCATGATGCGTCCGCGCGGGGGCCTTGTCATGGGGTGGTCGGCGCCGATGCGATAGTGGATCCCATGCGCCTCCACCCCGGTCCGCCCAACGCCCTCGCCCGCCGCCGGGCGGAGTTGAAGGCCAAGGGCGCGCCGATCCTGGATCTCACCCTCAGCAACCCCACGTGCGCCGGATTCGAGTACCCCGCCCAGATCATCCTTGGGGCCATTGGGAATCCCGCCCTGCTCCGCTACGAACCCGAGGCCCTGGGGCCCTGGGCCGCCCGCGAAGCCGTGGGCGCCCTCCACGGCGTGGACCCCCGCACCGTGATCCTCAGCGCCTCCACCAGCGAAGCCTACGGATGGCTCTTCAAGCTCCTCGCGGAGCCCGGGGACGAGCTGCTGGTGCCCAGCCCCAGCTACCCCCTCTTCGATCACCTGGCGGCCCTGGAGGGCCTCCAAACGCGGGCCGTCCCCTCCTTCCTCACGGATCGCTGGCACCTGGATCTCGGCGCCCTGGAAGCGGCCGTGACGCCCCGCACCCGGGCCGTCATCGTCGTGAGCCCCAACAATCCCACCGGCGCCTGCCTGGAAAAGTCCGAATGGGCGGCCCTCACGGAGATCTGCGCCCGATCCGGCCTCGCCCTCATCGTGGACGAGGTCTTCGCCGGCTACCTCCTGGAGCCGGGCCCCGACGCCCTGCGCACCTCGCTGGCCGCCGGAGAACCGCCCTGCGAAACCTACGTCCTATCCGGCCTTTCCAAGGTGGCCCTCCTCCCCCAGCTCAAGGTGGGGTGGACGCTGCTGCGCGGCCCCCGAGTCGAGGCCCGCCGCGAAGCCCTGGAGCTCATCGCGGATCAGTACCTCAGCGTCAGCGCCCCCGCCGCCCTCGCCCTGCCCACCCTGCTCCAGCTCGCCCCGGCGATCCGGGAGCAGGCGCTGGCCCGGTTGCGGACCAACCTCGCGGAATTGGATCGCCAGCTACGGGACTATCCCCACCTTTCCCGCCTCCCGGTGGAAGGCGGGTGGTCCGCGCTGCTGCGAATGCCGGCCATCGAGGAGGATGAGGCCGTCGCCCTCCGCCTGCTGGAGGCCGGCGTGGCCGTTCACCCGGGCCACTTCTTCGACCTCCCCTCCCGGGGCTTCCTCGTGCTGAGCCTTCTGACGCCCCCGGCGGCCTGGCATGAAGGATTGACGCTGGCGCTACCCCGGCTTGGGTCATAATCCCCCCAACCATGGCCTCCAACTGCCCCTCCTGCGCCTCCCCCCTCGCCTTCCGCCCCGGCACGATGGTGTCCGTATGTAAATCCTGCGGGTCCATCTGCGCCCGCACGGATCGCGACCCCCAGCTCATCGGGAAGGTGGCCGCCCTCCTCGAGACGGGCTCCCCGCTCTCGATCGGCGCCACGGGCCGATTCGCGGGCCGGGCCTTCACGGTGGCGGGGCGCATCCAAATGGCCCATCCCCTCGGCGGCGCGTGGGACGAGTGGTACCTCGCCCTCGAGGACGGCCGCTGGGGCTGGCTCGCCGAGGCCCAGGGCCGCTTCCTCCTCACCTTCCCCACGGCCACCAAGGCCGCCCTACCCGCCTACGAGGCCCTTCAACCCGGCCAGCAACTGGATCTGGGCGACCAGGGGCGCTTCGCGATCCAGGAGGCGAGCGAGGCCCGCGTGGCCGGCGCCGAAGGCGAGATCCCCTGGCGCGTCGACCTGGAGGAATCCTTCCGCTTCGCGGATTTGGGCGGGCCCAACGGGGCCTTCGCGACCCTCGACTATTCCGAACACCCTCCCCTTCTCTACCTGGGCCGCGAGGTCCCCTTCGCGGACCTCCACCTCCACGGCGCGGACGCCCCTCCGCCCACCGCAACCCGGCGGGATCTGGCCCTCAACTGCCCCAATTGCGCGGGCCCCCTCAAGCTCCGGGCCCCGGATCAGACGGAGCGGGTGGCCTGCCCCAGCTGCAACGCCCTGCTCGATTGCGCCGGCGGCAAGCTCACCTTCCTCAAAAGCCTCAAACAGCCCCACCCCCACATGGCCATCCCCCTGGGCCAGGAGGGCACGCTAGGGGGCCGGAAGGTCACCTGCGCGGGACACATGGTGCGCTCCTGCTCCGTGGATGGCGTGGACTATCCCTGGGGCGAGTACCTGCTCCTCACCAAGGCCCACGGCATCCTCTGGCTCGTGGAAAGCGAAGGCCATTGGAGCCTCGCGGAGGCCCTGGGCGCCGGCGACGCGCCCCAGGGGCTCGCTTCCGCCCGCAGCTTCAGCTGGAAGAATGGCTCCTACCGCCGCTTCCAGGACGTCACGGCCCAGGTGCGAGGCGTCTGGGGCGAATTCACGTGGAAGGTGGAGCTGGGCGAGCAGGCCGATATCGCCGAATGGGTTTCCGCGCCCACGAGCCTCAGCCTGGAAGTCCAAAAGCACAAGGGCGGAGGCTCCGAAGCCAACTGGACCCTCAGCACCTACCTGGACCCCGCCGAGGTTCAGGCGGCCTTCGGATTGAAGGAGGCCCTGCCCGCTCCCCGGGGCGTCGGATCCTTCCAGCCCAACCCGCACAAGGGACGCCTCCGGGAGATCGGCACCTGGATGGCCCTGGCCCTCGTCGCCCTGCTGGGCCTGCTGATGATCCAAAGCCTCACGCACAGGAGCGCCCTCGTCTGGGGCCAGCAGGTGAATCTGGAAGAGGCCTTCCCCCACCTCAAGCGGGCTCCGGGGCGGCCCTACCCCGGCGCGGGCCGGCCCACGCGCCCACCCGCGGCCTCCGATCCCGCCGCGCCGGCCCAGGATCCCGTGCTGGTGGTGGGGCCCCTGGAGATCAAGGAGGGCCGCAAGAACCTCGCGTTCACCCTCTCCTCCCCCGTGAACAACCAGTGGATCGGCATCGAGGGCGCCCTCGTGAACGAACAGACGGGGCTCGTGGAGGCCTTCGAGGTGGCCTCCAGCTACTACCACGGCGTGGACGACGGCGAGAGCTGGAGCGAGGGCCGTCAAAAGGAGACCGTTTACCTTTCCGCCCTCCCGGAAGGCCGCTACATGCTGCGCCTCGCCCCCCAGTGGGACGGCCCCCTGCCACCCGTGCGCGCGATCACCATGGAATTGCGCAGCGGCGTCATGCACTTGCCCTACATCGGCCTCGCCTTCGCCGCGATCCTGCTCGGCCCCCTCCTCCTGCTCTTCAAGGTGATGGCCTTCGAGGGCCGCCGCTGGCAGGAGAGCATGTACGCGACTTCCTCCACGGACTCCTCTGGATCGGACGACTGATGCGCGCCCTCTACGCCCTCCTCCTTCTCGGCGGCTTCGGCCTCGCCGGTTCCAACGCCTTCCTGGGCCGGGAATTCTTCGGCCCCCGCCGGCGCATGGAGCTGCCCCCCAACGTCCGCCAGAGCCCCGGCGCCTGGCGCACCTTCCTGCACAACAACGGCTTTCGCGGAGGCAAGTGATGAACAGCTACGACCTGCTCGGACACGTCAAGACGGCGGCGGTCTTCGCCGGCCTCGGCCTCGTGCTCTTCGCCATCATGTGGCTCCTCATCGAGAAGCTGACCCCCTTCTCCATCCGGAAGGAGATCGAGGAGGATCAGAACATCAGCCTCGCCGTGCTCATCGGATCCGTGTTCCTCAGCATCGCGATCATCCTGGCAGCGGCGATTCATGGGTGAGGGACTCGATGGAAAAACGAACGCGGAGGGGCGCGGAGAACGCGGAGAAAGGCCCTCGCTGAGGGAACTGCGAACGCAGAAGACGCAGAAAAACGCAGAAACCGCAGAACAAGCCTCCCCCCATCATCGAGGCCTCTGGGCGCTTCGCGCCAAGGGCCGCGGATGCGGCCCTTGGTTTGGGGTGGGGCCCTGGGCGGCCCCTGAAAGCCGCCCAGGGTCCCACCCCAAACCCTGAGGCCGGAAGCCCGGCTGGGTAGGTCCCCTTCTGCGTCTTCTGCGTTTTTCTGCGTCTTCTGCGTTCCGCTTTTCTTGCTTTTTCTCCGCGTTCTCCGCGCCCCTCCGCGTCCTCCGCGTGCGCCTTTTCATCCGGACTCCCGAGTGCCCGACCTCACCCCGCCCGTACCCCTTCGCGCCGCCCCGCTCTTCCTGAGCGTCCTCCTCATCGCCGCCTGCGGGCTCATCTACGAGCTCGTGGCGGGCACGCTGAGCAGCTATCTATTGGGCGATAGCGTGCTGCAATTCAGCACGGTCATCGGGGTGTACCTCTCGGCCATGGGCCTGGGCAGCTGGCTTAGCAAGTACGTTCACCGCAACCTGGCGCGCCGCTTCGTGGAGATCGAGCTGGCGGTGGCCCTCGTCGGTGGCACGTCGGCGCCGATCCTCTTTCTCGCCTTCGCGCGAACCCACGCCTTCCGCCCCCTCCTCTACGGGGAAGTCATCGCCATCGGCACCCTCGTGGGCCTGGAGATCCCCATCCTCATGCGGATCCTCAAGGATCAGGTGCGGTTCAAGGATCTCGTCGCGCACGTCCTCACCCTGGATTACATCGGCGCGCTCTTCGCCAGCCTCCTCTTTCCCCTGTTGCTCATGCCCAAGCTCGGGCTCGTGCGCACTTCGCTCCTCTTCGGGCTGTTGAACGGGGCCGTCGGCCTTTGGGGGACCTGGCTCCTCCGCCACCAGCTCGGAGAGGCCTTCTGGCTCCGGCTGAAGGGCGCCCTCGTGTGCGCCTTGCTCCTCTTCGGCGTCGTGGAGGCCAAACGCTTCACCCTCTCCGTGGAAGAGGAGGTCTTCGCCGATGAGATCGTGTACGCCAAGGAAAGTCCCTACCAGCGCATCGTCCTCACGCGGGGCCGCGGCAGCTTCCAGCTCTTCCTCAACGGCAATCTGCAGTTCTCATCCGCGGATGAGTACCGCTACCACGAAGCCCTCGTCCATCCCGCCTTCGCCGCGCGCCCCCACGCCCAACGAGTCCTCGTCTGCGGCGGCGGTGACGGCCTCGCCGTGCGCGAGATCCTCAAGCACCCGGAGGTGAAGGAGGTGGTGCTGGTGGACCTGGATCCCGCCATGACGGACATGGCGCGCACCCAGCCCCTGCTGCGGCAGCTCAACGGCGGCTGCCTGGACGATCCGCGCGTGAAGGTGGTCAACTCTGACGCCTTCGTATGGCTTTCCGAGGAGAAGGGCGAGGCCTTCGACGTGGCCTTCGTGGACTTCCCCGATCCCAACAGCTTCGCCCTCGGCAAGCTCTACACCACCCGTTTCTACCGACTTCTCAAGGGCCGCCTCAAACCCGATGGCGTCGTCTCCGTCCAGAGCACGAGCCCCCTCATGGCGCGCCAGAGCTTCTGGTGCGTGGCTACGACCATGGAGGCCAGCGGGTTCAAGGTGCGGCCCTACCACCTGGCCGTGCCCTCCTTCGGCGTGTGGGGCTACATGCTCGCCAGCCCGGCCGACTTCGAAGTGCCCAGCCGGACCCTGCCCGGCCTCCGCCACCTCACGGACGAGGCCCTGGTGGCCATGTTCGCCTTCCCCGCCGACATGAGCCGCGTACCCGCCGAAGTCAACCGCCTGGACAATCAGGTGCTCGTGCAGGCCTACACCCGCGAATGGAAGCGGTGGTCATGAGCCGCGCCGTGATGAACTCGCACGGCCCTTGCCATTTGGGGTCTTTATCACTGTTAATCACTGTTCATCACCGGCTTTTTTTTTCGTCGGACCTGCAGAGCAGCCCCGTCCATGGCCGAAAAAATCAAAAGCTGAAACCAGTGATGAACAGTGATGAACAGTGATGGCCGGATGAAACGCCGTACCTTCCTTGCGCTTTCCGCGGCCGCATCGGTGGGGTGCCCCCGGCGGCGGGGGATAGAAGCGACCTTCATCTCCCCCGACCTCATCACGGGCCACCGGCTCCGCCAGGGCGGCTTTCCGGAGCCCGAGCGCTGGGAGGAGGTCCCCGTCCTCATCATCGGCGGCGGCATCGCCGGGCTCTCGGCCGCCTGGCACTTGGATCGGCTGGGCCTCAAGGACTTCGTCGTCCTGGAACTGGAATCCGCGGCCGGAGGCACGGCTCGCGGCAGCCGGAACGGCATCAGCCCCTTCCCCCTGGGCGCCCACTACCTGCCCGCGCCTCCGAAGGAACACGCGGCCCTCGTGGCGCTGCTCCAGGATGCGGGCGCCGTGGAATCCTACGGCCCCGATGGCGAGCCCCGCTATGCCGAGCACATGCTCGTGCGCGAGCCGGAAGAGCGCATCTTCGCCGGTGGCCAGTGGTGGGAAGGCCTCTACTTCCAGGCCGGCGCGGCCTCCGAGGATCTCCGCCAGCTCAAGGCCTTCCAGCTGGAGGTGGACCGCCTCGCGGCCTGGCGGGATGGCAGGGGCCGCCCCGCCTTCGCCCTGCCACGGCGCCGGGGAAGCGACGCGCCGGAGATCCGGGCCCTGGATCGAAGGACCTTGGCCGATTGGTGCGACGGCCATGGCCTCACGAGTCCGCGCCTGCGTTGGATGCTCGACTACGGCTGCCGCGACGACTATGGGCTGCGCATGGATGAGACTTCGGCCTGGGCCGGGCTTTTCTACTTCGCCGCGCGGCAACAGGGCCCCGGGGATCGCAGCCGCCCCCTGCTGGCCTGGCCCCAGGGCAATGGATTTCTCGTGGAGCACCTCGCCCGCCAAGCGGGAGGGCGCCTGCGCGCGGGCCATGCCGTCGCCTCCTTGCGCGCCACGCCCAGGGGCGTGGAAGCGCGCGTCCTCGACGTGGCCGCGGGGCGCATGGTGGGACTGCGGGCCCGCCGCGCCATCTTCGCGGGCCCCCTGCACGTGGCCGGAGCCGTCATCGAGGGGCTGAAGGCGGATCGGGGCCCGGCCCTCGCCGCCTTCCAGCGGAGCCCCTGGCTCGTGGTGAACCTCACCCTCCGCACCCGCCCCAAGGAGGTGGGCTTCCCCATGGCCTGGGATAACGTGCTGCGGGATTCCCCCTCCCTGGGCTACGTGGTGGCCACCCACCAGCGGGGCCTGGACGCGGGCCCCACGGTGTGGACCTGGTACCACCCCTTCACGGGCGAGGAGAAGGCCGAAAGGGCCCGCCTCTTCGCCATGGACGCGCAGGCCTGCGCCGAGATGGCCCTGGCGGATCTGGAGCGGGCCCATCCCGAGCTGCGCGCCCTCGTGGCCCGCGCCGACGTGGCCCGCTGGGGCCACGCCATGGTGCGGCCCGTCCCTGGGCTCTGCTGGGGCGAGGCCCTCCCCCAGGCCCGCCGGCCCTTCGGCGCCATCCACTTCGCCCACACGGAACTCAGCGGCCTCGCCCTCTTCGAGGAGGCCTTCGACCATGGGCTCCGGGCGGCTGTGGAAGTGAACTCGGCCCTTACCGCCCAGGCTCCAAAAGGACGTAGCCCCGTCCCCCCTCATTCCAGGCACGGGCCATAAGCCGGCCGTCCACGGGACGCGGCGACCCGGGGGGGCCGCCGCAGCCTTCGATGGGTCCGGAGAACACATAGAGGGCCCGCCCGTCGAGGAAGGCATAGTGGGCCACTTTGCGGCCCTGGACGGCGCAGGATCGCCCCCCCGCCATTCCGGCCTCGTCGAGGCAGGCGGGAATGGGGGCGGTGAAGCCCACCCGGCGAAGCGCCCAGGTGCCGCAGCCTTTGCCCGTGCAATCCCGGCCCGCGAAGTCGAGCGCCTTGATGGTGCGGAAGTTTTGCGAGGTGGCCTGCAGAAGCTCCGGAAGGTTTGCAGCAGCCACCGGCGGACCCTGCCGGAGCCCCCGGCCCAGGAACACGCCCGTGCCCACCGTGATCAACACGGCCGCCGCCGCCAAAAAGGGGCGGAAGGAGAACGCTCGGCCTCCATCCCGCTTCCGGGCTTCGGCCAACAGGCGCTGGCGCAAGTCCACGGAAGCCTTCTCACCGCGAAGCGCCTCGCGGAGGGCGTCATCGAGCTTTCGGGGTGCGGTCATGCGACGCCTCCCTTCAGCGCTTGGAGCTGGGGCTCCAGCAGGGTCTTGAGGGCCAGCTTGGCCCGGTGCAGGCGGCTCTGGACGGTCCCCAAGGGAAGGCCGAGCACCTGCATGATGTCGTCGTAACTCAGCTCCTGCTGGAAGCGCAGCAGGAGGATTTCGCGGGCGTTCTCGGGCAGCTGGGCCAGGGCTCCGGGCAGGCCTTCGAGCAGGGCGGGGTCCAGGGCCGGCTCCTCCGGCTCCTCCCCCGGCAGCTCGTCCCACTCTCCGCCCTCCAGGGCCACGATGCGTGCCCGGGAGCGGAATTCCGCGGTGATCTCGTTGCGGAGGATGGTGAGCAGCCAGCCTCGGACGGCGCCAGGATCCCGCAGCTGGTGCAGCCGCTCGAAGGCCTTGAGGAAGGCCCGCTGGACTGCGTCCTCGGCCACGTCCCGTTGCCGGGTCCAGGCCAGGGCGAAGCCATGCAGGGCGTCGAGGTGCCCCTCGACCAGGGCTTCGCAGGTGAGGGTCATGGGCCTCCGGAACTCTGATTCAACCATGGTCCGGGCGGGCCCTCCCAGAGGCATCTCCAAGGCGCCCGCCCGGCTGGTCATCGCGGGTCCCCTAGCTCTTCTTATCGGCCTGCTTGGCGTCCTTGCAGGCAGCCTTTTCCTTGCAGCATTCCTTATCCTTGCACTCGGCCTTGGCCTTTCCGTCCTTGGCGGGGGCATCCACGGCGGCCATCACGGCCATGGAGCCCAACATCAGGGCGGCGGCGAACGCGGTCAGCTTCTTCATGGGAATCTCCTAGCGGCTCAAGGGCCGGCTCAGAATGGATGCGGGGGGCCGTGATTTGTTCCACCATGTGCCATGGCCCCCCAGCCCTGGCTCTTCTCCCCCCGCCTGGATCTCCTGGCCTTCGGCGGAAGTTTCCTGCTCGCGATGGCTTTCGTGGGTCTCGGAATGGCCACGGGCCGCCTGGCGGACCCCATGCCCTTGGGCATCTGGCTGGCCCTCGTGGTGGGCGTGGACATGGCCCACGTGCATGCCACCTGGCTCCGGACCTATCTGGACCCGCGGGAGGTGAGGGCCCATCCCTGGCGCTATGCCCTGGTGCCCCTCGGGGCCTATTTCGCGGGGGTGGGAGTCCACCATTCCGGGGCACTGCCCTTCTGGCGCGTGCTGGCCTACCTGGCCGTCTTTCACTTCATCCGCCAGCAGGCAGGGTGGGTGGCCCTGTATCAGCGGGAAGAGGCGCGAACCTCGGAGTGGGATCGCCGCCTGGATCGCGCCGCCATCTACGCGGCGACCCTGTGGCCCCTGGCCTGGTGGCATGCCCACCTGCCCCAGCCCTTCAGCTGGTTCGTGGCCGGTGATTTCGCCGCCTTCATCCCCGCGTGGCTCGTGGATCTCACGTTCCCGCTCTACGCGGGCCTGCTGGGCGCCTACGGCTTGAGGCAGGCCTGGCTCTCGTGGCGGGAGCGGACCTTCCGCGCGGGAAAAACCTTGGTGGTGCTCACGACGGCGCTCAGCTGGCACCTGGGCATCGTCGTGTTCCAGAGCGACTGGGCCTTCACGGCCCTGAACGTGCTCCCCCACGGCATTCCCTATGCCGTGCTCGTATGGCAGCGCAGCGCGCGGGAAGGGATCGCCACCGGCCCCGCGGCCGCCCTGGTCAAGGCAGGCCCCATCCTCTTCGCCGCGCTGCTCCTGGGGCTGGCCCTGGGCGAGGAGTGGTTGTGGGATCGGGGCATCTGGCACGACCACCCGGAACTCTTCGGAACGGGTTGGAGCCTGGGAGCCGAGGCGCAGATGTGGCTGGTGCCCCTTCTGGCCTTGCCCCAAGCGGTCCACTATGTTCTGGATGGCTTCATTTGGCGGCGCCCGTCCAGGGGCTGAGCTACGAGCTGATCAGGTCCTACCTTCTATCCGAGCGCCGTGTCCACCTCTCGAACCAACGCCGATAAGTCCCCCCTCCTCCAGCGCAAGCTCGGAGACCTGCCCACCCGTCCCGGGGTCTACCTCTACCGGGACAAAGATGAAAATCTCCTCTACGTGGGCAAGGCCAAGGTGCTTCGGAACCGGGTGAAGTCCTACTTCCAGAACAAGCACCACGACGCGAAGACGCGCCGGCTCGTGGCCCGGATCTGGGATCTGGAGCTCATCGTCTGCGAATCCGAGCTGGAGGCCCTCGTCCTTGAGAACAACCTCATCAACGCCCACCTGCCGCCCTTCAACATCCTGCTGCGGGACGATAAGAGCTACCCCTACGTGAAGCTCACGCGGGAGCCCTTCCCGAAGATCTTCGTCACCCGCAAGGTGCGGAAGGACAAGGCCTATTACTTCGGCCCATTCTTCCCCGCGTCCACGGCCTACCGCACGGCGGAGCTGGTGCAGCGCTTCTTCCAGATCCGCGACTGCGATATCGAGATCGACGGAAAGCGGGCCCGGGCCTGCCTGAAGTACCAATTGCACCGCTGCACGGCCCCATGCATCGGCGCCGTGGGCCAGGAGGCCTACGCGGAGCAGACGAAGGAAGCGCGCCTATTCCTTGAAGGAAAACGGGACGAGCTGAAGGCCCGCCTGGAGGCCGCCATGTGGAAGGCCGCCGAGGTCGCCGCCTTCGAACAGGCGGCCCAGCACCGGGACGCGCTTCAGCAGCTGGATCAGTGGTTCAGCAAGCAGAAGGCCGCCAACGCGGATCAGGAGGATTCGGACGTCTACGGCGCCGCCGTGCTCGACGGTCGGGCCTGCGTGCATCGCCTCGTCATGCGCGAAGGCAGGATCATGGGCCGCAACGAGTACCTCTTCGACGACGTGGAGGCCGTGGACGGTCCCTTCCTCAGCCAGGTGCTGCAGCGGGTCTACGGCCAGGAGCCCGTGCCGGCGAGGATCATCCTGGAGGCCGATCCGGAGGATTCCGAGCTGCTGCGGGAATGGATGGCCGGCATGCGGGGATCCAAGCCCACGCTCCTCATCCCCAAGCAGGGCCAGAAATTCGACCTCCTCGCCATGGCTCAAGAGAACGCCCGCCTCGCGCTGGAACGGAAATTCGAACCGCAGCGCCTTAATGAGGCCGTGTTGGAAGGGCTCCAGGCCTTCCTGGGCCTCGTGCGGGTGCCCCGCCGCATCGAGTGCTTCGACATCAGCCACGGCCAAGGCCGGGAGGTGGTGGCCTCCATGGTGAGCTTCAAGGAGGGCGTGCCGGATAAGCAGGGTTACCGCCGCTTCAAGATGTCCGTGCAGCAGAACGATGATTTCTTCAACATGCGCGAAACCGTGTTCCGGCGATACAAGCGCATCAAGGAGGAGGGCGGCGACTTCCCCGACCTCGTGCTCATCGACGGTGGCCTGGGCCAGTTGCACGCGGCCGAGGACGCCCTAAGGGAGCTGGGCTTGGAGGATCTCGAACGGGCCAGCCTCGCCAAGAAGGAGGAGCTGGTGTTCCGCCCCAATTCCACCGAGCCCCTGCGCATCCCCAAGAGCAGCCCCGTGCTGCAGCTCCTGCAGCGCATCCGCGACGAGGCCCACCGCTTCGCCATCACCTACCACCGCAAACTGCGCGCGGCCCGCACGCTCCAAACGGAACTCACCGCCATCCCCGGCGTGGGCGAGGCCACCGCCCGCAAGCTCCTGCAAGCCTTCGGCTCGGCCCTGAAAGTCCGCATCGCCACGGAAGCGGCGCTCGTGCAGGTGGTGGGCAAGGCAGCGGCGGTGAAGGTGCTGGCGTGGCAGCAGGGTATCGGAAGTGAAACAGCTGGACCCGAAAATCGCTGAGACGATGGAAAGCAAGTATTGGAAGCGCAACAAGGTTCGAATCACGATTTAACAAAAGGACTGACGCAGAAGCCGCAGAAGCCGCAGAAACCACAGAAAATGATTGGGACTTCTTTTTTTCTGCGTTCTTCTGCGTACTTCTGCGACTTCTGCGTCCTGCCTTACGATGCCGAATAGGACGCACCTTCCCAAGAAGGCTCTTTCCCTTCCATCCTTTCCTGCGATGAATGGGCCCAACTTCTACCGCTGCCCCGTTTCGATCTGCGCGAGCTCCTGCCTCGCCACGGAACTCCCCGCGGCGGCGGCCTTGCGGTACCACTCAAGGCCCTTCTCCCGGTCCTTGTTGACGTTCAGGCCGTAGTAGTACCAGAGGGCAAGGGTGCGCATGGCGTGGACATTGCCCCCCTCGGCCTCCTTCACGAGGGCGCGAACCTCGGGCGTCAGCGTTTCCAAGGCGGCGGGGGGGCTGGGGAGGGCCACGACCTCTTGGGTGGGCCCGGCGCCACGAGTGCTCCATATCCAGACGCCGGCCGTGGCGGCCGCGGCCGCCAGCCCGCCGATCATCCAGGGCAGCCAGGATCTGCGGGCGGCGGGAGGGGTTCCCGGCAGGTCCAA
>CAYWDR010000034.1:0-20757 GCA_964457075.1 uncultured Solibacteraceae bacterium
CCAAGTACCTGGACACCTTCGTGCTGCCCCTCATCGAGGCCACCGAGAAGCGCCGCGCCGCGGGCCGCGGCAACCTCTTCAACGCCCACATGTTCGACGGCTCCGAACTGCCCCTTCAAGAAAACATCGCCAAGAGCGTGGAGCTGCTGAAGCGCTGCGCCGCCTCGGAGATCATCCTCGAAGTGGAGACGGGCATCGTCGGCGGCGAGGAAGACGGCCACGACACGAGCGGCCACGCCAAGGACAAGCTCTACACCTCCCCCGAGGACATGGTGGAAGTGCACAAGGCCCTCGACCCGCTCGGCGCCTACATGCTGGCCGCCACCTTCGGCAACGTGCACGGCGTCTACAAGCCCGGCAACGTGAAGCTCACGCCCAAGATCCTGCGGGACGGCCAGGCCGCCATCGCCAAGGCCTTCGCGGGCGCGTCCAGCCTGCTCGTGTTCCACGGCGGCTCCGGTTCCAGCCTCGCCGAGATCCAAGAGACGCTGGACTACGGCGTCATCAAGATGAACATCGACACGGACACCCAGTACGCCTTCACCCGCGCCATCGCCGATCACATGTTCAAGAACTATGACGGCGTGCTGAAGGTGGATGGCGAGGTGGGCAACAAGAAGGCCTACGACCCCCGCCCCTACCTCAAGAAGGCCGAGAGCAGCATGGCCGCCCGCGTGAAGCAGGCCTGCGAAGATCTGCGGTGTGCGGGCAAAAGCGCTGGGCGGAACCTCTGAGAATCACAACCCGCGCTTGACCACCATCTGGCCCATGTGCGTGGCCCGGTAACGGCCGGCCTCGTGTTCCCGGATGAGGTCGTGGCCGAGGAGGTACCCGAGATCCGCCTCGCCCACGCCCTTGATGGCGAGCAGGCGGGCCCGCTCCACGTCCGGGTGTTTGGCGATGAGCTGCAGGAGGCTGAGGCGGCCCGCGGTGATGGTCTCGGTCATGGTTGCTCCGGTGTCGTGCAGCTTCATTCGGGTTTGGAAGGCGAGGCTTGCATCCGCTGCCGCTTCAGCAGGGACTGGATCACCTTGTCCAGGGTGCCCAGGTAGGAGGAGCGATCCCGGGGGGTGTAGGGTGCGGGGCCGGTGCCCACCTCGCCCATATCGCGCAGGAAGGCGCTGAATTCTCGGGCGGCCAAGGCATCGCCAATGGATTCCGGCGTGAATTCCCGCCCCCGGGAGTCGATCACGCGGGCGCCCTTCTCCAGGCAGCGCGCGGCCAAGGGGATATCCGTGGTGATGGCGACGTCCTCGGCCGTGATGTTCTCCACGATCCAGTCGTCGGCGGCGTCGAAGCGGCCCGTGACCACCTTCAGCTCGATGCGCGGATTGCGGGGCACGTTGAGGCGCGTGTTCGCCACCACGAAGACGTGGAGGGCATAGCGATCGGCCACGCGGTAGGTCTCGTCCTTCACGGGGCAGGCGTCGGCGTCGACGAAGAGACGGATCATGCGTCGCCCTTCGCGGCTTCAATAGCGGTCTGGGTGATGGCCTCCGCCACGCGGCGGGCGTTCATGATGAACGTGTGCAGCACGGGAAGCCGCACGAGTTCGTGCGCTTCGCTGAGCCGGGCTTCGGAGACGGAAACGATGCCGTCGTTGGGTTCATTCCGGAAGGGGGAGAGCCGGCCCTTGTAACCCCGGTCTCCTGCGAACACGGTGACCGGAATACTGGGCATGGGCAGGGATTCCATGAAGGAGGGATCGGCGAGCAGCTGCCCCATCTCGCCCGTGAAAGCCCGATAGATGGGGTTGGAGGCCAGGCGGCGAGCCAGGCGGGGAGAACGGCTGGGCGGAGCTAGGAAGATGCACGCCGAAGGCGGATGGGCTTGGAGGCGGGGGAGCACGGATCGGATGAGCACGGAACCGAGGGAGTGTCCCACCAGCAGGTAGGGCCCTTGAGGGAATGTGTCCCGGATCCTCGCCTCAAGCCGATCCACGCAAGTCTCATGGGATTCCAGGGCGGCGGAATAGCCAAAGGAGGCGGTGCTGAGACCTGCCCGCCGAAGCCTTTGGCCGAGGAAGGCCATGGACAGGGGCGTTCTGCCCATGCCGTGGATGAGGAGCACGGAGGCGGGTCGGGTCATCGGCCGTCCCCAACGACTCGCAACAAGGCCTGAAGGCTATCGTCCAGTGCCTTTTCCGTAGCGGGGTCCTTCACGTTCCCTGCCCCATCCAGCTTCGTGCGGATGAGCGGCAGCACGAGGGAGGCCTCTTCCACGAAGCGGGTGCCCAGGGCCGAGAGCACCCACACGAGCCCCTGGTGGGCCCGGGAGCCCCCCACGCCGAAAGGGCCGTGGCCCATGGGCGAGGCGGCCCAGGCGGCGACGGGCTTGCCTTCCATCACGCTCATGGAGACCGTCCAATCCAAGGCGTTCTTCAACACGCCGGGCATGCCAAATGCATACTCGGGCGTGCAGATGAGGAGGGCGTCGGCCGCCGCGATGCGGTCTCGCAGATCGACGACCGGCGGTGGGGCGAGGTACTTGGAGGGATCCAGGTCCAGGCCCGGATCAAAGGGGGGCAGGGCGCCCAGGCCCTCGTAGAAGTCGAAGGTCACGCCTTGGGGTGCGTGCGCGGCCGCGGCCCGGAGCAGGGCCGTGTTGGAGGAGGCGGGGCGGAGGCTGCCGGAAAGGGCGAAGACGCGAACGGGCATGCCTTCAGGGTGGGGCCTAGCGACTCCCGGAGCAATTCGAGGGCTCCGGATGTGGGAAACTGAGCCATCCCCACCGGGGATCCCCACGGAAGGAACACGGGTGGCCCACCCCTCAGACGCCGGACGCCCGAAGGCCTCCCCCAAGGTTCCGGTCAAGCCGGCCGCTCCCGAATCCACCCCGAAGCCTGAACCAAAGCCGGAACCCAAGCCGGGCCTGCATCCCCGGAACCGGCACCGCGCCCGCTACGATTTCGCCGCGCTGGTGGCGGCCTGCCCGGACCTGCGCCGCTTCGTCCTCGTCAGCCCCCGGGGGGAGCGCACCATCGATTTCGCGAATCCCACCGCCGTGAAGCTGCTGAATAGGGCCTTGCTGAAGGTGGTCTACGCCGTGGAGGGCTGGGATGTGCCCCCAGGCTACCTATGCCCGCCCATCCCCGGCCGCGCGGACTACCTGCATCACCTGGCGGATCTGCTGGCCAGCGAACGGGGCGGAAAGCTGAAGAAGGGCCCCAAAGTGCGGGTGCTGGATATCGGCACGGGCGCCAACCTCGTCTATCCGCTCATCGGCTATCGCGAATACGGCTGGTCCTTCGTGGGCTCAGAAATCGATACGCGTGCCCTCGCCTCCGCCCGTCGCATTCTAGCCTCCAACGCGGATCTGCCTCCGGTCATCGAGCTGCGGCGGCAGATGGATCCCACCCGGATCTTCGAAGGCCTCGTGAAGCCGGGCGAGCGCTTCCACCTCTGCATGTGCAACCCGCCCTTCCACGCCTCCGCGGCCGAGGCGCGGGAGGGCAGCGAGCGCAAATGGCGGAACCTGGGCCGGGAGGAGGAAGACCGCGCTCCCGTGCTGAACTTCGGCGGCCAGGACAGCGAGCTGTGGTGCCCCGGCGGGGAGGCCGCCTTCGTGCGGCGCATGGTCGAGGAAAGCGCCCGGATGCCCGAGGCCTGCCGCTGGTTCACGGCCCTCCTCTCCAAATCCTCCAACCTCTCTGCCGTCACCAAGGCCCTACACCTGGCCAAGGTCCGGGAGACCCGGATCATCGACATGGCCCAGGGCCAAAAGCGCAGCCGGATCGTGGCGTGGACCTATCTGCCGGCCAAGGGCTAGAGCGCCTCGTCCGGTATCAGCGCCTTCGTCATCTCTACCAGGTGGCAGGGGAGGATGAGCTTGGAGGGCAGGGGGAAGGGGATCACGCCCGTGGGCGCGAAGCCCAGCTTCCGGTAGAAGGGAAACAGCTCCTTGCGCAGGTTCACCACGGTGAGATCCAGGAAGCTCAGGCAGGCTTCCCGGCAACGCACCTCCACGGCCTTCACCAGCAGCTTGGCCAGCCCTGATCCCTGCAGCCGGGGCGCCACGGCCAGGGTGCCGAGGTAGCCGCGATCCGTGGTGATGCTGAGGTAGACGAGTCCCCCCAGGCTTCCCGGAGAACCAGGGTGATCCACCACGAGGAAGTGCCCCGAGGCCATGCGATCCAGGACATCCCGTTCGTCCGTGCGATTCCCGTGGATGCAAAACGCTTCAACGGCATAGGCGAGGTTGGTGACTCGGACAATCTCGGGGATGTCGGAGGGGCTGCCCTCACGGACGAGGAATGCAGAGGGGCTTGAGGAGGAACTCACTCAATCAGGATAGAATGGGGATCTTCCGAGTTGAAACGTGTTCCATACCCACTGCACCTTTTGCGGTCTGGCCAATCTTCCCTTTTCCGATGCCTACTCCGTGCGAGGCCAGGATTCCTGCAGGCCATGCTCCGTTCGGCGGATGGCCGACCCTCATGACCCGATCCACCCGCAGGACATTCACCCGCTGACGGATCGAAGCATTTGCGCGGATTGCCGGATGGACAACGGCGTGCGTGAGTTCAGGGTGCTGGGCGACCTCCCCCTTTGTCCCAAATGCATGTCCCATCGAAAACGAATTCGGTTTCCTCTGCGGATCAAGGTTGCATCGGCCGCATGTTTGCTCTTCGGAGCCTGGGGGTTTTGGCATTCAGTGGTCCGGGCCAAGGGAATCTTCTTGTTCAGGCGAGGCGTGCTCGCCTTTCAAGATGACCGGTATGCGGATGCAGGCGATGACTTGGGAAAGGCCCGCGAGTGCGTACCGGATGAACCCTATTTCGAGGATCTAGAGGCCTATTTCCGGGGGTTTCACAGCCTTTCCGAGGGGAATCCCAAGGAAGCCGTCTGTTGGTTCCAGAAGTCGTACCAAGTCAATCCGCGATCCAAGGAAACCACGCGGATGCTCCATGTGGCCGAGCGGCATGCCGCTTTCGCTGATAAGCGCTACGACGAGTATTTCCGGACAAGCGAGGCCTTGTTGGATGCGGACGACCGGTCACCGGCCGCCTGGCTGGCGATGGCTCCCGCCTGGGCCTGCCGCTTCGCGATTACCGGCAGGGAGGAATGCCGCATCCAAGCACTGGCCTGCCTAAAGGAAGCCCATGACGCAGGCGGGGCTGACGCGGACGACTGGATGGTCGAGGGGTGGGTGAAGCAGATGTTGGAAAAGCGGAGCATCATCAGCCTCTCCGAGTATCGATACTCCATTGGGAAGGGTGGCATGTCGGGGGAGGATTTTGGATGATTGCGATCCGGAGCTACCTCCCCTCGCTTTGCACATTCCCGGGCACCGTCCTTCGCCAAGCAGTCCACTCCAGCCTTTGCCGAGCGCTCGGAGTGAAGGTGCTCGACGTGCGGTATTTTCGATTTGATACGCCCGCGGCCTACGTGCTGCACGAGATGCCAAAAAACTTGAAAACATCCATTCTTTTGGTGTTAGTTCCCTTCCTCGTTCACTCCCTGCTATGCGTCGCCATCTGCACTCCAGCCATGGTCCCAGTGCTCTTCTACGACGAACTGGTTGGCCCTCTGGAACTCTTCCAGCTCTGGCTCGGGCTCTCCATCGGGATGCACGCCTTTCCCCCCCTTCGGGACGCGCACAACCTTTGGGACCTTACCCGTTTCGAAGCCAAAAATCATGGGGCCTTGGTTCGAATTGCCTTCCCGCTGCTGGCCTTCTTTCGCCTGGCTCAGCGACTTTCCCTGTTCGGGTTCGACCTGGGCTATGCGGCCACCATGGGCATTGGTCTTCCATGGTTGGTGCTCAATCGGGTGTTTCCCCCGCTTGGCTGAGGGCCCCTTCCAGGGCTTCTCGGAGGCTCTCCAAGTTGAAGGGCTTGGCCAGGAACGCGCGGGCCCCGAGCACCTTGGCGCTGGGCATATAGGGTGCGTCCTGTTGGGCGCTCATCGCCAGGATCGGCACCTCGGCGAAGTGTTCCGTGAAGGTGAGCACGACTTCGATTCCGTCCATTTCCGGCATCAACATATCGGTGATCACGAGATCCGGGGAAGTCTCTCCCGCGGCTCTGAGGGCCTCCAAACCGTTGGCGGCCCAGGTAACCCGATGGCCCAGCACCTCGAGCATGCACTGGACGGCCTGGGCTGTATCCGGGTCGTCCTCGACCAGGAGAATGTGGGGCATGAAAACCTCAAAGAAGGGCGACGACCCGGAGCAGCTGTTTCAAACTGGGGCGCTGGGGGAGCACGGCGATGGGCCTGAGGTCCATGGCCGTCGCGATGCCCCGGGTGGGATCCTCTCCCAGGGCCACCCAGGGTAGCCCGGAGGCGGGCCCTTCGGGGGCGAGGAGTTCTCGAAGGATGGAGGGGGCCAGTTCGCTATCCAGGAACAGGGCTCCGATGCCCTCGAAGTCGGACTTCGCCCCCATGGCGTTCAGGATCCTCACCTTCCGCCCCAGGGTGTGGAGTAGGGCCACGAGTTCATCCTGTTCCTGGCCATCGGTCATGGCTAGGCCCAAGGGGAGGGGGCCTTGGGGGTCGGCCGCTTCCTGGAGGGGAGCCTCGGTGGGCATGAAGGGCAGGAGGACGCGAAAGCAGGCGCCCCGGCCGGGTTCGGTATCCAATTCGAGGATTCCGAGGTGGCGCTGGACGACGCCATGCACCACCGAGAGGCCCAGGCCCGTGCCCTTGCCCGTGGGCTTCGTCGTGAAGAAGGGCTCGAAAATGCGGGCGCGGATCTCCTGTGGGATGCCCGGCCCATCATCCGCCACCTCGGCGAATAAATACTCCCCAGGCCGGCGCTCTGCCAGCCGCGACGGGTCTTCCAGCCGCTCCCGGCCCGTCCGGAGGAAGATTCGGCCCTTGATCCCCAAGGCATCGCGGGCATTGAGCACCAGATTCAGCAGCGCCTGATGGAGCTGACCCGGGTCCAGATAGGTCAGGGGAAGGTCCTCCTTGAGGTCCACCACGAGTTGGATCTCGTCGGGGATCGCGTGGCCGGCCATGGTGGCCACTTCATGGACGATGTGATTCAAATCGGAGAGCGACCAATCATGCGAAGATTTGCGGCTGAAGGCGCTGAGCCGGGATACCAGCTGGCGTCCCCGTTCCGCGGCCCGGAGGGCGAGGCTCACCCGGCGCTGATGTTCTTCGGATAGCGTGGGGTCGAGGCTCAGCACCTCCATGGATCCTAGGACCGCGGTGAGGAGGTTGTTAAAGTCGTGGGCGATGCCGCTCACGAGCGTGCCCAGGGATTCCAGCTTCTGCGCTTGGCGGAGGCGCGCCTCCAGTTCCTGCTGCTCGGTCACGTCCTGGATGACGCCGCGAAGTCCGGTGCCATCCTGTTGGATGGTCCAGCGGGTCCACAGGGCGGAAGCGCCCGGCTGTTTCAATCGGGATTGAAAGATGGCTGGCGAGCCCGGGGCCACCATCGCCAGCGCGTTGGCGAAGCGGCCGCGCCCCTCGGAGTCCAGCAGGATCTCCAGATCTCCCGGGTTCAAGAAGGCGCCCGGATCGACGCCGAAGACGTCGCGAGCCGCCTCGCCAAGCACGAGGGTGCCCCGCTTGGTATCGCCCCTGAAGGGCACCAGCCGGCCGACGCTGACGGCCTCCAAAAGCTCTTCCCGCTCCTGCAGGGTTCGCAGGACATCGGATTCGGCCTTCTTCCGATCCGTGATATCGAACCGCACCGCCAGATAGTGGTGGGGGAGGCCGGCCGGGTCGAGGAAGGGCACGATGGTCATATGCACCCAGTACGGATGGCCATCCTTGGCCTTGTTGCACACCTCTCCCTTCCATACCTGGCCCGCGGTGATCGTCTTCCAAAGATCCTCGAAGAAGGCGAGCGGATGGAGGCCGCTCTTCATGATCCGGTGGTTCTGCCCGAGGACCTCCTCCCGGGTGTAGCCCGAGATCTGGCAAAAGGCGTCGTTCACGTAGGTGATCGTGCCTTCGGTGTCGGCTTGGGTGATGATGGCGCCCTGTTCCAAGGCGAACCATAAATCCGTGGTTTCACGCAGGTACTGATCCCGTTCCAATATCTGGCCGCGCCGGTGCTTCCGATGGAGCGATCGCATCACCCACGGCCCCTCAGTAAGGTGGTTCCGAGGAGGATGGCGGGAGTCGGCGCGAGCAGGGTGCGTGGAAGGGCGGAGACGAGAATCACCCAGGGCTCATCGGGCCGATGGATGAATTGATTGAGATATCCAACGATCAAGAACTTTGTTCTCAACAATAGATTTCGAGAACGGGCCTTGCTCCGGCATCCCACACCTTGCACCCGCCGCGGATCCGGCGTTTCATGGGGAACCCACATCGGAGTCAGCCATGGCCACTGCCCGCGTGAAGGAGATTCTGTCCTGGTATGCCTCGGAGAATCCGGGCGTGAAGGCCAACCTGGCGCGATTGATGAACCATGGGCGCCTCGCCGGTTCGGGGAAATTCGTGATCCTTCCGGTGGATCAGGGCTTCGAGCACGGGCCCGCCCGCAGCTTCGCGCCCAACCCGGCGGGCTACGACCCGCGCTACCACATCGAGCTGGCCATCGAGGCGGGGTGCAACGCATACGCGGCTCCGCTGGGCTTCATCGAGCACGTGGCTTCGGACTACGCGGGCGATATCCCGCTCATCCTCAAGCTCAATAACAGCGACGTGCTCTCCAAGGGGCACGAGCCCTGCTCGGCCATCACGGGCAGCGTGGAGGATGCGCTGCGCCTGGGATGCACGGCCATCGGGTTCACCATCTACCCCGGCTCCGGGGACCGGAACGCGCAGTACGAGAGCCTGAGCGAGCTGATCCTGGAGGCCAAGGCCGCGGGCCTGCCCAGCGTGGTCTGGAGCTATCCGCGGGGCGCCGGCCTCAGCAAGGAGGGCGAGACCGCCGTGGACGTGGCGGGCTACGCCGCCCAGATCGCGGCCCAGTTGGGCGCCCACGTCATCAAGGTGAAGCCGCCGAAGAAGCACCTGGAAGTGAAGGAAGCCGCCGCCGCCTTCGACAGGGCGGGCATCCCCATCGACACGCTGGCGGATCGGGCCCGCGAGGTGGTGCGCTCGGCCTTCCACGGCCGCCGCATCCTCATCTTCAGCGGCGGCGAGGCCAAGGACGCGCAGGCCGTGCTCACGGAGGTGGGCGAGCTGGCCCGGGGCGGGGCCTTCGGCAGCATCATGGGCCGCAACGCCTTCCAGCGGCCCAAGCACGAGGCCATCGCCCTGCTCCATCAGGTGATGGAGATTTACGCGGCCATTTGAGGCCGGCCCGGGGCGAATGGGATGCGAGGTGCGGTTTCCCGCCAATCAGGGGCCCCGCAGGGCCGGCCACTGGGCGAGGTACCGGGCCACCCGATCCTTGAGCGCCAGGGCGGAGGTCGCCTTCCTGGGGCCGTAGGAGGCCTGGTAGTAGGTGGCCTGGCAGAAGACGACGCGGCTGCCGTTGGGGAACCGCTTCTCGGCCATGACAACGCCGGCGTCCACCGGGATATCCCCGGAGGGCAGGGCGGGCCCGGAGATGAGGAGGTCCCATCCGAAGGCATTGAAGGTCTGGGCGTTGCCCGCGTGCCAGGCCACCCGGGGTTTGACCTCGGGCTTGTTGGGCTCGATGTGCTCCCAGTGCTCCCAGGCGTCCGCCACGCCGTTGCCGTCCGCGTCCGCGGGATCCGCCAGGATCGTCCCCTGGAAGAGGGGGTGGGCGGCCCCCGCCGCGGTGAGGCGGGCGTTGTCGAAGTGGGCCACCTGGGTGTAGACCCCCCGGAGGAAGCCGCCGCCGCTCCCTTCGGGCGGGACGTCGAAGTCCGGCACCCAGGCCCAATTGAAGTTGGAGACGTGCTGCTGGCCTAGGAAGAGGAGCTTGTCCGGGTTGTTCTTCACGAAGGCGATGAGGCCGCCGCGGTTCTGCACGAGCTGGTCGAATTCCGCGTAGCGGGAGGCGTCCAGGCCCACCACGACCACGTCGTAGGCCCTCAGGTTGGATTCCGCGAGGAGGGCGCTCCAGGAGGCGCCGCTTAGGATCCGGTCGTAGACGAGGTTGTCGAAGCGGAGGCCCTCCCGGGTCAGGAAGTCCGTGGCGCGGGGGAAGGGCTCGGGGTCGAAGAGGGCCACCTTCACGCCCGGGTTGGCGACAGGGATGGGCTCCAGCACGATGGTGAGCACCTGGTTGGAGTCCATGCCGATCTCCAGGTCCAGGAAGGTGGATCCCCGCAGGACGGTCGGGGCGGTTCCATCGACCTTGTAGGCGTTGAAGATCAGGGGGGACTGGACGAGGCTGAAGGTGCGGCTGGGGAAGCGGACCTTCCCATCGGCGCCGGTGAAGTAGCGCTCCAGCACGGAGGCCCGGTCCTTTCCATCGGAGCCGCGTTCGGTGCCGGTGGCGTTGAGGGTGGGGATGGTGCCGATGAGGGCATCCTTCACCGGGGCGCCGGAGGGCCCGAGCACCTGGAGGGTGAGGGAGGCCAGGGTCACGTCCTGGTTGCTATCCGCCTGCGCGGGCACCGTGAGCTGGAAGCGCTCCCGGCAGGACCCCAGCGCCGCCAGGATCAGGGCCGCGAGGACGATTCGCGTGGGCATGGGTGTCCTCCTAGAACTGGATGTGGAGCCCGGCCTCCATCTGCCGGCCCGGGCGGGGGATGTCTCCGGGCAGGGTGTCCGCCAGGGCGCGATCCACGGGGCTGCGCCGGTCCTCGTCCAGGAGGTTGCTTCCCCCGAGGGTGAGGGCGATCCCCTTGCGGAGGCGGAAGGCCGCCTGGGCCTGGAGCAGGGTCGAGGCGGGAAGGGGGGGGCGCGGGTCCCCCGCTTCCCGCCGGAAGGCCGAATGCCAGACGAGGGTGAGGCCGAGATCCAGGCGGTCGAAGATCCGCGGGCCTTCGATCCCGAGAACGGCTTGGTGGCGCGGGTAGAGGGGGGCTCCGGATCCCGGTCCTGCCTCCGCTTCCTGAAGGGCATAGCTAAGGTGGAGGCGTCCGCGGTCCCCCACCGCCTGGGCTTCCAGCTCCACGCCCCGGGTGCGGCGGGAGGCCTCGTTGCGGTAGGCCTCGGTGTTCCCGTTGAACACGATTTCGTCCCGGGTGCGGGTGAGGAAGATGTTCGCCTGGAGGAGCAGCCCGGGACGGGCCTGGTACCCGAAGGCGATCTCCCCCGTTCGGATCGTCGAGATCTTGAGATCGGGGTTGCCGTAGACCTGCCGGGCGTTCTTCAGGGTTACCGTGCCGTCGTAGAGGGTGAGGAAGCTGGGGGGCTTGAAGGCCTCGCCATAAATCCCCTTGAGGTAGATCTTTTCCGAGAGGTCCCATACGAGGGCGGCGCGGGGCGTGAGGGCGGTGCCGAAGCGGCTGAAAGAATCCAGGCGAAGGCCGAGGGTGGCGGCCAGGCCGGGGCGGATCTGCCAGATGTCCTGAAGGTAGAGGGCGCCGAGGGTGCGGCGGATGTCCTGGAGGATCCGCGTCCCCTCCCTTCCGGAGAGGATCCAGGAGTCCTGGCGGTTCTGCTTGGGATCAAGGATCTGGGCGTCCACCACCTGGTTGTCCCGGAAGGACACTTCGATGCCGCTGCTCAGCCGGCTGCTGTTGGTGAGGTACTGGGTGCGGGCGAGCCAGCTGCGCTCCGCGACGAGGCCCGCGTTGAGGGTGTGGGCGCGGAAGCGGGCGAAATCCGCCCGCACCTCCAGCCCGCCGGTGTGGATGAGGTGGGAGCGGGCCTCGATGCGCCCGGCGGGCCAGCGCTCGGTGATGCCGTCGAAGTCCTCGTCGTCGTCCCATCCGTAGGGGCGGGTGATCTGGCCGGCGCTCCGGCCGTAGATGGAGGTGCCGTAGAGGCGGGTGGTGAGGCGGAACTCCTCGGTGGGGTTCCACGGCCAGGTGGCCCCCCACCGGAGGAGATCGTCCCGCCGCTCCAATCGGCCGTCGTCCACCAGGGCGTAGAGCCGGGAGAGGACGGGAAGGGTGCGGCGCTGGGCGTAGCTGGCATCCAGGACGACGCCTTCGAAGGGCCCCCTCTGGAGCTCGATCCGGGCCCCCACGTTTCCCTGGCGGGCGCTCCCGGCCCGGCGGCCGTCGTCCGCCGCGATGACGCCGTAGCGGTCCGTGGCCCGGTCTCCCACGGTGGTGCGCCGGATGAGGGCGGTGATGAGATCGTCCCGCACGGTCACCGTGCGGTCCTGGAGGCGATGGAGGCTCGCGTGGACCTTGAGATCCCCCCAATCGAAGGGGCCCTTGAACCAGCCCGCGCCTGAGGCGGATCCCCGGCTGCCGCCGGCCCCTCCGAAGGCCGTGGCGGCCCGGGAGGGGCGGGCCGCGGAGGTGATGAGGTTCACCACGGCCACGAAGGCGTAGCCGCCGTAAAGGGCGGAGCCGGGGCCCCGGGCGATCTCGATGCGCTCGACGCCCTCCAGGGGGAAGTCGTGGAAGGCCGTGTTCCCGTCCAAAGGGGAATTGATGGCCACGCCATCCACCATCACCAGCACGCCATCCGGCGCGAACATGCCCCGCACCACCAGGCCCTGGTCCCCTCCGGCCTGCCATCGGGTGGCGAAGCCCGGGATCTGCTCCAGCGCCTCCGACAACCGGCGCCATCCGTGGAGACGCATCTCCTCCGAGCCGATGACGGATACGACGGCCGGCGCGTCGCGCATCCGCTGATCCACGCGGCTGGCGATGCGCACCCGCTGGTGCATCAAGGCCTTCAGCTCCGCCAGGGCCTGGACCTTCGCCTCGTCCCCGGCTCCTTGGGCGCCCAGCGCCCCCCCGGCCAAGAGAACGGAGATGCAGACGGCCCTCCTTGAGATGGGGCGGGCTCGATCCTTGGCGCCTCTCATGGGCGCTTTATCGGGAGGCGGGGGAAGGGACTCAACTCCGAGGCCCCCTCTACGATGCCGTCTTTACCCCCGCCCGACGGCCATCATGCTCGCGGCCCAATCCACCCACTTCTCGGCGGCGGGCCCTTGGGTGTGCATCTCCGCCAGCTCCTCCCGGGTGGGCTCGGGGATGGAGAGCACGGCGATGCCGGGCACGCCGTAGGCGGCGGTGCACATGAGGTGGCGGGCCACCTCGCCCAGGGCGATGATCCTGAGGCGGCCACCGGAGCGCTCGTGGCAGGCGAAGGCGAGGGTCTGGAGGCGTTGCTGGTTCCAGGGGTGGAGCACGCGGTGGATATCGGCCATCTCTTGGCGGCGCCGGTAGCCGGCGTAGGTCATGGCCAGATCCTGGGTGCGGGGCGGGCGGTCGTCCCAGAAACCGCCCTGGCCCATGGCGAAGTCGCGATCATCGGCGTGGATCAGGCCCGAGCGGTAGAGGGCCTGCCAGACGAGGCTGGCGCCGCCCTGATCGTCCTCCCAGTAGGGGACGGGGCGGCGGAGGGCCGCGTCATCGGCGAAACCGCCCACGAGCAGGAGGTGGATCGGGCCGGATTCCGGGAATCGCGTGGGCAGGTCGATGGGCCGGAAATTCCGGCGGTCGGCGTGGGGAAGGTCCGTCGCCAGGCCCCTCCGATCCGTCTCCGGCGTGGCGGAATGGACGGTGGCCAGGCGTGAACCGTGCTCCGTCGCCTGCACGATGAGGCGCCCCACCTCCAGTCGTTCGAGGATTTCCTCATAGGTGAATTCGGCGGTATCGAGGGAGTTCGGCTCCCTGGGCCGGCGCGGTTCCACGGCTTCAGGACCTGCCGACGGCGAAGACGTCCGCCGCCCACTCCACCCAGTACTCCTCGCTGGTCTGGGTGCCGCCCTTCACCTTGCGGAGCTGATCGCGGCTGGGCTCGGGCAGGCTGAGGATGGGCACGCCGTCCATGCCGTACATGATGGCGCTCATCATGAACCGCGCGGCTTCGCCCAGGGTGACCACTCTGAGGCGGCCCATGCTGCGCTGGTTCGCCTCCTGCACGAGGGTTTGAAGGCGATTTTGATTCCAGGCCTTGATCATGGCCTCGAAATCCACCACCTCGCCCCGGCGGGAGAACCCCGCGTAGCTCATGGCCACGCCCTGGGTGCGAGGGGGATCGAGCTCCCAGAAGCCCCCCTGGCCCAAGGCGAAGGCCGCGGCATCCTTGCGGTGGATGAGGCTGGCCTTGGCGAGGGCCACCCAGATGAGGGCACCGCCGTTGTCGTCGTGCCAGAAGGGGACGGGGGCCCGGAGCGTGACCTCATCGGCGAGGCCGCCCACGACGAGCAGGAGGATGGGGCCCTGCTCGGGGAAGAGGGTGGGGATGGCCATCGGCATGAAGCGGCGGCGTTCGCCCTCGTCCGGCGTGGGGCCGTCCTCTTGGCGCCGCTCCCGTGGTGGGGCGGCCACGTGAGTGATCTGGAGGCGGCTGCCGCCCTCGGTGGCCAGCACTTGAAGGCGCCCCATCTCAAGGCGGCTCTGGATTTCCTCCAGGGTGTACTCGGCGGTATCGCGAGGGGAGGGTTCGGCCTTTCCCCGCAGCGGCGAAGCCTGATCGGGCCTGGCCCTCAGGGGCTGGGTCTTCGAGGGATCTCCCGAGGGGTGGTCCATGGCACCTCCGCCGATGCCAGCTTATCGGGCGGCCAGGCCAGGAGTTGACGATCCCGCCCGGGACTCACCTCCGCGCCCCATTTACCGATTGACCGCTGGTAACCGTTGCGAAGCCCGGCGCTCCTTTTCCACACTGCTTGAAACACCGAGGTAGCCCCATGTCCCTGACCGTCGACGCCATTTTTGATCGCATGAACGACCTCTTCCTGGCGGATCGGGCCGCCGGGGTGGAGGCCTCCGTGGCCTACAAGGTCACGGGCGAGGGTGGCGGCGATTTCACCTGCGTAGTGGCCCACGGCGCCTTCACGCTCGTGAAGGGCGAGGCGAAGGCGGAGGCCCAGGCCACGGTCACCATCTCCGCCGAGGATTGGATCGCCCTCAACGAAGGCCGCCTCGATCCCATGGCCGCCTACATGAGCGGGAAACTCAAGGCCACGGGGGATCAGAACCTGCTGATGAAATTCCCGAAGCTGTTCAAGCGCCCCGCCAACACGGCCGGCTCGGGCATTCCCTTGCCGGAGCTGGTGCCGGCCCAACTGGCGAAGCTTTCCCAGGCCTTCAAGGTGGTGGTGGGCGAACAGGCCTGGGGCGCCGGGCCAGAGCTCAAGGGCGATGAAGCCGCCGTCAGGGGGCTCGTGGAAGGGCGCGTGGAGCCCGGCCCCGCGCTGCTGGGCGGGCAATTGGCCTTCGGAGGGGACATGGCCCTCCTTCGCGGCGCGTGGTCGATCTGGAGCGCCGATCCCGTGAAGCCTCGCAAGCCCAGGCGGCCGGGCATGCTCGAACTCGCCGGCATGTGGATCAAGGGGAAGCTGGGGCTCTCTTGACCCTCATCCGCACCGGAATCGAAAGGCCACCCGGCTGCCGGAGGCGTTGAATTCCATATCCTTCGTGAGGGCCTTGATGAGGCTCAGGCCTCGGCCGCTGGGGCGGGTTCCGGGCCTCTGGCCTTCGAGCCAAGCCCGCCAGTCGAAGCCTTCGCCGCTATCCTCCACGGCCACCTGGATTTCCTGGATCCGGTGGGACTGGGGGTGGTGCCACATCCGGATCTCGACCCGGATGCGCCCTTGCTGCAGCGCGCCCAGCCGGGCCCTCTTTTCGGCTTCGTAGGTCTCGAAGCCACTGTCCTTCAGCCTTGAATCCAACCCCAGCACGCCATGATCCAAGGCGTTGGTGAGGGCCTCCGTGACGAGCAGGGCCAGGGTGGCCGTATCGCCGGGCCCCAAGTGGTTGTGGGCCACGAAGGTCATCAGATCGGGGATGAGATCCCCCAGGCCGTGGAGGACCGGGTGGAGTTCCGTGCTGAGGCAGAGGCCCGCGTCGAGATCCAGGGCCGCCTCCTCCGGCGTCGCGGGTTGGATGGGGATGGGGAGGCTGGGTTCCGGCACCTCCCAGAGGCACCATGTGACGTCATCCAGCTGCTCGGCGGTGTCACCCACCTTTTGGGTGATGGCGGCGCGGATGTGCTCGCGGTGGGCCTCCATCGAAAGGCCTCCGCCCGCGCTCAAAAGACGCTGGACTTCGGTCGCGTCCTCCCCCAGATCCAGGAGGCCGTCGCTGTAGAAGAGGATTCGATCGCCCGTCTGGACCTCCACTTCCTCGACGTGCACCGGGCCTGAACCCACGACGACTCCGGCAGGGAGGTTCCGGGAGGGGAAGTCGCGGATGCTGGCATCCTTCCGCCGCCAGAGGTAGGTATCGGGCATGCCGGCGTTGAGCACGGAAAGCTGCCCGTTCACGGTATCCAGCCGCACGAGCCCGAGGCAGACGAAGCGGCCGGTGGGCAGCATGCGGCGCAGCTTCTGATTCGTTTCCCGGTAGATGCTTTCGAGGGGGATGTTCCGGCCCGCCATGGTGAGGAAGGCCTCCACCACGGGGATGGTGCTGATGCCCGCCGTGAGGCCATGGCCCGTGGCATCGCAGATGAGCCCGTAGTGCACGTCGGGCAGGCCCTGCTTCCAGGTGCAGGCATCCCCATTGATCCGCCGGGTGGGAAGGGTCTCCATGCAGAAGGAGGCCGGCATGGCCCTAAGGCCGGGTTCCAGCAGGCGCCCCAGCACGTGCTTGGCGATGCCCAGCTCTTCATCATCCCGGGCCTTGGCCTCGGCGAGGCCCCGATGCAGGGTCACCAGATCGGCGATGGCGTTGACGCGGCAGCGGAGCTCGTCGGGCTCGAAGGGCTTGGTGATGAACTCGATGGCGCCCGCTTCCAGGCTCGCCTGCAGCAATCCCGCCTTGCCGCCCCCCGTGAACATGACGAGCGGGATATAGGTCTCCAGATCCTTCGCCCGGATGGCCCGGATCAGCTCCAGGCCGTTCATGAAGGGCATGTCGTAGTCGGTGAGGACGAGATCCGGCTTCTCCCCTTCGAAGAGGGCCAGGGCCTCACGGCCATCCTTGGCCTGGATGACCTCGAACCCCTCCTGCTGAAGGACGGCCGAAGCCAGGGCTTGAAGCAGGAGATCGTCCTCGGCGAGGAGGACCTTCAACGCAGGCATGAACAGGCCCTAATGGCGGATTTCGAAGAGCCGGTCGAATTGCACGACCTTCAGGATCGTCTGCACGCTGGGGCTGGGGCGGCGCAGGGCCACCTTGATGCTCTTCGTCTCGGCCCGCTCGCGCAGGAGCAGAAGCATGCCCAGGGAGCTGCTATCCATGTAGGTGACGCCGCCCAGATCGACGACCACCTCCTTGAGACCCTCCTCTTCAAGGAAGGGATACACGGTGTTTTTGAAGGATTGGTGGTGTTCGAAGGTCAGCCGGCCCTCCATCCGGACGGTGACGGAGCCGCCTTCCCGAGAGGTCTGAAATTTCATGGGGTTCTCCTCAACTCCCTTGTCGGCGGCGGGGGGGGCGGGCTTTTGGATGGGCCAGTTCAGGATTCTTGACCTTCGTGTGGAACGCCCCAGCGCGCCCGGGCATCAGACGGGGATCCGGACTCCCATGCCCGCCGATACCCTTCCCCTCCCGCCCCACGCGCCCTCCTCCGAGGACGCGGCCCTGCTGTCGGCGGTGGGGCAGGGGGATCGGCAGGCCTTCCAGGCTCTCTACGCCCGCTGGGGCGGCCGTCTGTTGGCCTACGTGAACGCCATGGGCGCGCGGGGCCCTCAGGGGGAGGATCTGGTGCAGGAGATATTCCTCACCCTCTGGCAGAAGGCGAGCCTCTACCGGCCCGAACTGGGCAGCCCCGAGGCGTGGATCTTCACCCTGACGCGCCATAAAGTCTTGGACATCTGGCGGCGCCCCCGGCCCGTAGTGGAAGTGGAGCCCGACTTCCTGGAGGCCCTGGTGGGGGACGATGCCGGTCATGCGAACGTGGAACAGGGCCTCTCCCTGAGGAAGGCCATGGGCACCCTGATGCCGGATCAGCGCCGGGCCCTGCAGCTGGCCTACTTCGGCGAGCTCTCCTACGCAGAGACGGCCCAGGCCATGGGCATACCCGTGGGCACCTTGAAATCGCGCATCCGCAGCGCCCTTTCCCGCCTCCGTGAGAGTCTGGGGGCCAGCTCATGAACCTACACCTCCCGCCCTCCATCCACCCCTCCGGGGAGCAGCTGCTGGCCCATGCCTGCGGGGAAGGGGATCGTTCCTTTCGGGCCGTGGTGGAGGCCCATTTGGCGGCCTGTCCCGCCTGCGGCGCCACCGTGGCCGAAGAGGCCCAGCTGGGCGGGGTCATGCTCGCTGGCCTTCCCCCCGCGCCGCTGCCGCCGGAACTCTTCAGCCGGATCCTCGCCGCGATCCCTGAGCAAGTTGCTCCGGATCCGGATGAGATCCCCCTCCCCGAAGCCCTCCGTCCCCTGCTCCCCCCGCCAGAGGAGCGGTCCTGGGGCGGGGCCCTCAGCCGGGGCGTGCGGTTCCTTAAGCTCGTGGAGGAGAAGGGCGCCCAGCTCTTCCTCGTCCATATCCAGCCCGGGGCCACCTTCCCCCACCACGCCCATTCGGGCGGCGAAGTGGCCGTCATGCTGGCCGGAGGCACCCAAGTGGGTTCGACCCGCTACGAAGCCGGCGACTGGGCCGAGTTCCCCGCCGGCAGCCACCACGCCCCCCAGGCCCTGCCTGCCGAGGCCTGCTGGATCCTCGCCCGGGTGGAGGGGCCGATGCGGCTTACGGGGTGGCGGGGGGCCATCCAAAAGTTGATGTCATAAGGCCTACCGAGGCCTTCTGATTTTCTCACCGTCCTCACCGGCCAGAAAAGAAAACGGCCAGTGAGGACGGTGAGAACCGGTGAGAAAAGCGTCCAGTTCATGGGAGAGTCCATAGGCTTTTGGATTTCTTGGTGTCTTGGTGTCTTGGTGGTTTTTCTTTTTGATTCGTCATCCAAAGTTCGATTCCCCGCGTTGGGGCTCTTGGGAAATACCCACAACCAGGAGAACCACATGCGATTCCATCCCAGCCTTTTGCTCCTTGGAGGCCTGGCCCTGGCGGCCGGCAGCCGGGAGGTCCCCGCGCCGCTGAAGTCCCCCCTCTCCAGCCACCGGGAGGGTCCGCACATCACGAAGCACCCCAAGGTCGACGCGACGGACTACTACATGTTCCGCAGCTACGAAAGCGGGCGCAGCGGCTACGTCACGATCATCGCGAACTACAACCCCGTACAGGCCACCTACGGTGGGCCGAACTTCTTCACCCTGGATCCCGAGGCCCTCTACGAGATCCACGTCGATAACACCGGGGACGGCAAGGAGGATCTCACCTTCCAATTCCGCTTCCAGAACACCCTTTCCAACGGTGGAAACGGCATCTCGCTCAACGTGGGCGGCAAGACGGTGGCCGTGCCCATCCTCAACGCGGGCCAGATCTCCGCGGGCAACACGGCGGCCCTGAACGTGAAGGAAACCTACGGCCTCACGCTCGTGCAGGGGGAACGCCGGAAGGGCACCCGCACGACGCTCATGAACCAGGCCACGGGCACCGCCACATTCAACAAGCCGGTGGACAACATCGGCACCAAGTCGATCCCCGACTATCCCGCCTACGCGGCCTCTCACGTGTCCTCCTTCTCCCTCCCGGGCGGCGGCACGGGCCGCGTGTTCGTGGGCCAGCGGAAGGATCCCTTCGTCGTGAACCTGGGGGAGACCTTCGACCTCGTGAACATCACGAACCCCCTGGGCGCGGAAAACGCCGAGGAGGATAGCCTCGCCGACGACAACGTCACGTCGCTGATCCTGGAACTGCCCATCAGCTTCCTCACGGGCGGCGGTTCCAATAGCATCATCGGCGGCTGGACCTCCGCCAGCCTCCGCCAGGTGGCCGTGCGAAACCCCAAGGCCACCTACGCCAAGCCCACGGTGGAGGGCGGCGCCTGGGTGCAGGTCTCCCGCCTCGGGCACCCCCTCGTCAACGAGGTGCTCATCGGCGTCAAGGACAAGGAAAAGTTCAACGCCAGCCAGCCCAAGGACGACGCCCAGTTCGCGGATTACGTCACCAACCCCACGCTGCCCGCCCTGCTGGAGGCCCTCTATGGCCCAGCGGGCGTCCAGGCCCCCAACTACTTCCCCCGCACGGATCTCGTGACGGCCTTCCTCACGGGGGTCCCCGGCCTCAACAAACCGGCCACCGCCACCCCCGCCGAGATGCTGCGCCTCAACACCGCCACGCCCGCCGTGGCCCAGGGCAGCCAGAATCGCCTGGGCGTCATCGGCGGCGATGCGGCCGGGTTCCCCAACGGACGCCGCCCCGGCGATGACGTCGTCGACGTCGCCCTGCGGGTGATGATGGGCAAGCTCATCCCCATCCTCGACCCGGCCAACGCCTCCAAGGCCCCCAACTCCGAACTGCCCTTCACGGACGGCGCCTACGTGGATGACGCCTTCTTCACCGGCGCCTTTCCCTACCTCAAGGATCCCCTCGCCGGTTCCCCCAATGCCACGCCGGCGGCTCCCGCCGCGGGGAGGTAGCCATGAGAATCCAGCGATCCTTCGCGGTGCTTGCCGTGGCCATGGCCTTTGGAGCCTGTTCGCGATCCAGCAGTGATTCGGCGCCGCGGCCCATGCCCGCGCCCCCCTTCGTGGGCACCGTCACCGCGGCCATCACCGCCACGGCGGAGACCACGGATCCCGTGGACGTGGCGGCCCTAAACCTCACGGGGCTGGATGCGGAAGATGAGACCGCCTTCAACGCCTTGCTGGGAATCTGAAACCGGCTCTCCAATTTCATCCTGCATCCCCTCCATCCCCTTTATCCAGGCAACTTTCTTTTATCAGCGTCCATCAGCGTTCATCACTGTTCACTTCTTTTCATCGCATGAACTTGAGAAAAATTGGCAATGATGAACGCCGAGTGCGCCAGGCCAAGCCTGGGCGGGGGGGAAGGATGAGCTAATCAGACGGAAA
>CAYWDR010000035.1:0-20721 GCA_964457075.1 uncultured Solibacteraceae bacterium
GGGCCGGATCCTTGGGCACGGTGGCGATGTGGATGGTGTCGCCGCCGCCGTTCTTGATCTGGGGCCAGGTCTCGTCGAAGGTGCTGATGGGCATGAGGAGGATATTGTCGGCGCTGCCGCCGAAGAGGCTGCCCTTGGCCTCCAGCACGCCCACCACGGTGAAAGGGATGCCGTTCACGTAAATGGCCCGGCCCAGGGGATCCTTGCGATCGAAGAGGACTTTCACCACGTCGGGCCCGATGACGCAGACCCGGGTGGCGTGGGTGACGTCAGCGTCCACGAGGAAGCGGCCGTCTTCCACGGCGGAATTGTTGGAGGGGGCGTAGTCGGGGTTGGTGCCGCAGATGGTGGGGGCGTTGGCCTCCTTGCCTTTCTCGTTCTTCACGATGACGGAGGCGCCCGCGGGGCCGAACAGGTAGCGCTCCTGGCTCACGGAGACGGCGAGGGTGTTCAGCTCTTTGAGGGCCTTGGCGTCCTCCACCGTGAGATCCCGCCGGCGCTTCTGCTCTTCGGGCAGGGGGCCGCCTCCGCCGAAGCGGGGTTCGTACTTCTGGTACTGGACGAGTGTGGTGCCGAAGCTGGAGAAGCTATCCGTGATGGCGGCGTTGAAGCCCGCCACGAAGCTCACCATGGCGATGACGGTGGCGACGCCCGCCACGATGCCGAGGAGGGTGAGGAAGCTGCGCAGCTTCTGGGCCCGCATGGAGCGGAAGGCGAAGCGGACGTTTTCGGTGCCGATGGCGCGGAGGAAGGCGGGGCGGTGGATCATGGCTACTCCGCCCGGATGGCGTCGATGATGACGAGCTTGGAGGCGCGGAGCGCGGGCAGGAATCCCGCCGCCAGCCCCACGAGGGTGCTGAGCGCCACCCCGGTGAAGATGATGGGGAGGGTGATCTGGGCGGGGAAGCCCGTGAGGCCCTTCACCGCCATGGCCCCGGCGGCGCCCAGCAGCACGCCGATGATGCCGCCCAGGAGGCTGAGGAGGGCCGCCTCAAGGAGGAATTGGCGGCGGATATCCCGCTTGCGGGCGCCAAGGGCCATGCGCACGCCGATTTCCGTCGTCCGCTCCGCGACGCTCACCAGCATGATGTTCATGATCACGATGCCGCCCACGCCCAGGGAGACGGAGGAGATGAGCACGAGCAGGATGAACGCGGCGCCGCTGATGCCCTGCCAGAGCTGCTGGAGGGCCTCCTGCGTGAGGATGCCGAAGGGATCCTGGGCGCTGTAGGCCGTGTGGCGCATGGCCCGGAAGAAGGCGCGCACTTCGTCCTGGCTGGCGGTGAGGCCTTCCACGCCGCCCCGGGCCTTCACGTAGATGTCCAGGCTCTGGTTGGGGCCCAGGAAGTTCTTGCGGTAGACCTGGATGGGGATGTAGACCCGGCCATCCTGGTTGAAGCCGATGCTGCGCCCCTGCTTGGGCATCACCCCGATGATGCGGAAGGGCAGGCCCCCCACGAGGAGGGTCCGCCCTACGGGATCCTGGTATGGGAAGAGCTCCTCCCGGGTGTTCGCGCCGATCACGGCCACGTTCGCGTTGGCCTGGTTCTCGGCCTCGCTGAAGAAGCGGCCCCCTTCGAACTCGAGGCTGAAGAGGTCGGAGAAGTTGGCGGTGACGCCCGCGACGACGATGTCCGGAAGGCGCTTGTTCCCGTTGTTGACGGCCATGGCGCCGCCGGCCCCGGCCCCGCTTTGGGCGACGCTGGGCAGGTCCGCCGCCACGAGCCGCTCGTATTCATGGAAGCGGATGGGGGGCCGCTTCAAGGCATGGATGAACTCCTCGCGGCTCCGGAGGATGCCGAACTTGGTGAGGATGTAGACGTCGGGCCCGAGCACGATGACTTTTTCGGCCACGTAGCGGTTGAGGCCGCTGATGACGCTCACCACGCCCACGATGGTGGACACCCCGATGATGATGCCCAGCAGGGTGAGGAAGCTGCGCAGCTTGTGGGCGCGGACGGCGCGAAGCGCGACGCGGAGGAGTTCTTGGAAGTCCACGTCAGCCCTTCTTGGCGTCGTCGCGGGCGGGCTTCTTTTCTTCGCGGAGCTTTTCGCCGCCCTTCAGATCCCGGAGGATCCGCTGGGGGCCCATGACGATCTTCTCGCCGCCCGCGAGGCCTTCCAGGACTTCCACCTTCATCTCGCCCAGGAGGCCCGTCTTCACGGCCTTGAACTCGGCCTTGCCCTCCTTGAAGAGCCACACGCCTTCTTCCTCCCGGGGCTGGCCGGGCTTGAAGGACTCATTGGGCTTGAGCTTGATCTCGCGGCTCACGAGGGATTGGTAGGGGATGGCGAGGGCGTTGGGCCGGCTGCCCGTGAAGATGTCCGCCTGGGCGCTGAGGCCGGGCTTGATGGTGAGGGGCGGGTTCTTGATGCGCACCTTCACCTTGAACTTGATGGCCTCGTTGGCGCTCGTCTTCACGATGGGGCTCCCGCCCACCTCCGTGACCTCGCCCTGGAAGATCTGGTTGGGGTAGGCGTCGATGCGGATCTGGGCCTCCTGGCCCAGCTTCACGGAAGGGATGGAGGCCTCGTCCACCTCCATTTCCGCTTCGATCTTGCTCATGTCGCTGATGGTGAGGAGCACGGTGCCAGGCTGGTTCTGCACGCCGATGACGGCCGTCTCCCCCTGCTCGATGCGCCTGGCCGTCACCACGCCATCCATGGGGGCGGTGATGGTGGCGTAGTCGAGGCTCACGCGCGCCTCGGCCACGCCAGCGCGGGCCTGATCCAGGCGGCGCTGGGCGGAGAGGGAGCTGTTCTCGGCCGTGACGAGGTTCGTGCGCTGCACCTCGAAATCCGCCACGCTGATGATGCCCTCCTTGCGGTTCCGCTCGGCGCGGCCGAAGTCGGACTTGGCCTGGGCGAAGCGGGCCTTGGCGCTTTCGAGATCCTGGGTGAGGGCCTGCATGGAGGCCTCGGCGCCGGCGGTGTTGGCCCGGGAGCGGGAGGGATCGATCTCCATGAGGAACTGGCCCTTCTTGACCACGTCCCCCTCGCGCACGGCCAGGCGGGTGACCTTGCCCATCATGTTGGCGCTGATATCCACCTTGGTGACGGCCTGCACCTTCCCGTTGGCGCTCACTTTGGCTTGCAGGGATTCCCGGTCCACCGAGGCGATCTGCACACCCTGGCCCTTGTCGCCGCGGCTGGCGGCCAGGCCCACGATGAGCAGCAGGGTGATGCCGCCGCCGATCGCGATGAGTTTCTTCTTCTTGGTCATGGCAAAGGTCTCCCGTGCAGGGTGCATGTAGGGTTCGGCCAACGGGGCCAAGGGTTTAGGACGGGTTTAGGAAGGGGTTGACGGCGATGCCTTAATAGAAAAGAATTCCATTAGGAGCTCCCATGAACCATCCCAGCGCCTTGTGCCTGCTGTGCGCCCTCCCCAGTCTGGCTGCATCCACGATCTCCAGCGGGACCCTCAGGGGTCAGGTGCTCGATGCCATGGGCCGGCCGGTGGCGGGGGCGGTGATCAGGCTCTCCCAGCGGATCAGCGGCTACAAGCAGGTGGTGCGGGGGGACGCCCAGGGCCGCTACACCCTCCACAACATCCCCTTCAACGACTACCACCTGGAAGTGCAGGCCGCCGGCTACCGGGATCTGCATCAGGAGGTGGAGCTGCGATCGGCCCTGCCCATCGATCTCAACGTGAAGTTGCAGGAGGCCTCCGCGGAGGTGGTGGTGGAGGAGCGGCTGGAGATGGTGGAGGACCACCCGAGCGTCCACCTCGACATCGATAAGAGCGCCATCCGCATCAGCCCCGCCCCCGTGCGGAGCCGGGCCATGGAGAGCATCCTCATCGCCACGCCCGGCTTCATCAGGATGAGAACGGCCGCTTCCACATGAAGGGCAGCCACGGCCAGGTGATGTACGTGGTGGACGGCATCCCCGTCACGGATCAGATGCAGCTGACCTTCTCCAATAGCCTGGATCCCAGCCAGGTGGAGGGCCTGGAGGTGATCACGGGCGGCATCAGCGCCGAGCACGGGGGCAAGCCCGCCGCGGTCATCGCCGTGACGTCCAAGTCCGGCCTGGGCACGCCCGGGGGCTTCGAGGGGGAGGTGAGCGCCGGGTTCTCCCGCTTCGCCACGGCCGAGGCGGGCGTCAGCGTGCGGGGCGGGAACGATTACTTCGGCTGGTTCGTCACGGGCGCCGCCAGCCGCGGCGACCGCTTTTCGGATCCCGTGAATTTCGAGAACCTCCACAATTCGGGCCGGACGGGGCGACTCTTCACCCGCTTCGATTGGGTGCTGGGGGATAGTGACACCGTGCGGCTATCCATGACGGGGGGCAGCACGGGCCGGGAGATCCCGAATCTCGCGAGTCAAGACGCGCGGGCCCAGGATCAGCGTTCCTACTCATCCGACGTGAACCTCAGCCTGGCCTGGACCCACCTCTATACGTCGTCAAAGAGCCTCGATGTCTCGGCTTACGTGCGGCATTCCCGGGCCCGCCTGGAGCCCAGCGACCAGATCGCCGGGACGGGTAGCCATGATTCGCCCGTCTGGGCCACGCAGGATCGCAGCCTGGGCAATCGGGGCCTTCAGGCCACCTTCACCCAGCGGCTCGGGGTGGAGGATACGGTGAAGGCGGGGGTTCAAGCCGTGGCCTTTCCCATCCGGGAATCCTTCAAATTCACCATCACGGACCCCGCCGATCCGGAGCTGAACGATCCCACCAGCCCCTTTTACCCCTACAGTCCCGCCGGAGGGGGGGCCATCTTCACCTTCGACGAATCCATCCAGGCGGCCCTGGCCAGCGCCTTTCTGCAATACGACCTGCACCGGGGGCCCCTCTTCCTGGCCCTGGGCCTGCGGGCCGATCGATTCACGGTGCGGGACTTCACCCAGACCCAGCTCCAGCCCCGCCTCGGCTTCAGCTTTCGGCTGAAGTCGGGCACCGTCCTCCGGGCGAGCTACGACCGGCTGATGATCACGCCGGAAAACGAAAACCTGGCCCTCTCCACGAGTCAGCAGGCCTGGAACCTGGGCCCCAACGGGGGCTCGCCCGTGCCCGCCCTCCGGCCCGAATTGCAGGATTCCTTCAGCTACGGCGTGGAGCAATCCCTCGGGCAGGTGGGTCGCTTCTCCCTTGAGTACTGGGAGAAGAAGAGCCGCAACGCGGCGGATAACGAGCAGTTCCTCAACACGGGCGTGCTCTTCCCCGTCGCGGCGGCCCGGGGGTTGTTCCGGGGCGTTAACCTCAGGGCCGATCTGGTGCTGACCAAGGCCTTCAGCGCCTACCTTTCCCTGGGCAAGACGCGGGCCCTCTTCGAGGCCCCCCTCGTGGGGGGGCTCCAATTGGAGTCGCCGGAGGCGGCGCCCGGGGAGCGCTTCCTCATCGACCACGATCAAAAGCTCGCCGCGCAGCTGGGCCTCCGCTTCGAGCGCGAGGGCTTCTACACCCAGCTGGTGGGACGCTACGACTCAGGCCTCGTGGCGGGCGATCCCGCCGACGCGGCGGGGGATCCCGATCTGGAGTTCGGCGCGCGCTACGTCCGCAAGGACTCGGAGGGCACGTGGCGCGTCAAGCCGCGCACCATATGGAACGTCAGCGTGGGCCAGCGTTGGACGCTCAAGGGGCGGAAATCCCTGGAAACGGGGTTCGATCTCCTCAACGCCACCAACGAAAAGAGCCTCTACAACTTCCTCAGCGTTTTCGGGGGCACCCACGTGATCCCGCCCCGCACCGTCGCGGCCCGCCTCAAGTTCGGATTCTGAAGGCTATACTTGCTTCCTCTCAATCCCCATCCGGAGCCACACATGCGCCTTCGACTTTCCGCCCTTGCCCTTCTCCTGGCCTCCTCCGCCTTCGCCCGCGTGGACGAGGGCATGTGGACCTTCGACAACCTGCCCCTCCAGAAAATGAAGGCCAAGCACGGCTTCGCGCCCGACCAGGCCTGGCTGGAGCACCTCCGCCTCTCCGTGGTCCGCTTCCCCGGCGGCACGGGCTCCTTCGTCTCCAAGGATGGCCTCGTCCTCACCAACCACCATGTCGGCCGCGGATGGACCCAGCAGGTGAGCGGACCTGGCGAGAAGGACTACATCAAGCACGGCTTCGTCGCCGCCGGCCGCGAGGCGGAGATCAAGGTGCCGGGCGCCGTGCTCTACACCCTGATGGCCATGGAGAACGTGACGGACAAGGCCGAGGCCGCCGCCAAGGGCGCGAAGGGCGACAAGGCCGCCGCCGAGGCCAAGACCAAGGCCCTGGATGCCTATCGCGCCGAGCTTGAGAAGAAGACCGGCCTCACCTGCGAGGTGGTGACCCTCTATCAGGGCGGGGAGATCTGGATCTACCAGTACAAGAAGCACACGGACATCCGCCTGGTGATGGCCCCCGAGGGGCAGATGGCCTTCTTCGGCGGCGACCCCGACAACTTCACCTACCCCCGCCACGATCTGGACTTCACCCTCTTCCGCGTCTACGAGAACGGCAAGCCCTATAACCCCGCCCAGCATTTGAAGTGGACCTCCACGGGCCTCAAGGCGGGAGACCTCACCTTCGTGGCCGGCCATCCTGGTTCCACCGCCCGCCTGGAGACCACGGTGCAGATGGAATCCGCCCGCGATCTGGGCTTCCCCATGCGCCTCAAGTCCCTCAAGGGGCAGATCGAGGCCCTCAAGGCCTACGGGGCCAAGGATGAGGAGCACATGCGCCAGGTGCGCTCCAACATCTTCGGCCTGGAGAACGGCCAGAAGGCCATCACGGGCTACTGGGAAGGCCTCAAGAACGCCGCCGCCATGAAGAAGATCAAGGATGCGGAGAACGAGTTGAAGGCCAAGGTGGCCAAGGATCCCAAGCTCGCCTACGCCAAGGAAAGCTGGACCAAGGTCGCCGCCCTGGTGGCGCAGCAGAAGGCCAAGGCCAACGACTTCACCTTCGTGAACACCCGGGGAAGCCAGACGCTGGGCATAGGCCTCACCCTCGTCCGCCTCGCCGAGGAAGCCGCCAAGCCTTCCGATAAGCGCCTCGCCGAGTTCGCCGATAACCGCCTTCCCGCCCTCAAGGCCCGCCTCGGCGCGCCCAACCCCGCCCCCTTCAACGCGGAGCTGGAGATGGCCAATTTCACCTTCGGTCTTGAAGAGGCCGAGCGCGCCTTGGGTGCCAACCATGAATTCGTGAAGGCCATGCTGGGCGGGAAGAAGGCCGCGGAGGTGGCGAAGGCCGCCGTCGACGGCACCAAGCTCCATGACCCTGCCGTGCGCAAGGCCCTGATCGAAGGCGGCGCCAAGGCCGTGGCCGAGAGCACCGACCCCATGATCCTCCTCGGCCGGAAGCTGGACCCCCTGGGCCGCAAGATCCGCAAGGCCCAAGAGGATCTCGCCCACGCCATCGGCGAACAGACCACCCGCATCGCCAAGGCCCGCTTCGCCGCCTACGGCAAGTCCACCTACCCCGACGCCACCTTCAGCCTCCGCCTCACCTACGGCGCCGTGGCCGGCTATAAGGCGAACGGGACGGATATCCAGCCCTTCACAACCTTCCATGGCCTCCTCGACCGCCACTACGGCCAGGGCGGCCAGATCGAAGGCGGCGATTGGGCCCTGCCCCAGCGCTGGCTGGATAAGAAGGGCGCCCTCAATCTGCCGACCCCCTACAACTTCAGCCACAAGGTGGACATCATCGGCGGCAATTCCGGTTCCCCCGTGGTGGATCAGAAGGGCGAGCTCGTGGGGCTCATCTTCGACGGCAACATCGAGAGCCTCCCCGGGCGCTACTACTACGACGAGGGCATCAACCGCGGCGTCTCCGTGGATGCCCGCGCCATCATCGAGGCCCTGGACAAGGTCTACGAGGCCCCCGCGCTGGTGGCCGAGCTGAAGGGCAACTAAGGCTTTTTGAACCGCGGATGACGCGAATGGACGCGAATGGACGCGAATCCCCTTCGCGTGAATTCGCGTCATTCGCGGTTCAATTTCCGTTCCTCCCACCCTGGAGTACCCATGCTCACCTTCCGCTCCGCCCTCCTGGTTTCCGCGGTTTCCTTTGGGGCGCTCCGCGCCGATGAGGGCATGTGGACCTTCGATAACGTGCCCGTGAAGCGCATCAAGGCGGCCTACGGGGTGGACGTGGATCAGGCCTTCCTCGACCGGCTGCGCCTCGCCACCGTGCGCTTCCCGGGCGCCACGGGCAGCTTCGTGAGCGCCGAGGGCCTCGTGCTCACCAACCACCACGTGGGCCGCGGCGCCATTCAGCAGGTGAGCACCGCCGAGCACGATTTCATCCGGGATGGCTTCACGGCCCCCAACCGCGAAGGCGAGCTGAAGGTGCCGGGCCTCGTGCTCATCACCCTCGAAAAGATGCGGGAGGTGACGAGGGACGTGGAGGCCGCCGTGAAGGCGGGCGCGCCCCCCGCCGAGGCCCGCAAGGCCCGGGAGGCTGCGCTCCTCGCCTTGCAGCAGGCGGAGCAGAAGGCCACGGGCCTCCAGGTGGAGAGCGTGAGCCTCTACAACGGCGGCGAGACGTGGCTCTACGGCTACAAGCGCCACACGGACGTGCGCCTCGTGGCCGCGCCCGAAGCGCAAATGGCCTCCTTCGGCGGCGATCCCGACAACTTCGTCTACCCCCGCCACGATTTGGACTTCTCCCTCTTCCGCGTCTATGAGGACGGGAAGCCCTACAAGCCCGCCGCGTTTCTTCCCTTCGCGCCCAAGGGGGCGAAGGGGGGTGACGTGGTCTTCGTGACGGGCCACCCCGGTGCCACGGCGCGGCAGGAGACGCTCGCGCAGATGGCGGCCGCCCGCGACGTCACCATCCCCTTCAACTTGAAGAGCTGGCGCCGCCGCCGGGAGGCCCTGCTGCGCTACGGGGCCACCAGCGCCGAGGCCCGGCGCACCGTGCAGGATCAGGTCTACGGCCTTGAGAACAACCTCAAGCGCTGGGAGGGCTTCCTGCGCACCCTCCGGGATTCCGAGAACTGGGCCCGCCTGGAAAAGCAGGAGGCGGAGCTGAAGGCCGCCGTCGCGAAGAAGGGGCTCCGGAATGCCCTGGGCGCCTGGGACGCCATCGGCCAGGCCGCCGATCGGGAGAAGGGCATGTTGAAGGCCCGCGCCCTCGTGGGCACGCTCGGGAGCCAGACCCTCGCTTACGCGCTCGCCCTCGTGCAGGCCCAGGCGGAGCGCGCCAAGCCGGCCGGCCAGCGCCTGCCGGAGTTTTCCGAGGCCCGCCTCAAGAGCACGGAAAGCCGCATCCTGAATCCCCGGCCCATCGACGTGGGCGTGGATCAGGCCCTGATGCTCAACGCGCTGCAGGAGGCCGTCGAGGTGCTGGGAAAGGAGCACGCCTTCACGAAGGCCGTGCTCAAGGGGCGGACGCCGGAGCAGGCGGTGGCCTCCGCTTTCGCCGGCACGAAGCTGCTCGACGTCGCCGAGCGCAAGCTCGTATGGGAGCGGGGTGAAGGGCAGGGGGCCGATGAGATGCTGGCCCTGGCCCGGGCCATCGATCCGCTGCTCCGCGCCTCCCGCAAGAAATTCGAAGACGAGGTGGAGAGCGTCTTCAAGGAGCAGGGCGGCCGTCTCGCCCGGGCCCGCTTCATCCTCTTCGGCCACGAGGCCTACCCCGACGCCACCTTCACCCTCCGCCTCGCCTACGGCAAGGTGGACGGCTACCCCGCCAACGGCACCCTGCAGGCCCCCTTCACCACCTTCGCCGGCCTCTACGACCGCGCCTGGGGCATGGGCCCCGACGCCGAGAACGGCGCCTGGAAGCTCTCCCCCCGCTGGGTGGACGCCTGGAAGAAGCTGGACCTCGCCACCCCCTACAACTTCGCCTACAGTGCCGACACCATCGGCGGCAACTCCGGCTCCCCCGTCGTCAACGCCAAGGGCGAAGTCGTCGGCCTCAACTTCGACGGCAATCAGGAAAAGCTCGGCAACCGCTACGTCTACGACCTGCGCACCATGCGCGCCGTGGCCGTGGATACCCGGGCCATCCTGGAAGTGCTGACGAAGGTGTTTGGGGCGCCGGAGTTGGTGGCGGAGCTAAGCGCCGCGAAAAACGGAAACTAGGCAGGGCCCTAAACCTTCCGGTTTGTGAGCGCCGTCATGGGAGGGGCCCGCGGGGGGCCCGACACTGCGGCACGCACCGTTGAGGTTCCATGGGCGGCTCCGAGTCCTTCCCCCCTCCGCCGCCGACCGCAGGGCCGAGCCGGAAGGGGCCCTTCCTCGCGGGATTCCTGGCCATCTTCCTTCCCTCGGCGGTGCTGGGGGCCCTCGGGATCTCGCGTTTGTGGACCTCGGCGCCCCGCCAGCCCGTGGCCTTCAACCACCGCCTGCACGGGGAGGTGGCCGGCCTGGCCTGCGATGCGTGCCACGCGGGATTCCAAAAGGAGGCCTTTTCGGGCCTACCCGCGGCGGCGGATTGCGCGGGATGCCATGGGGAAGCCCAGGGGTCGAGCGCGGAGGAGCGGAGCCTGGTCTCCAAGTTGGAAAGGGGGGAGGCCCTTGAATGGAAGCGCCTCTTCGACCAGCCCTCCGATGTGTTCTTCTCCCATCGCCGCCACGTGGTGGCTGGCAGGCTGGCCTGCCCCGAGTGCCATGGCGCCATCGGAGAAAGCACGGCGCCTCCGGCCCGGGTGAGAAAGCTCTCCATGGCGGATTGCCTCGCCTGCCACCGGGCGGCCGGGGTTTCCGTGAGTTGCACGGCGTGCCATCGATGAGGGGGAGGCCGTGAGGCTTGAACGCAGGCGGTTCATGGGATTCCTGGCGGGGGCGGCCACGGGCGCCGCCTTCGGGATCCCGGCGGGCACGGCCGTGGCCAGGCTCTTCGCCACGGCCGATAGCCCCTACGCGCCCCAGCCGGGCCCCGTGGAGACCCGCCTCTCCGTGTGCGCCCTTTGCCCGGGGGGGTGCGGCATCCGGGTGAGGACCGTGGGGGGGCGGGCCGTCAAGTTGGACGGGAACCCACGGCACGCGGTGAGCGGCGGGCGGATGTGCGCCAAGGGCCAGGCGGGCCTCCAGCTGCTCTACCATCCGGATCGGATCCTCCACCCCCTGCGGAGGGTGGGGCCCCGGGGCAGCCTGGATTCCTTCGCGCCCCGATCCTGGGAGGAGGCCTTCGCCGAAGTGGGGGGCCTGCTCCGGGCCCTGCGCGAGGGGGGGCGGGCGGAATCGCTGGTGCTCGTCCGGGGCGGGACGGAGGGCCTGGGCACCCGCGTCTCCAGCCGCTTCCTCGCCGCCTTCGGATCCCCCAACGAGGTGCGCCTGGAGCGGGGGGACGAGGCCGCGGCCCTGGCCTTGGAACTCACCCAAGGGATCCGGGCCCTGCCCGTGCCGGATCTGGCCAGGGCCGACTACGTGCTCTCCATCGGTTCGGCCCTCCTGGAGGCCTCGGCTTCCCCCGTGGCCACGGGGCGGGCCTTCGGCGCCTTCCGGCAGACGCGCACGGGGAGGCGGGGCAAGCTGGTGCAGGTCGAGCCCCGCCTTTCCCTCACCGCCGCCGCCGCGGATGAATGGATCCCCGTGAGGCCAGGCACCGAGGGGATCTTCGCCCTGGGGGTGGCGGCGGCGCTCCTCAAGGAAGAGTTGGTCGACCGGGCCTTCCTGGCGGCCCATGGGGCGGGCTATGAAGGCGGGGCCTCCGGGCTCCGCGCGCTCCTGGAGCGCGACTATGGGCTGGAGGGCGTGGCCGCGGAGACGGGGGTGCCGGTGAACACCCTTCTGCGGGTGGCCCGGGAACTGCACGCGGCGCCCGCCGCCTTGGCCCTGGGGCCGCGGCGGGGCCCCCTCCTTCCGGGCCCCCTCTTCGATCACCTGGCCGTGCAGGCCCTGAACGGGCTCCTGGGCAATCTGGATGCGGAGGGGGGCATGCTCGTCCCCGAAGCGACCCCCCTCCCTCCATGGCCTTCCCTTCCCGCCCGGGGCGCCGGGGCCGAGGGTCGCGCGCGCCCCCGCCTGGATGGGGCGGGGGGCGAGGGCCGGGCCGGTTCCGATCCCGAGGCCCTGGCGGAGGCGATCCTATCCGGGCGCCCCTACCCCGCGGAGCTGCTCCTCCTCCAGGGGGCGGATCCCCTCCTGGCCTCGTGCGACCCTGCCCGCTTCGCGGCGGCCCTGGATCGCGTCCCCATGGTGGTGGCCCTCTCCGTCCTGCCCACGGAAAGCGCCCTCCACGCGGATTGGATCTGGCCCGAGGCGCTCCCCCTGGAGCGCTGGGACCTCCTTCCCACGCCCCCGGGGGTGGCCTATCCCATGGCCAGCCTGGCCGGGCCCGTGATGGGCCGGCCCCGGGGGGAGGCCCGGCCGGCGGCGGAGATCTTCCTGGAGCTGGGGCGCCGCGTGGGCGGCGAGGTGGAGGGTGCCTTCCCGGCCCAGGATCCGGAGGGCCTGCTGCGCCGGGAGATGGTGGGGCTGTTCCGGGCGCGGCGGGGCGCCCTCATGGGGACGGACTTCGACGAGGCCTGGGTGCGCATGATGGAGGGGGCCGGATGGTGGGCCCCGGGCTACCGCAGCGCCGAGGAGCTGTGGCAGGGGGCCCTGGGATCCGGGGGATGGTGGGATCCCTTTTACGACCATGGGGAATGGGCCAGGGTGCTGCGCACGCCTTCGGGGAAATTCGAATTCCGGGCGGATCTCCTGGCGCGATGGCGTCCGGAGGCTCCCGGAGCCGGGGAGGATCTGGCCCTGCTTCTCTTCGAACCCCTGCCCATCGCGGGGGGGATGGGCGCGGCCCTTCCCTTCCTGCCTTCGGCGCTGGATCCGGCCCATGGCCCCCGATGGGAGACCTGGGCGGAACTCCATCCCGAGACGGCCGCCTCCCATGGCGTGAAGGATGGGGCCTGGGTGCGCGTCGTCGCCGGCGGGGCCTCCATCCTGGCGCGGGCCTTCCTCACCCCTCGCATCGTGCGGGGGGCCGTGGCCCTGCCCGTGGGGCTCGGTTCCCGGGCCGGGGGGCGCTGGGCCCGGGATCTGGGGTCCAACCCTTTGGCCCTGGTGCAGGGATCGAAGGAGCCCCATTCGGGGCTGCCGGATCTCCGGGCCCTCCGGGTGCGCCTCGAAGCGGCCTCGGGCCCCGAGGGGGGGAGGTAGGCATGGCCCGGTGGGGGATGGTCATCGATCTGGATCGTTGCACCGCCTGCCAGGCCTGCGTGGTGGCCTGCCAGGTGGAGAACAACCTGCCGCCGCCCTCGGCCCAGGAGGCCGGATCGGGGCGGGCCCTGGCCTGGATCCGCCTGGTCCCCTTCCCCGGGGATGGGGCCGATCCCGCGACCCTGCGGCTGATCCCGGTGCCCTGCATGCACTGCGAGCGGCCCCCCTGCACCCAGGTGTGCCCCGTCCAGGCCACCCAGGTGGGGGAGGACGGCCTGGTGGCCCAGATCTACGCCCGCTGCATCGGGTGCCGCTACTGCACCACCGCCTGCCCCTATACCGTGCGCCAGTTCAACTGGAAGCGGCCCGAATGGCCGGAGCCCCTGGGCCAGGGCCTCTCCTGCGACGTATCCGTCCGGGCCCGGGGCGTGGTGGAGAAGTGCACCTTCTGCCACCACCGGCTCCAAATGGCCCGGGATCAGGCCCGCTTCGAGGACCGGCCCCTGCGCGAAGGCGACTACGTTCCCGCCTGCGTGGAGAGCTGCCCCACGGGGGCCATGGTCTTCGGGGATCTGGATGATCCCCGCAGCGCGGTGTCGCGACTGGCGGCTAGCCATCGGGCCTTCCGCCTCCTGGAGGAGCTCGGCACGGGCCCCAAGGTGATCTATCTCTCGAAGGGGGAATGGGGTGGAGAAGGTTGATCAGGTTCAGGACGAGCGATTGCTCCGGCCGATCCTCCGGCCGGCGGGGGGATTCGCCCTCTTCGCGGCCTTCCTGGCCGCGGCGGGGGCCTGGGGCCTCGTGGCCTGGTCGGTCCAATTGCGCCAGGGCCTCGCCGTCACGGGGCTGAACGTGCCCGTCTACTGGGGCCTCTACATCACGAATTTCGTCTTCTTCATCGGGATCAGCCACGCGGGGACGTTGATCTCCGCGATCCTCCGCCTGGCCCGGGCCGAGTGGCGCCGATCCATCACCCGGGCCGCGGAAGTGATCACGGTCCTCGTCCTGTTCTTCGGGATGGGCAGCATCATCCTGGATCTGGGCCGGCCCGACCGCCTGATGAACGTGCTGCGGCACGGGAATTTCAGCTCTCCCCTGCTCTGGGACGTGGTGTCCGTGACCGCCTACCTGGCCGCCAGCAGCCTCTACCTGTACCTGCCCCTCATCCCCGATATCGCCCTGCTGCGGGATCACTTCGGGGAGGCCCGGCCCTTCTACCGGATCCTGGCCCTGGGTTGGACGGGGACGCCGCGCCAGCGCCAGCTTCTGGACCGGGCCATCGCCGTGATGGCGGTCCTCGTCATTCCCATCGCCGTGAGCGTCCATACCGTCGTGTCCTGGGTCTTCGCCATGACCGTGCAGCCCATGTGGCACTCCACGATCTTCGGCCCCTACTTCGTGGTGGGCGCCATCTTCTCCGGGATCGCCGCGATCATCCTGGCCATGGCCGCCATCCGGAAGGCCTATGGGCTCGAGGACTACCTGAAGCCCGTCCACTTCAACAACCTGGGCCTCCTCCTGCTGGTCTTCGCCCTCCTATGGTTCTATTTCACGTTCGCGGAATTCCTCACCACCTACTACGGCGGGGACCCTAGCCACATGGCCGTCTTCCGCTCCAAGACGGAGGGGGCCTACGCCCCCGCGTTCTGGACCATGTTCGGGGCCTGCTTCGGCGTGCCGTTCCTGCTGCTGGTGAGCCGGCGCACGCGGGCCACGGTGTGGGGCCCCGTGGTGGCCTCCGTTTCCGTGGAGGTGGGCATGTGGCTGGAGCGCTACCTCATCGTGGTGCCCAGCCTATCGAAGCCGCGGCTGCCCATGGAGGCCTCCGGTTATTTCCCCTCCTGGGTGGAGTGGTCCCTCTTCCTCGCCTTTGCGGCCACCTTCGTGCTGCTTTACGCCCTGTTCACGCGGTACTTCCCCATCGTCTCCATCTGGGAGATCCGCGAAGGGCGTGAGCGGTCGGTGCAGGAGGTGGCGGCCCGGGTGGGGAGCTACCTGCCGGCGGAAGCCCCGCCGGGGGAGCGTGGCCATGAGTAGGGGGATGCTCGGATGCCTGGCTTCCGTGGCCCTCATGGCGGGCGGCCTGGGAGATCCCATGAAGGGGCAGGCCCTGTTCGTATCCAAGCGCTGCGTGGCCTGCCACGCCATCCGGGGCCACGGGGGGAAGGTGGGTCCGGATCTGGGGCGGACCGCCGCGAAGGCCTCCTTCGGCGAAAGGGTGGCCGCCATGTGGAACCACCTGCCCGTCATGGAAGGGAAGATGCGGGAGGCCCGCATCGTCCGGCCCACCTTCGCCGAAGGGGAGCTGGGCGATCTGGTGGCCTTCCTCTACTTCCTGAACTACTTCGACGAGCCGGGGAACCCCTCCGAAGGGCGGGCCGTGTTCTCCCGCAAGCACTGCATCCAATGCCATCGAATCGGAACGGAGGGGGGCCGGACGGGCCCCCCGCTGGATCGCATCCCCCGGGGCACGCCGCCCCTCCATCTGGCGCGGGACCTTTGGAACCACGGGCCCGCCATGATCCCCCTCATGGGATCAAAAGGGCTGGCCTTCCCGACCTTCGAAGGGAACGACGTGCTGCACCTCTTCGCCTATCTGCGAAGCCAGGGGCCCCGGCGCGGCGCCCGGGATTTCCGATCCGCCGGGGATCCCGCGAAGGGAAGGGCCCTCTTCGCCGCCAAGGGCTGTGCCCAGTGCCACGCCTTTTTCGGGAAGGCGGGCCTGGGCCCGGATCTGGGCACCGCGGATCTCCGGGGCAGCGTGACCCTGCTGGCGGGGCGGATGTGGAACCACTGGCCCGCCATGACCCAGGCCATGAAGGAGCTGGGGCTTCCCTCCCCCGCCTTCAAGGGGGAGGAGATGGCGGATCTCTTCGCCTTCATGTTCGTCACCCGCTACGAGGGCCCGCCCCCGGACCGCGCCAAGGGGCGGGCGGTGTACGCCCGCGCGGGGTGCGTTCGCTGCCACGGCGAGGAGGGGGGCGGAGGCGTGGGCCCGGCCCTCGCCCCCACCCGCGGGGAGGGGCAGGAAAGCCTCGCCCGGCGCATGTGGAACCACGCCCCGGCCATGAGCAAGCAGATGGGCGCTCGCGGGATCCCCTGGCCCCGCTTCGAGGCCGATGAGCTTCCCGCCCTCCTGGCTTTCCTGGATGCCGGATGGGCTCCCCCGCGGCGGATTCCGATTACAGTGAGGCACTGATTCTCCCGAGGAATGCCGATCACGGGTCCCACCCTTCCCATGAGGCCTCCCATGAAGAAGATTCCCGCCTCCGAGAAGCGAACCCCCGCGCAGTTGCGCGAGCACTACGAGCTTGAGAAGAAGCTCGCGGACCGGCTGAGGCATTCCACGCGGGAAGAGCGGCGGCACCTCTATTCCGAGGTGTGCGACGAGCTCTATTCCAGCATCCCGCACCACCCTCGCCATACCCGCCTCCGCTCGGAGAAGGAGGTGGACCGGCGGGTCCAATCCGCCCTGCGCAAGGTGCGGCCCCACCTCTTCCCGGAGGCGGTTTTCATGGAGATCGGACCCGGCGACTGCCGTTCCGTTTGCGAGGTGGCCAAGCACGTCAAGAAGGCCTACGGGTTCGAGGTGTCGACCGCCGTGCCCCGCCCCGAGCACCCCCCCGGCAATTTCGAATTCGTGATCTACGACGGGACGACCCTGCCCCTGCCCCCCGCCAGCGTGGATCTGGCCTTCAGCGAATCGGTGATGGAGCACCTCCACCCCGACGATGCCTTCGATCAATTGCAGAGCATCGCCACCACGCTCAAACCCGGCGGGAAGTACATCTTCAACACGCCCCACCAGTTCACGGGACCGAGGGACATCTCCAGGTACTTCGACGAGGTGGCCACCGGATTCCATCTGAAGGAATACACCTTCGCGGAACTCGCCGCGCTCCTCAAGAACGTGGGCTTCCGCCGGCTCCGGGTCGCGACTCCCTTCGGCCCCGTGCCGATCGGCCTCTCCTTGGCGGCCGAACGGATCCTCGCCCCGCTCCCCTACCGCATGCGCCACTGGGTGTCCCGGACCCGCCTGGCCCGTGTCCTCATGGATATCCGGATCATCGCCACCCGGTGATCGATGCTCGCCGGATCGGCCTAACCCCAATACCGTTCACTTAACGGAATGGGCTCCCGGTAGGTTTGAAAAATCGGAACGCAGAAGACGCAGAAGACGCAGAAAGAGCCGTGCGTCTTAGGCACGAGCCAGACGCGTTCGCAGCTCCTCCCCCGCCCCGGAAATTCTATGGACACCCATTTCTATTGGCTTGTACCAGCGAACCGCCTGGGATCCAGCAGCCCCGAAGCGCCGCCGAGCAAGATGCCAGCCGCCATCCGCCCCACCGCCAACCCCGTCGTCATGCCATGGCCGCCCAAACCCGCCACCCAAAAGAGGCGCGGGTTCACGGGGTCCCAGCCGATGACGAACTTGCGGTCCCTTGCGAAGGTGCGGAGGCCGGCCCAGGCGCGGGTGATGGGGGCGTCCATGAGGTCGGGGGCGAGTTCGGCGAGGCTGCGGGCGAGGCCGGGGAGGATGGCGGGATCAGTATCCGGTTGCTGGCCGGGCGCGGGGGGGGCGACTTCCACTTCCTCGCAGGGGCACATCAGCAGGCCACCGCTCTCAGGGCGGAGGTAGAGGGGGCGGTCCACCCACCAGGCCCAGGGGGCGTCGGCGATCACGGGCTGATCGCTCCACACGAGGGAGCGGCGCAGGGGGCGCAGGCCGGGATCCACGCCGCCGGCCCAAGCGCCCAGCTCGGCGGCCCAGGCGCCGGCGGCGTTGACGAGGGTGGCGGCGTGGCACTGGGCACCGTCGTCGAAGGTGACGAGGAAGCCGTCGGCCTTCGGTTCCAGGGCCGCCACGCCGCGCCCGAAGCTGAGGGTCACGCCGGATTCGCGGGCCATGCGGGCGCAGTGGCCCAATTGGGCGTGGGTGTCGATGACGCCGTCGGTGGGGATGCGCAGGTGGGCTTCCGCGCGCAGGCCGGGCAGGCCGGGGCCGGGCAGGCGCGCGACCTCCAGGCCAAAGGCGGCGGCTTCATGGGCCAGGGGGTCGAGGGTGGCAGCGTCGGTGGCGAGGAGCAGGCCCTCCGTGGGGTGGAGGAGCCCCGCCGCCTGGAGGGCCTTCCGCCCTTCGATGGCGAGGGCCGTGTGTTCGGCGCGGCCCGTGAGCTGGCGGGCGATGGCGGCGTTGCGGCCGCTGCTGTGGAAGCCGGGATGCAGCTCCCGCTCCACGAGGCGAACGGTGCGGCCCCGGCCGCCCAGGGCCGCCGCCGTGGAAAGCCCCGCGATCCCGCCTCCCACGATGAGGATGTCAACGCGCTCCAAGGTCAGCTCCCCTAGGAGAATCGCATGGGTGGGGCCGTCCTGGCGTCACGGGTCCATGGATAAGGCTGGGTTGAACCACGAAGACCACGAAGATCACGAAGGGGCGCCGACCCATCCTCGCCATCCCTTTCCAGGGCGGCACCGGGCGGGCCCTCGAAGGCTCGCCCGGTGCCGCCCTGGAAAGCAGGTCCAGCAAGCTGGACCTGGGACCGGAGGTCCGGATGGCTTGCCGTGCTGCTCAAGGGGGCATTCGCGGCCATTGGCTTTTCATTCGCGCCATTCGCGTTCCAGCTTTTCTTCGCGGTCTTCGCGGTCTTCGTGGTGTGAAGCCTCTATCGGTTCAGGCCCAACCCATTGGATGGCCGACCCTATTCGCCCCAAGTCCCCGTCACAGCACCCCGAGTCCCTCACGCGCCGAGTCCGCCCAGCCTTCCATGCCGTTTCGCGACGAACCATAGTTGCAGCATGAGTGATCAGCCTCGCCACCCCTGCCCCGACATCGGCCTCCTCCTGCTCACGGGCGGACGGGGCTCTCGGCTGGGCGGGCCCAAGCACGACCGGCTCCACCCCTTGGGCGGAACCTGGGGCGGGCACCTCGTGCGGGTGTTCGAGGGGGTCTTTCCCGGCGGTCCCGTCACGGTGCTGGGGGAGCCCCTGCCGGATCGTCCCGGACTCCACCGGATCGACGATCCCCGCCAAGGGCCCGCGATCGCCCTGCAGGCCTGGGCCCGCCAGGGCGGGGGCGCCGCGGCCCTTCGCTGGTGGGTGGTGGCCTGCGACCTGCCCCGGTGGACGGAGGGCGATCTGCGGGCGTGGTGGGATCGGGCGCGGGAACTGGATCCCGCCGGCGAAGCCTGGGTGGTGGCGGAGGTGGCGGGGCACCTTCAGCCCCTGGGGGGCTTCCTCCCGATGGGCCTCCTTCCGGCCCTCCTTGACGTGGAAACCAGGAGCCTGTGGGGCCTTTGGGAGGCCCTTCCTGGCCTCAAGGTTTCAGAAGCGGGGGCATGCTGGGCCGACGTGGACGACCCGGTGGCCCTCGCGCGGTTTCTTCAAAACCCGGTTTGATCCAAGGGGCCCATTGAAGTCAAAGGGAACCCGCGTGATTTCTTGATCCGCGTGTGATCTGCCCATAGGACAAAGTGATCCGAATCACCCCTTCTTGACCCGATAAATGGGAAGCAATTTTGGGAAGCAGGCCGCCCTCCCTACGGGGGGTGCGGTCGGCAGGGCCAGGACCGCATGGGCGGTCCTATTTACGGCCCTATTCCGGATCAATTAATCCTTTTAGGGGGATCCGATGTTCAACGGGAAGGGCACGGGGCGCGCATTGCTCATGTCCCTCGTGTCGGTGGGCCTCGCGGCCCAGGACGCCGAGGCCCAGTTCAAGAAGCAGTGCATGAGCTGCCACACGGTGGGGGCCGGGGCGAAGGTGGGGCCCGATCTCAAGGGCCTGACGGAGCGCCGCACAAAGGATTGGGCCACGGGCTTCATGATGGCGCCGGGCAGCTACCTCGATCGGGGCGATGCCACGGCCACGGAGCTCCTGAAGGCCTCCAACGGCGTGAAGATGCCCGATCTCGGGATCTCCGCCGCCGAGGCCGAGGCCATCTGGAAGCTGGTCGATGACGCGACGAAGGCGGGGAAGGTGATCGGCAGCGCCGGCATCGCCCGCCCCATCACGCCCGCCGACATCGTCAAGGGGCGCCTCTTCTTCGAGGGCAAGGTGCGCTTCGCCAAGGGCGCCCCCGCCTGCCTCTCCTGCCATAGCGCCTCCAATGCCGGCTTCGCGGGCGGCGGCCACTTGGGCCCCGATCTCACGGCCGTGGCCGGGAAGATGGGCAAGGGCCTCGCCAGCGCCATCGAAACCCCCGCCTTCCCCACCATGCAAAACGCCTTCGCCGCGGCGCCCCTCACCCCGGAGGAGGCCTTCCAGGTGGCGGCCTTCCTCGGCAGCGTGAGCAAGGAGCCCCCAGCGAAGAAGGACATCCTGCTGCCCATCGTCGGCCTCATGGGCCTCGTGGGCGGCCTGCAGTTCAGCCGCATCGTGGCCCGCCGCCGCTTCAAGGGCGTGCGGTCCCAACTGAAGCCGAAGGCCTGAGGAGTCGACGATGAGCACCAAGACGAGTCACTGGATCACCGACATCATCGATCCCGAAAAGCGTTCCTGGGAGGACTTCTACCGGAACCGCTGGCAGCACGACAAGGTAGTGCGCAGCACCCACGGCGTGAACTGCACGGGCAGCTGCAGCTGGAACATCTACGTGAAGGAGGGCATCGTCACCTGGGAGTTCCAGGCCGTCGACTACCCCGAGTTGGAAGCGGGCATCCCGCCCTACGAGCCCCGCGGCTGCCAGCGCGGCATCTCCTT
>CAYWDR010000036.1:0-20694 GCA_964457075.1 uncultured Solibacteraceae bacterium
CCTTCAGGATCTCGAAGCGGCCCTTCACATCGGGGCGATCCACCACCACGCGGCGATCGAAGCGGCCGGGGCGGAGCAGGGCGGGGTCGAGCACGTCGGGGCGGTTGGTGGCGGCGATGAGGATCACGCCCTCGTTGCCTTCGAAGCCATCCATCTCCACGAGGAGCTGATTGAGGGTCTGCTCGCGTTCGTCGTGGCCGCCGCCCAGACCGGCGCCGCGGTGGCGGCCGACGGCGTCGATCTCATCGATGAACACGATGCAGGGGGCGCTCTTCTTGGCCTGCTCGAAGAGGTCGCGCACGCGGCTGGCGCCGACGCCCACGAACATCTCCACGAAATCGGAACCGGAGATGGAGAAGAACTGCACCTTGGCCTCGCCGGCGATGGCGCGGGCCAGCAGGGTCTTGCCCGTGCCCGGAGGGCCCATGAGCAGCAGGCCCTTGGGGATCTTGCCGCCCAGCTTCACGAACTTGGCCGGATCCTTGAGGAACTCCACCACCTCCTTGAGTTCTTCCTTGGCCTCCTCGCATCCGGCCACGTCGGCGAAGGTGATGCGCTTGGCCGAAGCCGAGAGGCCCTTGGCCCGGGCCTTGCCGAAGCTCATGGCCTTATTGCCGCCCACCTGGGCCTGGCGCATGAAGGCGAACCAAAGGAAGACGAAGACGATGATGGGCCCGAAGAAGATCAGGTAGGTCATCCATGTGCCGTCGCTGGGTTTGGCGGCTTCGAACTTGTCGAGCTTGCCCTCCGTCTTCCAGCTCATGATTTGCGTGCCGAGGTTTTGAATGGGGGGGGCCACCGTCTTGAAGCGCTCGATGGTTTCAGCGCCTTCCTTCAACGGCTGCCTGTACTCGCCCTCAAGGTCGGAACCCGTGAGGGTGACCGACTTGTACTTCCCCTCCGGCCCTTCCGTCATGAAGGTGGAGAAGGGGATGGATTTGACGTGCGAGGCCGCGGGCATGAAGCGGAATGCCATGGCCAGCAGGACCACGATGCCCATCCACACCAGGATGCTTTTCATAAACGAATTCAAGGCGTCTCCTCGGGCCAGCGGCCCCAAGCCAGTCTACTACCCTTCGGTGTTTGTATCGGGCGGCCTGAGCAGCCAACCCTCCTCAATGAGATGCAGTTGCCACCCCCCCCTGTTCCCACCGGTGCCGGAAAGGGACCCGGCCGACCAGGATGCGAGATCACGGACGGCATCCGAACCCAGCTCCGGCCAGGCCTGGGCGATGAGCCAGGCCAGCTCGGGCACGTCCCAGCCTCGCCGGGAGAGGGTGAGCCCCTCCGGCCCCAGGGACCAGGCTTCGCCGAGGGATTGGCGCATCCACCGCCCCCCCAGCGCCTCCGCTTCGGCCGCCTGGCGGTGGGTTTCCATGAGGTGCGCATCCAGGCTGGGCATCTCCGTGCGCAGCCCCTTCAGGAGGGGGCGCAAGCGGTTCCGGGGCGTGAAGGGCTCCAAATTGGTGGGGTCTTCCCGCCAGGGGATGGTGCGGCCCCGCAGGTAATCCCGGAGCTGGGCCCGGCGCAGCCCTACGAGGGGGCTCCAGCGCAGGTTCTGGCGGGGGGGCAGGGGCGTGAGGCAGCGCAGGCCCGAGCCCCGCTGCAGCCGCAGGAACACGGTTTCCGTATGGTCGTCCAGCGTATGGCCCGTGGCCACCACGGAGGCGCCGCAGCTTTCGGCCTCCGCTCGCAGGAAGGCCCAGCGCAGCTCCCGGGCCGCCATCTCAAGCCCAAGCCCCTGGGCCTCCGCGTGGGCCTTCACGCCAAGGGTGGTCTCCACGAGGTCCAGTTCCCAAGCGCGGCAGAGGGCCCGCACGAACTCCGCGTCCTCGCCCGCGCCGCCTCTCAATCCGTGATCCGCGTGGGCCACCACGAGATCCAGGTCCAGGCTCTTGCGCAAGGCGCCCAGCAGGGCGAGCAGGGCCGTGCTATCCCCGCCGCCGCTGCAGGCCACGAGCACCCGGCAGCAGGAGACGGCATCGCCCCGGCGGTGGAGCTGGGCCAGGAGATCGGCCTCGAAGCGGTTCAACGCAACCTCATCACCAGGTCCATCAGCGCCGGGGCTACGGGCTTGTCACACCATAGGGCCTCGCCGTGGGCGCAGCCGAGGAGGGAGCCCCAGTGCATGGCGCGACCCTCGATGCCGCTTCGGAAGGCGGGGGAGGAAATGCGCGTCTGGGGCTGGCCCTCCACGGCGCTGAACTGGCTGCCGAAGGCGTCGAAGGCGCGCATGCGCTGGGCCCAGACCCGGCTCACGTTCACCACGAGGTCGGGGATGCCCGGATTCTCGCCGCCCACCCAGGCCACGGCCTCGGGGCGGAAGGGCTCGCCCTCGCAGGGGTAGTTCTTGAGACCGGCGTAGTAGGCGGCCTCCCGGCCGAGGCGGTGGGCGCGCGCGTGATCGGGGTGGCGGTCCACGGGGGAGGGCAGGATGAGCACGCGAGGGCGCGAGCGGCGCAGCGCTTGGATCAAGCGGATCCGGTAGCCTTCCTCCTCGGTGAAGCGGCCGTCGGGGAAGTCGAGGATGGTGCGCGGAACGCCGAGGATGCCGGCCGCCGAGAGGGCCTCGGCCCGACGGGTCTCGGGCGTGCCCCGGGTTCCGAGGCCGCCTTCGGTAAGGTCGAGGATGCCGGCTTTCAGCCCTCGGGAGGCGGCCAGGGCGAGGATCCCCCCCACGTGGACTTCCGCGTCGTCGGGATGGGCGCCGATGGCCAGCAGATCCAGCGCGTCGCTCACGATTCCTCCACCAGCACCAGATCGGCCCCGGAGCCCAGGGCCTCGAACATGCGATCCAGCAGCGCCTCGTCTCGCAACCAGAACCAGCCGGGAAGGATGCGCTCCTGATCCTTCCCGAAGGGGAAGAGGGCCTGCCGGAGCTTCTCGGGATCCCGGCCCCAGGCGCGCCTCACCTGATCCCGCTGGAAGCGGGCATCCAGGCGGCGAACCCGGTGTTGGAATCGCGCGTACTCGTCCATCACCCGCTTGCCGAGGGCCTCGCTCCAGAGCGGCGACGTGCGGGGCATCTGCAGCCCCAGGCTTGGCAGGGCGGCGCTTTGCACGAAGGCCTCCCAGCGGCCCTCCCGGAGATCGGCAAGGCGCTCCTTGGGGAGGCCGAAGCCCTTGGGCACCACGAAGGCCCGGGTGCGGGGAACGATCTCCGGGGCCCTGAGCCCGACCCGCTCCCACAGGGGCTCGCTGAGGCGCCAGTAGGCCCGCTCGCCGGGGCCGAGCACGGCGTGGGTGACGGGCAGCAGCAGGGACTGCATGAGCGGCCGCACGGCGGCGCCGGGGCTCAGCCAGGCCCCCGGAGGAAGGGCCTGATGGGCTTCGAGGCGGGTTCGGCGGCCCGTGGCGGGATCCAAGGAAAACCAAGCGGCTTGCGCGCGCGGATCGAGGACCATCCGCGCACCTTCGGCTTCCAGCCGCTCCGCCTGCCGGATGAGATCCGCCTCCAGATTCAGGGTCCGCCACCGCTCCAGCTCCGCCTGGATGGCGTTCCGGCCCGAGGGCTCCGTGGGGGAAAAGGGCTTCAGCCCCCGGCGCCAGAGGGGTTCGCCCAGGGCGAGGACATGGCCCTTGAGGGTGGGTTCGGAGGGCGGGGGCAGGGGGCCCCACAAGGTTTCGGCCTCGGCCTGATGGGCCTCCGTCCACGGCACCCAACCCGTGGCGATGCCCGCGGGAGGGCCGAATCGGAAACGGTGGTGGCGGAGGCGGTCGCCCTCCCGGCCGACCACGGAGGCCACCTCCAGGTGGTCATGGTCTTCATCGGCCATCCAGTAGATGGCCTGGCCCCCCAGCCTCCGCGCCAGGGCCAGCGCGGCCAGGGCCTTCACCACGGATAGCGCCGGGCTCCACCCGGCTCCGATCTGCTGGCCCGTGACGACGAGGGGACATCCTGATTCCATCCAGGCAGCGTAACGCAAACCCCCACGCACCTTTGAGTGCCTGCCGTGATGGGAGAGAATGGGGCATGACGGAATGGAAAATCTCCCCCTGGATTCCTGCCGCGGAGCCCGACCTCGCGCGGCTGGCCATGGAGGTGGCCGACCGGCTCGACGTGGCGGAACTGCGCGCCTGGCCCGAGCACCGGAAAGGCGGCATCGGCTTCTGGGTGCTGCCCCCCTTCCTCAGCTGGCACGCGGAGCGGAATGGCGAGCACCATCTGGTCCTGCTCCAGCCTCGCGAGGTCGGAGCCCTCGTGCCGGGCGCCCAATCGGAACCCCTCCCGAACCGGTGGATCGTGACCTTCGACTTCGAAAGCCTCGCCCGGCCCCTGGCCCACCATCCCGCCTGGGGCGGCGCCGTGGCCTCCGTGCATGCCGTGTCCGTGAGACCCAGGGCGGAAGGCGAGGGGGCCGAGGTGCTCGTACGCACCCAGGGCGCGGATGCCCCCGAAATAATTCGCGCCGTGCTGGATCGGGTCAGCGGCGTGAAGGTGTGGCGTTTCGCGGACTGACGGAGCCTTCGAATCCGGGTACGCCCCCTTAGGCCTCCTCTCGGGCCTGACGGATGAGGGACTCCAATAGCTGGCGATGGCCGAGGGCCATCTCCGCCAGGCCGCACAGGGCTTCGAACGTATGGGTGTCGAGATCCCCCGGCCGGCGGAGCCCCCTGAATCCCATGGCGAAGCGCCCGGCGATCGCCCCCTCCCGGGAGAGGATGGGCAGGGACCAGCAGCTCGTGTACCCCTCCAACCGCGCGTCCCTCGCATGGATCGACCAGAACGGGTCTTCCTGGATGTCCTCGATGACTTGGATGACCCGCGGGGCCTGGGCTTCGGGGGGCCCCTCGGCGGCTTCGCCGCCACCCGGGGCCGAGTGCAGGAAGACGGCGCAATGCCCCCCGGGGAGCTCGTTCTCGGCCATCAACTTCAAGTCTTGAAGGATGCCTTCCAGCGGGTGCCCTCGCACCATGCGCTCCAGGAGGTGGCGGCGATCGGCTTCGAAGGATTCGGCCATGGTGTGCCAAAGGACTTCCTCCTGAAGCTTCAGGTTCGTGGCCTCCGTGACCTCGATCTGCCTTTGAAGGGCTTCGAAGGCCTCCTGGCGCTTCTCCTGGGCGGCGTAGAGTTCCAGGCTCTTGGATTCGATGAAGGATTCGGCGGCCCGCCGGGCCGCCTTTTCCCGTTCCAGCCTTCGCCGGAGGATCTCCAATTCGTCCATGGGGTCAACCGGTGAGGGCGATAAGGAAGCGGAGCGCCACCCCCGATTCCGCGGCCAACGGCTCGCGTTTGATGGCGATCCGTTCGCCAAAGTGATCGGCACAGCCCTGGATCAGCCCTTCGGCGAAATCTCCGAAGGGGCGGGCGGAGCGATAGTCGAGGCGCAGGTGGCGGTCATCCAGGCGCTCGCTCGTGAAGCGCGGGAGTTCCGCGTCCGGATAGAGCTTCTTCACTTCCACATGGATGTAGCCGTCCACCTGTTCCAGGAAATCGAAGGTGGAGGCCGCGGCCTCGAAGAGGCGAGGGTACATCTGGACGAAGCGCCCGAAGAGGTGATGCCCGTAGGTCCGGACGAGGTCGGGTACCGGGATGCCCGTCTCCTTGCTGAGCTCGACGACGAGGTCCACGAGCTCCCCGTGATCGTAGGTCCCCACGGCCGTGTAAACGCCGCCGCTTTCCACCCGGCTCGCGTCGAGGATCCTCTCCGTCAGTTCCGGGCCGAATTTGGCGTCCACCATATCCATGAATTCGGTGAAGACCATGCCCTTCATATCGCGTCTCCCTGGGACGTGGTCGGCCCGCGGGTTCTTTACGGCAGGATGTGCCCTTGGCTGAATCCCGAGACGTTGTCAGGTTGGATCAGCCCTTGGCCAGCCGCTCGAAGTCCTTCTTGGCGTTGGGAAATTGGGGCCTCAGCCTCAGGGCTTCCGCAAGGGACCTTTGAGCGTCGGCCTTCCGGCCGAGCTTCTCGTAGAGCTGGCCCAGGCGCCAGTGGGCGGCCGCGTGATCCGGGCTCGCGCCCTCGGCTTCTTGGGCCAGGTACGCCTTCAGGAAGCCCTCGGCGCGATCCAGATGCTTGTTCTCGGTCAGCAGGTTCCGGCCGGCGCTGTAGTAGGGCAACAGGTTGCCGGGCACGGCCTGGCGCGCCTGGGCCAGGGTCGTCTCCAGCTCGGCCCACTTGCCCTGCTCGGCCAGGATGGCGGCCATTTGGGCGTAGGGCAGGATGGCTTTGGGTTTGGCCGCCTGGGCCTGGCGGTAGCAGGCGACGGCCGCATCGAGGGCCTGGGGTTTCTGGCGAAGGTGGTAGCTCGCCATGTAGAGCTGGGCCTCGTGGGATTTGGGATCCTTGGACAGGGCCTCCAGGATGAAGGCCTTGGCTCCCTCCAGGTTTTTCGCATGGAAGGCGATATCGGCCTGAAGCAACAGCCCGGGGACGGGGCGGGCGGCCTGGACCCGTGCGGCCAGCTCCTTGGCCCTGCCTTCCCCGCCGCCGACGAAGCCCGGCGCTTGGAGGTAGAACTGCATGAGGTACTGGATGGCCTGCTCGTTGTCGGGTTTGACGGCCAGCGACGCTTCCAAGGCCTTCTTCATTTCCCGGGCCAGGGAGAACTGTTTCAGCTTGCCCTCGGTGCCGCCCGCCGTTTGGCCCGCGGCCATGCCCAGCTGGGCCTGGAAATCCGGATCGCCAGGCTTCAGGGCCGCGGCCTTCCGGGCCAGCTCCAGCCCAGCCTCCAGCTCGTTGAAGGCCATCTTCACCCGGGACATCCAAAGCAGGGCGTAGGGGTCCTCGGGTTTGGCGCGATACCAGCCGTCGATGCGCGACCGCACTTGCTTCCATTGCCCGGCCTCCCGAAGGGCCTCCAATGAGGCCTCCTGTCCGACGAGCGCCGGGAGGACGAGGAGGAAGGGAGCGAGCGGACGCAACATGGGGAGTCCTCTATTGGGGAAGTGTAGATTACGGAGATTCAGGCGGGCGGTTTAGGCCACATCTCGTGGATGGCGAGCGCGAGCTCTTCCAGCCGGGCCGCGTAGCCCGTCTCATTGTCATGCCATCCGAACACCTTCACGAAGCGGTCCCCCAGCACGCGGATGAGGCCCAGATCCATGAGCACGCTTTCGGCGCGGCCCGTGAAATCGCAGCTCACGGCGTGCTCGTGGGCGATCCCCACGATCTTTTGATATTTCCCTGAAGCGGCCTCCCGGAACGCCTCCTGGATATCGCCCACCGTCGCGGGCCGCTTCAGGGTAGCCGTCACGTCCACGAGGTTTACGGTCAGAAGGGGCACCCGGATCGCGCTTCCGGCGAAGCCTTCCGGCAGCCAGGGTTGGGCCTGCCGCAGGGCGCCGAAGGCCGAGGAGGTGGTGGGGATGATGCTTTGGAAGGCGGAGCGGGCCCGGCGGCGATCCTTGTGGTGATGGTCCAAGAGGCGCTGGTCGTTAGTGACGACGTGGACGGTGCTCATGCCCCCGGCCTCGATGCCGAAGGCCTCGTTCAGCACCTCCAGCATGGGGGCCGTGGCGTGGGCCGTGCAGCTGCCGTTGCTGAGCACCCGGTGGCGCGCGAGATCCAGGGCGCCGCAGTTCACGGGGGCGATGATCGTGAGGTCCGGATCGGGGCTGGGGGCGCTGATGATGACGTGGGAGACCTCCCCGCGCAGATGGCGGGCCGCGTCCTCCCTGCGGGTGAAGCGTCCGCTCGCCTCCACGGCGAGGGTGACGCCGGCCCAGGGGATGGCGCCGGGATCCGTGGCGTGGTGGAGGGGCAGATCCACCTCGCCGATGCGAAGCCAATCCTGGTTTCCCATGCGCCGCCCCGACACGGGCACGGGGCTGGGACCGTGGATGGAGTCGAAGCGCAGGAGGTGGACGAGGGTCTTCAGATCCGCGGGGTCGTTGAGGGCCGCCAAGGCATGGGGCGCGGACTCCGCCAGGCGGCGGAGCAGCAGGCGGCCGATGCGGCCGAGGCCGTTGATTCCGATCATCCTTCGAGCTTATTCGAGGAGCGGCGTGACTCAGGCCAGCTTTGACAGGACGTGAACCGTGAGGTCCTTCAACCGGGCGCTGTAGCCGTACTCGTTGTCGTACCAGCCGAAGACCTTCACCATGCGGGGGCCGAGCATGCGGGTGAGGAAGGGATCGTAGCTGCAGGAGGCCGTATTGCCCATGAGGTCGACGCTGACCAGCTCATCCTCCAGGTATTCAAGGTAGGGGGCGAGGGGCCCCTCCTGGCTCGCCTTGCGGAAGGCGGCGTGGACGTCCGCCACGGTGGCCTCGCCCTTGAGGGTGGCGGTGAGGTCCGTGAGGCTCACGTCGGGGGTGGGCACCCGCACGGCGATGCCGTCGAGGCGGCCCTTGAGATGGGGCAGCACGAGGGCGATGGCCTTCGCCGCGCCCGTGCTCGTGGGGATCATGCTCATGTTGGCGGCGCGGGCCCGGCGGAGGTCCTTGTGGGGGAAGTCGAGGATCCGCTGATCGTTGGTGATGCTGTGCACCGTCGTCATGAATCCGAATTCCAGGCCGAAGGCCTGATCCAGCACCTGCACGAGGGGGGCGAGGCAGTTGGTGGTGCAGCTGGCGTTGGAGAGGACCTTATGGGAAGCGGGGTCCACGGTGGATTCGTTGACGCCCATGACGACCGTGAGGTCGGCGTCGTCAGCCGGGGCGCTGATGATCACCTGCTTCACGCCGCCTTGGAGGTGCACGGCGGCATCCTTCCTCTTCGTGAAGTGGCCCGTGCATTCCAGCACCACCTCGGCGCCCAGGGCCCCGAAGGGGATGAGCTGGGGATCCTTCTCGGCGTAGACGCGGATGCGGCGCCCGCCCAGGACGAGGTATTGGCCGTCCGCGGCCACGGGGAAGGGGGCCCGCCCGTGGATGCTGTCGTACTGCATCAGGTGGGCTAGGGTCGGGGCGTCCGTGAGGTCATTCACGGCCACCACCTGGATGTGGGGGGCCTCCATGAGATGCCTCAGCACCAGGCGTCCGATCCGTCCCAAACCGTTGATGGCAACCTTGCGCATGGAAGCTCCCTGCCTCTATTTAACGCGCCTTGGGTCCTGGGTCCTGAGTCTTGGCCGGAAATTCCTTCCCACAGCTGAAAAGCGGCGCCCATGGGCGCCGCTTTTCAGGGACTTCGTGCGCAGGTTCAGGAAGCTAGAGTCGCCTGCCGCCGCTGGGGGAGCGGCTCCTCCAGCTTGCGGCTGAGGGTGTTGCGGTGGATGCCCAGCTGCCGGGCGGCGGCGCTCTGGTTCCCGTCGAAGGAGGTCAGCACCTCCTCCAGGTAGACCCGCTCGAACTCACGCTTGGCCATGTCGAGGGGGATTCCGCAACGCACCATCTCGGCCACGAGGTTCCGCAGCTTCTCACGCATGAGGTGACTCCAACGAACGGGGGGAATCGAGAATGTAACACCCGGTCCAACCTTCGCAAAGGCCCAAAAAACATGGGATTGCGCCGGACTCTGTGGAAAACTCTGTGGATAACCCTGTGCATCGCGAAGGGGCAGACATGCGCAAGACGAAGCTCGTAATGACCTTGGGTCCCGCCCTGATGGAAGGCGACAAACTCCGGGAGGCCCTGAAGGAGGCGGACTCCGTCCGCCTCAACGCCAGCCATGGCGACCTGGAGGGGCGCGCCGAGGGCCTTCGCCGGGTGCGGGCCCTCACCGAGGAGCTGGGCCGGGTGATTCCCGTGTTCCTGGATCTGCAGGGGCCCAAGTGGCGCGTCGGGAAATTGGAATCCCCGCTGGATCTGGCCGAGGGCAGCGAGGGCGTGTTCTACCCGGAGGGCGGCGCCCCGCCTGCCTCCGGCATGGCCTGGACGGCGCCCCTCCCCCACCCCGAGCTCTTCGAAGGCGCCGAGATGGGTCAGCGCTGGCTGTTGGATGACGGCGCCCTGGAGGTGGAGATCCTCGCCAAGGCGCCGGAAAAGGTGCGGGTGAGGGTCACCCGCGGTGGCCTGCTCAAAGCGAGGAAGGGCATCCATCCCATCGGCATCAACCTGCGCATGGATCCCCTCACGGAGAAGGACCACGTGGACATCCGCTGGGGCGTGGAGCATGGCGTGGACTTGTTCGCCCAGAGTTTCGTGCGGCGGGGCAGCGACGTGCAAAAGCTCCAGGCCATCATCCAGCACTTGGGGGGAAGCCAGCCCGTCATCTCGAAGATCGAGCACCCTTCGGCGCTGGCCCATCTGGAAGAAATCCTCGACGTGAGCTGGGGCGTCATGGTGGCCCGGGGCGACCTGGGGGTGGAGCTGGGCGTCGAGCGAGTTCCAGGCCTTCAGAAACAGATCATCAAGGCCGCGCGCCGGGCCTTGAAGCCCGTGATCACGGCCACCCAGATGCTGGAGAGCATGATCGACCACGCCCAGCCCACGCGGGCCGAGGCGAGTGACGTGGCCAACGCCATCTGGGATGGCACCGACGCGGTGATGCTCAGCGCCGAAAGCGCCTCCGGCTCCTATCCCGTGGAGGCCGTCCAATGGCTGGCCCGCATCGCCGCCGAGGCCGACGCCAATCACAAGCAGCGGGTGCGGCCCCTGATGGAGGAGCTGCCGGAATCGGTGTTGGGCCGCACGGATATCTCCGTGGCCTTCGCCGCCTGCCGCACGGCGGAGGAGATCAACGCCCGGTGGCTCGTGGCCTTCACGGAAGGGGGGGGCACCGCCCGCATGGTGAGCCGTCTGGCGGGCCGCACCCCCGTGCTGGCCGCGACGACCGATGAGAACACGGCCCGCCGCATGGGCCTCCTCCGGGGCGTGACGCCGCTCCTGATCCCCAGGGTGCAAAACACGGACGAAATGGTGGAGGTGGTGCGTGAACTGCTCCTCTCCAAGCATGAGCTGATGGCCATGGATCGCGTGGTGATGACCATGGGCCTCCCCCTTTGGAAGACGGGCACCACCAACACCATGAAGGTGATGACCTTCTGAATTCGATTCCCCCAAGGAGCTTCCATGTCCATCCCCCGGCCCACGGCCTTCGACTACGCCCCTTTCTACGCCCCTTACGTGAACGCGGTGCCGGAGGGGGTGGATGTGCGCTTCATGCTGGAGGCCCAGATGGATGAGGTCCGGGGCCTCTTCGGCGGTCTGAGCGAGACCCAAGGGCACCACCGATACGCCGAAGGGAAGTGGAGCCTCAAGGAGCTGTTGGGCCACCTCGCGGACGCGGAGCGGGTGTTCGGCTACCGGGCCATGTGCGTGGGCCGCGGGGAGCAAAAGCCCCTGCCGGGCTTCGACGAGGATGCCTACGTGGCTGCCGCCCGCTTCGATGCGCGGCCCTTGAAGGAGCTCCTCATCGACTTCGTCCACGCCCGGCAGGCCAACCTCAGCCTCTTCGACGGGTTCACCGAGGAAGCTTGGAGCCGCATCGGTAACGCGAATTCCGTCCAGGTGAAGGCCTGCGGCTTCCCGTACTTCTGCGCGGGCCACGCGGCCCATCACCTCGGCGTGGTGAGGGAGCGCTATCTCTCCTCGCTGAGGTAGCTCGACCAGCCCTCCAGGGCCGAACGCAGGCGATCCAGCTGGGCCCGTTCCGTCGTCCGGAAGCGGCTCACCAGCTTCCAGCCCTGAGCCACCTTCTGGTACCGGTGAAGCCATAGGAAGGGCCCCTCCCAGGGGTCCTCTGCGTCTTTGCGGGTCCGCACGAGGAAGGCCACCGTCGTCCAGGGGCCCTCGGAGAGGGTGCGGCGGCCCAACTCCTCCAAGTACTCGTCGTCGTCGGAGGCGAGTCGCAGATCGTCAAGGTCGGGGATGAACATGGGGAGGATGGTGCCAGCTATCCTGGCTCCATGCGCATCGAATGCATCGCCGTAGGAACCGAGCTGCTGACGACGGAGCGGCTGGACACCAATTCCGTGTGGCTGGCCGGGCGGCTGGCCCGGCTGGGGCTGGCCTTCCACCGGAAGACCTGCGTGGGCGATGACCGGGAGGATCTGGCGATCCTCTTCCGTGAGGCGCTGGATCGCTCGGATCTCGTGCTCACCACGGGGGGCCTCGGCCCCACCTTCGACGACTTCACCAAGGAGGTGCTCGCGGAGATCGCGGGCGTGCCGTTGCTTGAGGATGCGGAGTCCAAGGCTGATCTCCTGGGGTTCTACGCGAAACGGAACCGGATCCCCAGCGGGAACAATTTGAAGCAGATCCTCATCCCCGAAGGCGCCGAGCCCATCCGCAATCCCCTGGGCACGGCGCCGGGGGTGTGGTGGGAGGCGCCGGCGGGCCTGGAGGGCCGCATGGTGGTGATGATGCCAGGCGTGCCCCGGGAGATGAAGCGCATGTGGCTGGATCGCGTGGAACCCCGCCTGTCGGTGAGGGCCGGCGCCACGATGCACACGCTCCGGGTGGTGGTGGGCGGCGTGCCCGAGAGCACGCTGGACGAACGCACGAGATCCCTGCGGGAGCGGCATTCGGATCTGGACTGGACCATCCTCGCGGGGATCGTGCAGGTGGAACTTCAGGCCCGGCACACGGACCCCACGGCCCTGGCCTCCGCGGAGGCGGACTTGAAGGATCTCCTGGGGCCCGACCTCGTCTGCGTGGGGGACGGCGGATTGGAGGACGAGGTGCTGCACCGGCTCCAGTCCCGAGGGGAGACCCTGGCCGTGGCGGAGAGCATGCCTGGCGGCCTGCTCTCCGCCAAGCTCACGGCGGTGCCGGGCGCATCCAAGGCCTTGAAGGGCGGTGCCGTCGTCTACACGGCGGAGGCGAAGGTCGCGCTCGCGGGCCTCGACCCGGCCCTCGCCGCGGCCCACGGCACCGTAAGCGAGCCCGTGACCCAGGCCCTGGCCGAGGGGATCCGCCAGAAGCTGGGCGCCACCTGGGGACTCGCGGTGACGGGCAACGCGGGCCCGGATCTGGATCCCCAGGGGGCCACATCGGTGGGAGATTGCATCATCGCCCTCTCGGGCCCCCGCACGACGGAATTGAGGCGCTTCAGCATCCCCGGCGAACGGCCGGACATCCAGCTGCGGGGCGCGGCCTGGGCCCTCGATCTGCTGCGCCGTTCCTTGCTCTGACGCTCTTTTCCTACGTCGCGCCATGTCCTTGGAGCCCGCCTCCGCAGGCTCCAAGGACATGGTGCGAATGCTAGACTGGACCCATGTCCAACCCTGAACCGCTGATCCTCACCCTCGGGTGCCTGGGCGCCTTCCTGTGCGGAAGCATCCCCTTCGGCCTTTTGCTGGTCCGGCTGGCCGGGAAGGGGGATGTCCGGGAGCATGGCAGCGGCAACATCGGCGCCACCAACGTGAGCCGCGTGGGGGGCAAGGCCTTGGGCGCCGTCACGCTGCTTTTGGATATCGCGAAGGGCTTCCTGCCCGTCTACCTCGCCAAGTCCCAGGGCTGGGACCCCGCCTCCACCGCGGGCGTCGCCCTGCTGGCCACCGCGGGCCACGTGTTCACTCCTTGGCTGCGTTTCAAGGGCGGCAAGGGTGTGGCCACCGCCCTGGGCGCCGCGCTGGCCTTCCACTGGCTCATGGTGCTTCCGAGCACCGCGCTCTTCATCGTGCTCGTGGCCCTCAGCCGTTACGTCTCCCTGGGGAGCATCGTGGGGTCGGCCCTGATGCCCGTGATGCTGGGCCTCCTGCCGGAACCGGAGCGGGCACTGGCCTTGAGCGGAGGCTCCTTCGCCCTGAAGCTGGGCTTGGGGCCCCTGCTCACATGGCCTACCCATGAGACCCCCGTGATCGCCCTATGGTCCCTCCTCGCGGGTTTGGTGATCGCCAAGCACCACGAGAACATCCGCCGTCTCCTCGCCGGCACCGAGAGCCCCCTGTGGGGCCCCAAGAAGGGGGAGGCCTCGAATGGCGGAATTTGAGATCGGCCTTTTCGGGGCCGGCGTCTGGGGCACGGCCCTCGCATGCGCCTGGGCCCGGGCGGGGAAGCGAGTGGCGCTCTGGGGCCACACCCCCGGGAAGATGCGCGAGCTCGCGGCGACTCGCCTGCACCCCCGCCTGAACGGCATTCCGCTCCCGGGGGGGGTCCACCCCGTGGCGGATCCTTTGGAGGCCCTGAGCGCCCCCGTCTGGGTCTCCTGCCTTCCCGTCCAGGCGAGCGCCGGGGCTTGGCGGGATCTGATCCCCCAGGCCACCTCCCGTCCCGCGCTGCTATTGCACAGCTCCAAGGGGCTCGTCTCCCACACCCACCAGACCGTTAGCCAGGCCCTGGCGCCCCTCCTGGAGATGCCCGTGGGCACGCTCTCGGGCCCCACCTTCGCCGATGAAGTGGCGAAGGGGCTTCCAGCGGCGCTGGTGCTTGCCGTTCCCGACGCCATCTCGGATTTCCAGGCCATGGAACTGCAGCGGCGCCTCGCCACCGATCGGCTGCGCCTCTACCTCAGCCGGGACGTCCTGGGGGCGGAGCTCTGCGGGGCCCTGAAGAACGTGCTAGCCATCGCCGCCGGCCTCGTGGAGCAACTGGGCCTGGGGCACAACGCCCGGGCGGCCCTCATCACCCGCGGCCTCGCCGAGATGGCCCGCCTCGTGGAAGCCCGCGGCGGCCGCTCCGAGACGGTGATGGGTCTCGCCGGGATGGGCGACCTCATGCTTACGGCCACGGGCCCCCAGAGCCGCAATCGCCGCCTGGGCGCCGCCCTGGCCCAGGGCATGACGCTTGACGCGGCCATCGCCACCCTGGGCGGCCAGGTGGCCGAGGGTGTCCCCACCACCCGGGCCGCCTTGGATCTGGGCAAGGAAGCGGGCGTCGACCTCCCCATCACCGAGGCCGTGGCCCGGCTGCTGGATGGGGATTCCCCAGCCTCCGCCGTGGACCGGCTCATGAGCCGGTCGTTGAAGTCGGAATAGCTTCGGAGAGAATGGGCCCATGCCCTCTCCCTCCCCCTACCGTTTCCGCATCCTCGCGCATGGCCCAGCGGGCTCTCCCCTGAAGGAGGCCTTCGAGCCGGGCTCACCCCGCCCCGGCTGGGCGCGGCTCCAGGTGAAGGCCATGGCCCTCAACCATCTGGATCTGTGGACGACCTACGGCCTTGAGGGGGTGAAACTGCCCCTGCCCATCACCCCCGGGTGCGACGGCGCGGGAATCATCGAGGCGATGGGGGAGGGGACCCAGCTTCCAGCGGGACTGTCCATCGGCGATTCCGCCTTCATCGCCCCCGGGCTCAGCTGCGGCGTCTGCGCCAGCTGCCTGCGCGGAGACGACATGCGCTGCGCCCAGTACAAGGTCTTGGGCCATGCCTGCGACGGCACGGCCGCCACCCACGTGCTCGTGCCCGCGGCCAACCTGCTGCCCATCCCCGGCAATTGGAGCTTCGAACAGGCGGCGGCCTTCCCCCTCGTCTTCCTCACGGCCTGGGAGATGCTCGTGCAAAAAGCAAGGCTCCAGCCCGGGGAGACGGTGCTCGTATGGGGCGGCGGGAGCGGCGTGGGCAGCGCGGCCCTGCAGCTGGTGCGATTCCTGGGGGGGCAGGCCATCGCCGTCGTCGGGGACGCCATGAAGGCCATGAAATGCTGGGAACTCGGAGCCCAGCACGTCATCGATCGCAGCCGCGAGGAGGTGGCGGCCCGGGTGAAGCAGATCACCGCCAAGCGCGGCGTGGATATCGTCTTCGAGCACACGGGCGCCGCCACCTGGCCTGCCTCCATGGCCTGCGCGGCGCGGGCCGGCCGCATCGTCAGCTGCGGCAGCACCGTGGGGCGGGAGACGCCCTTGGACCTCCGAGTGCTCTTCGCGAAGCAGCTGCAGATCCTGGGTTCCTACATGGGGCGGCGCGAGCATCTCTGGACCCTGCTTGGCCACGTGGAGCGCAACCCCACCAATCCGCCATTCTTCCCCGTGGTGGATGAGGTGTTCGAGCTGGCGGATTACCCCCAGGCGCAAAAACATCTGGCGGCGGGGAAGACCTTCGGCAAAGTCGTGTGCAGGAGGCATTAGCGCGATGCACCAGACTCATCCCCTCCCCGAAGGAACCCCCTTCATTTGGGTGGACGTCCTCGATCCCCGCGAGGAAGAGGCCCGCACCCTTAGCGATGAATATGGACTGCCGGCCGAGGTGGTGCGGGACTTCCTCAAGCAGCCCCACCTTCCGAAGATCGAGCGCTTCGAGGAGGGCCTCCTCGTGATCGTGCGAGCCTGGGACGAGAGGGGCGGTGGCGGCGAGACCTTCCAGGCGCTCACCCGCCGGCTGGTGATGTTCCGCACTCCGGATCACCTCTTCACGGTGCGCCGCCGGGATCAACCCTTCGCCCAGCTCGTGATCCAGAAGGCCAACGCCCCCGGGGCGGCGGTCCCCAAGCCGGAGCACTTGCTGCGCTGGCTCATCGGAGGGGCGGTGCACAGCTATGAAGCGCCGCTGCGGGTTTCCGAAGAAGCGCTGGATCGCCTGGAATCCGCGTTGCTGGCCCGGGAGGTGGTCTCCGACCGCCTCCGCCAGATCTATCAAGTAAAGCGCCGCTGCTCCGTGATCAAGCGGGTGCTGGGGCGGACGCTGGCGATCCTGGGAGAGCTGCGGATCGATTTCCACGATGAGGGCGGCTTCCTCTCCGACCTCCACGAGGAAACGGATCGCCTCCAGGCCTGGGCCGACGAGCTCCAGGAGGGCGCCACGCACCTCCTCAACCTCCACTTGAGCCTTCAAGGCCATCGGACCAACGAGGTCATGCGAGTGTTGACGGTCTTCTCGGCCTTCTTCCTTCCGCTCACCTTCGTCGCCGGCGTTTACGGCATGAACTTCAAGCACATGCCCGAGCTGAATACGCACTATGGGTACTACACCACCTGGGGAGGCATGGGGCTCTTGACCTTGGGGATTTTTATGTGGTTCAGGAACAAGGGTTGGATGAAGTAAACTGGTTCGTTTGCTTTTAGGAGACCCCATGAAGGTCCTGATCCTCGGCGTCAACGGGTTCATCGGCTCCCACATCGTGGGGCGTATCCTGCGCGACACGAATTGGGAGGTCTTCGGTATGGACCTGGGCTCCCACAAGATCACGGAACACATGGGTCACGATCGCTTCCACTTCGTGGAAGGCGATATCACCATCTCCAAGGAGTGGATCGAGTACCACGTGAAGAAGTGCGACGTGGTGCTGCCCCTCGTCGCCATCGCCACGCCCAAGATGTACGTGCAGAACCCCCTGCGCGTCTTCGAACTGGACTTCGAGGAGAACCTCCGCGTCGTCCGCCAGTGCGTGAAGTACAAGAAGCGCATCGTCTTCCCCTCCACGTCCGAGGTCTACGGCATGTGCCCCGACGCGGAGTTCGACGAGCATGAAAGCCCCCTCGTCACAGGCCCCGTGCCCATGGACCGCTGGATCTACAGCACCTCCAAGCAGCTCCTCGATCGCGTGATCTGGGCCTACGGATGGCAGCAGGGCCTCAAGTTCACCTTGTTCCGCCCCTTCAATTTCATGGGCCCCAAGCTCGATAGCCTTAACACCGCCAAGGAAGGCTCCAGCCGCCTCGTCACCCAGTTCGTGTGGAACCTCATCCAAGGCGAGCCCCTCAAGCTCGTGGACGGCGGCGCCCAGCGCCGCTGCTTCATCGACGTGGAAGACGCCATGGACGGCCTCATGTCCATCCTCGAGAACAAGGATGGCAAGGCCGATGGCGGCATCTTCAACATCGGCAACCCCAAGAACGACCATAGCGTCCGCGAGGTGGCCGAGATGCTGCGCGAGCTATGGGACGTGCATCCCATGCGGAAGAAGCTGGGCGTGCCCCTCTCCCCCATCGTGGAGACCTCCAGCGGCGACTTCTACGGCAAGGGCTACCAGGACGTGCTCACCCGCACCCCCAGCATCAAGCGCCTGCGGGAGACCTTCGGCTTCGAGCCCAAGATGGGCATGAAGGAGAGCCTCTCCAAGAGCCTCGACTTCTTCCTGAAGGAGTACGAAGCCATGGAACAGCAGGCGGACGAAGCCTGATAACGCTGCGATCAACCTGTATCGAATGAGTGGAGGAAGCGTACTCACGCGACCATGGGGATTGGTTCTTCATCAGCGTTCATCGGCTTTTATCAGTGTTGCTGCTTTCGTCCCGGAAGACAGGCAAGGAATGAACAATGATGAACGCTGATGGACGCTGATGAATCTACGTTGACTGCTGGAGAATCGAAGCCTCTTCCCTTCATTCCTGTTCCGGATGCAAAGGCACCGGACGCAAAACGCAAGACGCAAGACGCAAGACGCAGGACTTAGGACCCAGGACTGAAATGACCATGCCCCGCCGCGAACGCTGGACCCTCCTAGGCCTCTGGGCGGCCCTCGGCCTGCTGCCCCTCTTCCTGCGTCCGTTGTGGGAGCCCGATGAGGCGCGCTACGCGGAGATTCCCCGGGAGATGATCGCCGCCGGGGATTGGCTCACGCCCCGCCTCAACGGCGTCCTCTACTTCGAGAAGCCGCCCCTTCAGTACTGGCTTTCGGCCACCTTCCTGAAGGGATTCGGGATCCACGCCTGGGCGGCCCGCCTGCCCCTCGCCCTTGCCGCGGCCCTCGTGATGTGGGCGGCGTGGCGGCTGGCGGCGCGCCTCGGGGCCCGCAAGCCCATCTGGGCCTGCGTCATGGCCCTCACCTGCCTCCTGGGTTTCGTCGTGGGGCAGATCCTCTCCCTGGATGCGCTTTTCAGCGCCTTCATCGTGGCCGCCCTGGCCGCCACGATGGAGGCGGTGTGCGCCCGGATCGAAGGGGCCGCTTTTCTGAGATGGACGCTGCTCGCCCACGCCTTCCTCGCCGCCGCCTTCCTCACGAAGGGCCCTGCGGCCGTGGTGTTGGCGGGAGGCACGGCCCTGTTCAGCCTCGCCTTCGCCCGCGGCGCGAAGACCCGCAAGGCCGTGCTGGGGACGCTTTTCCATCCCCTGGGCCTCCTGTTGCTCGGGGCACTCACGGCGCCCTGGTTCGTGGCCGTGAACCGGGCGAATCCCGGCAGCCATGGACTCCAGGGCCACGCGGAATTCTTCTTCATCCACGAGCACTGGACCCGCTTCACCACCCACGAGCACGCCCGGCAGGGTTCCGATAACTGGCTGTTGGACAAGCTCTACTTCCTGCCCTACCTGGCAGCGGGCCTGCTGCCCTGGCTCAGTCACACCGTGGTGGGGGTGAAGCGCGGCGTCTCCCTCCTGGCTCGCCGTGCCCCGGAGGGCCCCAGCGCCTCCCTCCACCGATGGGTGGTGGGCCTATGCCTTCTGGCCGCGGCCTGGCCCTTCGCCTTCTTCAGCCTCAGCGGCTCCAAGCTACCGCCCTACATCCTTCCGGCCATCGTGCCCTTGGCGGCCCTGGCCACCACCTTCGAGCGGGAGGGGGAGAGCCCCAGGGCCCTCCGCCGCATCGGGCGGGAATTGCTGGGCCTGGGACTGCTCTTCTTCGCGGGGAGCTACTTCGTGAAGGACGCGAGCCCGGGACCCTGGTTCCTGGCCCTCACCCTGGCCTTCGGGCTCTTCGGGGCCTGGTGCCTTCGGCCGCGGGGGCTTGATGGCGGGCGCTTCATGATGGCCCTCGCCACCTGCATGCTGCTCCTCACCGTCGCGGCCCAGCAAGTGGCGGGCCCTGGCAAGGCCGTGGACCGCCTCGTGGCCCTGGCCCCCCGGGAAGCCCAGTGGATCAGTTTCGGCCAGTACTATCAGGGCATTCCCTGGCGGACGGGCGAGCGCTGCGTGGTGGTGGCATGCACCGGCGAGCTCGCCTACGGCCGCCGGCATCTGACGCCCGAGGATCGACGGCGCTGGATGCCGGAGGACATGGAGGCCCTGCTGCCTACGGCTCAGGCCATGGCCACCTCGGCGCCATCCCGGCCCGTGTGGGTGCTGGCGGATCGCCGGGATTTCGACCAGCTGCCGGAGCAGCAGCGCCGGGCCTTCGAGGTGGTGGGCAACTCAGCGAAGCAGACCCTCCTGAGACTGAGGTAGACGCCACTCGCAGCATCATCCGCATTCGAGGGATGATGGATCCACCATGCGACTCCAGCTCCCCCACCTTCCCGCCCGGGATCAGGCCCTGTCCCGCTTCAAGTGGTACGAGATCCTCGTCCACGTCTACGTGGTGGTGCTGCTCGTCAGCAACCTCGTAGGGCAAAAGCCCACGGCCATCGGCCCCTTCATCTTCAGCGGCGCCCAGCTGCTCTTCCCCATCACCTACATCTTCAGCGACATCTTCACGGAGGTGTACGGCTACGGCGGCAGCCGGCGGGCCATTTGGCTGGGTTTCTTCGCCAGCCTGCTCATGGGCGCCTTCGGCCTCTTTATGGTGTGGATTCCCCCCGCGCCCGGCTGGCCGGCGGATCACCAGCGGGCCTTCGAGATCGTCTTCGGCACGGCGGCGCGGGGCATCCTGGCAAGCCTGGCCGCGTTCTGGGTGGGCGAGTTCATCAACAGCTACGTGATGGCGAAGATGAAGGTGAGGACGGGGGGCCGCTGGCTTTGGACCCGCACCATCGGTTCCACCGTGGCGGGGCAGGCGGCGGATAGCCTCATCGTCACCTTCGGTCTCTTCGCGGGCACCCTCCCCGTGAAGACGATCCTGATCATGGCGGGCTCCGGCTACCTGGCGAAGGTGATCTACGAAGCCGCCATGACGCCCCTCACCTATCTGGTAGTGAACGCGCTGAAGAAGACTGAGGGCGTCGATGTGTATGACGAGGGGACGGACTTCAATCCCTTCACCAAAGGATGAAGGATGAGTCGGCCCTAGTAGGGCGCTTCCGAATTACCCTTGCGAAAAGATCACCACGAAGGCACGAAGGTCGCTGCGCGCCTTGCACGAAGGCCACGAAGCGCTCCCCTGAGCGATCGGCAAGGC
>CAYWDR010000037.1:0-20519 GCA_964457075.1 uncultured Solibacteraceae bacterium
ATGGGGTCTTCCGATCGGGTCGACCGACTTCGGTTCTTCCATTGGAGGCGATCCAGAGGAGGCGCCTCGACCCATCGACCTTGAGGCCCAGGGTCCGCCAGGGGCCCGCCTGCCCTGCGGGCACGAAGGGGCGAAGCCTTCCCGCAGCGTCTATGACCAAGACGCCGCCCTCCCGAAGGCTGCTGAGGAAGGTGCGGCCCGAGGCTGGATCCACGGCGATCCCCTCGGGGAAGAGGCCGGGCCGATCCAGGCGGAAGGCCGCGTGGAGGCGCCCCGTGCTGGGGTCCTCGAAAGGAGCCTGGGCGAGCAGGGTCGCGCTGATCCAGGGGCCGAGCCAGCGGAGCGGAGCCATGGTTGCACCTCACGGGAGTCCGAGGGCGGGATGGGTGGGACCGCGGGATTGTTCCCTGCGGATGGGCCCGGGGACCGGAATCAGGGGCGAAGGGTTTCCATGGGCACCACCTCGGGCTCGCCGTCCATCAGCTCCCGCCACCGCCGCAGGAGGTCGCGCAGCTCCGGATCCTCCGCCACGCGGATCTGATCGGCATCGAAGGCGGCTCGGCTCTCGTAGGTGATGCGTTCCACGAAGGTTCCCGGCCGGTCCATGCGCTCCAGCAGCTCCACGCGGATGTCCCCCGGCCGCTCGTAGACGGGGATGGCCTCCCGAAGGAAGGCGAGGAAGGCTTCCCGGCGGGATTGGGGGACGGTGATCCGCAGATCGAGCACGTAGGGGGCGGGCATGGGGGCTCCGGGGGAAGGGTGGCTCAGGGCTGCGCCGCTTGAAGGGTGAAGTCTCCCGGGCGTGGGCCCGGGGCAGGCGCCCATCCGGGATTCAGTTCCAGGGTCCACCCGGGCCCATGGAGCGGGCGGGCGGTGGGATCCTCAGGCGCAGGCACGAGGAAGGCGGACCAATCCGCCAGCAGCAGGGCCCCTCCTTCGGCCTTCAAGGTGCCCCAGGGGCCCGTGGCATGGAAGGAGGGGTGATGGATTCCCAGCCCCTCGAAGGTCTCCTGGCGGGAGGGGTTGAAGCGGTAGTTCACGCCCTGCATGGAGAGGCGCAGCAGGGGCCCCTCCTGGAAGCGCCGCTTCAGATCCGCGAGGTGGGTCTGGCGGGCCCGGTCCCGTGCCTCCTCCTCGGCTCGGACAGGGGCGCCGCCAAGACGAGGGAGGGCCGTCTCGGGATCGCCTGCGGGAAGGGCGAGGAGGCGGCTCAGATCCGCGTCGGGTCCCATCGCCCTCCGCCATCCGGGGCGGATGGCATCAAGGAGCAGGCCGTAGGCCGGGCCAGTCGCGTAGGGGAAGGATCGGGAGAAGGAGGGGGAGCCCTCCACGGCGGCGAGCTTGGCCCGGGCATACTCGCGCGCTCGGTCCGGCGCGAGACCGGCCTGGGCGCCCGTGTATTCGGCCAGACCCTCATGACGCTCCAGGGCCGCCTCCGCGCGAGCCGCTTCGGGGCCCGCGAGGGCCTGGCGCCGGGCCCGGAAGGCCAAGGCGTCGGCGATGGCGGCCCTTCGCGCCCTCCCCGCGGAACCCAGGGCCGCCCTGAGGGCTCGTAATTCCATCCGAAGCCAGACCCTCCCCTCCAGCGTGTCGAGGTGCGGGCAGGGGAGATCCGCGCCCCCATGGGCGAGGCCGGGCTGGATCCGGTGGAACAGCTCGTGGGCCAAGAGGGCCCGGCGCCCGTCGCCGGCCTCGACCAAGGGCCAGGCCCAGGTGGTCCAGCTCTTCCCGCCCCAAGTGATGGCGCTGTTGGCGCCGCCCACCCCTTCCGGCAGGGTGCCGACGAAGACGCCCTCCTCGGCGCGAAGGAGGCCCATGGCGTCCGCCTCGCTGGCGATGGCCCGCCGGGTGCGAGGATCCACCAGGAGCATGGGGCCCGCCAGGGACTTCCCCCAAAGCCGGCCCCCCTCGGCCCGGACGATGGCCTGGGCCTCCCGGAAGATCCGCCCGGCGGCCTGCGGGGTGAGATCCGGGTTTTCGGCCCCGGCGAGGAGGAGGGGGATGGCGAGGAGCATGGGGCCCTCCGATAAAAGGATTAATTGGTCTGAATACGAAAGCGGGGAAGGGTGGGTTAGTCCGGATTGTGGGCGCAGGGCCGTGGCGGCTCCGGCTGGGCCTTTGCCGATTTCGGTTTTGCATCGGGCCGTTCAAGGATGGACCGGCCATCCGATTCCGGGGAAAAAATAGTACGAATCGTACTTTAACTGTACGATTCGTGCCATGAACGATCCCCGTCTTCCTGCGCGCCTCGGCCGGATCCTGCTCGGCCTGTTGGCCCACGGCCCCATGTCCGGTTACGACCTGAGAAAGGTGCTGGTGGACACGCCCATGGCCACGTTCAGCGATAGCCCGGGCGCCGTGTACCCGGCCCTGCGCCGCCTGCAGGAGGAGGGGCTCGTGCGGCCCCAGGCGGGCGCGGCCCCTTCGGGGCGGGGGCGGCGGGCCTTGGAAGTCACAGCCAAGGGCCGGGCCCGGCTGCGGGCCTGGCTGTTCGGCCCGGTGGCGCGGGCCGACATCATGGGCCGCCCCAACGAATTGATGCTCCGCTTCTCCTTCATGTCCGCCCTGGCCGGGGAGGGGGAGATCCTCGCCTTCCTCGATGCCTTCCGCCAAGGGCTTAAGGCCTACTCGGCGGAGCTGGAGGCGTTCCATGCGGCGGCCGCTCCCGCCATGCTGCCCACGGGCCGCTTGGCCTCGGAGGCGGGCATCGAGGGCTACCGCACCCTCCTCCAGTGGGCCGACCGGGCCCGCGCTCGCCTGAAACGAGGCGGCAGGGGATGAGGGGCGAGGGTTGGAAACGCATCCCCGGTACCTCGCCGTCCCACCCCCTCCCCCCTTTCGGAGCCTCCATGCCCCTCGCCTCCCGTTCCGCCCGCCTCCTCCTCGCGGCCGTCCTCCACTTCACGGCCAGCCAGCTCACCTTGGCCATTTGGAATGGCGCCGGTCTAACCCTGCCCAGGGTGCCGGGGCCCCTCCCGGCGGAGCCGACCCTGCTCCACCACGGGGTGGGAAGTCTCCTGATGGCCCTCCTCCTCGCCCCGATGGCGGAAGGCTTGGTGGGCCCCCGCCAAGCCAGGTTCGCTTGGCTGGCCCTCTTCGCCTGGGGGATCCAGGGGCCCGTAAACGCCCTCGAAGTGCATGTCTTCTCCCACCTCGGCGGAACGCCCTTCCTCATCCTCATGCCGCTGCTGCCGGCCCTCGCCGCCGCCCGGGCCCTCACGCCCCCGGCGGGGGCCGGTGAGCCCACCCTATCCATGGCGGCCTCCCCCCTCGGGCTGGGGGCTTGGCGGTGGGTGCTGGCCTGGCTCGCCTTTCCCGTGGCCTACTTCCTGGTGGGGGCCCTCATTTTCCCCTTCGTGGAGGCGGCCTACCGTGAGGGGCTGGGCGGGCTCACCCTGCCGCCCGTGGGCACGGTGGCCAATGTGGTGGGCGTGCGCGGTTTGATGCTGCTGGTCCTGACCCTGCCCCTGCTGCGGATGTGGGGGCAGGGCCGGGGCCGGCTCGCCGTGGCCTTGGGCCTTGCCTACTTCGTGACCGTGGGGCTCTACCCCCTCACGATCGGCGTCTTTCTCCCCCTTTCCCTCCGCCTGATCCATGGCGGGGAGATCCTGGCGGACTCCCTGATTCACGCCGGAGCCCTGGTGCTCCTGCTCACGCGCAAGGCCTGACCGTTCGAAGCGAACCGGAGTTCCCATGCGGCCGAATCCAACCCTCACGAACACGATCCTCGCCCTGGAGCGCGCCGCCCTGGACCGCTGGGGGAAGGGCGATCCCTCGGGCTACTTGGAGATCTGCGATCCGGACGTGGTCTACCTGGATCCATTCCAGGGCCGGGCCCTTGAAGGTATCGAAGCCCTGACGCGGCTCTACGAGGGCCTGCGGGGGCAGATCCGCATCGATCGCGACGAGATCCTCGATCCGACCGTGCAGGCCTTCGGCGATGTGCCCTCCTCGCCTTCACCTACGTCTCCCATGTGGGCGAGGAGACCTGGCGCTGGCACTGCACCGAGGTCTACGGGCGGCGGGACGGGGCCTGGCGGATCCTGCAGACCCACTGGTCCCTGCCGCGCTGAGCCTGAGCGCAGGGCCGAGGCGCAGCAACGGGCAGAACGCGGCGAATCAAAGGCGGGCCCGGTGCCTCATGGCAACGGCAGGGGTCGTCGGCCGGTTCGGACCCGGATCCGGCTCGTCCATATCTGGAACCTTCCATCCCGGCTGTCGGACCAGAGGGGATAGAACACCCCGCCCCGCGCGCCCGCCATGCCGCAGTAGTCGCCCCCCATGGGCCACCGCTGGGCGAGTGCGCCTCGACCCGCGCCGATTCAGGGCTTACCGTCCAGCGCCCACAGGGCCCAGGTGGCGGGGGCCTCGGCTTTGGAACCGGCGGGGTAGGTGGCGGGCCGCTCGTTGCCGGGCACGCCGCCGATCTCCAGCCTCACCCGCCAGGTGCCTCCCGGGAAGCGGGCGCGCTTGATTTGGTATTCAGTGCCCTCCGCTGGGAAGAGCCGTTCGCTGAAGACCTTGCGATCCTGCCGTCGGCCGTCGATCTTCATCTCGTTGGCGATCCAATCGGTGTGGTTCCCCCAATGCCAGGCGGGATCGGGGTCCGCCGCGGTGAGGCGGCGTTCGCCGATTTGCAGGGAGGCGTGAAGCTGGTAGCGCTCCTGGTCGGCGGGGACCAGGTAGAGGTCCATGGGCTGCGGCGTGGGCCCCGCGGTGCGCACGGCCACGTACACGTGGCCGCCCCACTGCTTCACGAGGAGGTACACCCCTTCGGAGACGGGCACTCGCATGGCCCCCTCCCATTCGGCGGGCTCCAGGCGGCCATCGAGGAGGATGGGCGTTGGGGCCGTGGGGGGCACGCGGACGATCGGCGCCGGGTCACCCAGGAGGGAAAGGGCGGCCAGGGCGAAGGGAATGGGGGGCATGGGCGGCTCCGATGACAGCTTCTCACGCCAGGGCCCCAACGCCCCTCATTCGGAGCGGAGGGCCTCCGAAGGATCGACCCGCATGGCCTGCCAGGCGTAGGGAAGGGTGGCGAGGAAGGAGGTGAGGCTCAGATAGCCCGCGGCGAGGGCCAGGAGGCCCGGGTCGGCGGAGCTCAGGCCCATGAATTGGTGCCGCAGAAGGCGGCCCAAAACCCAGGCGAAGCCGGCGCCCAGCGCGAGACCCGTGGCCAGCAGGGCGAGCATGCGTCGGAACACCAGGGAGAACAGGCCTCCCGGGCTGGCGCCCAGGGCCGCGCGGATGCCCCATTCCCGTTTTTGGCGCGCGGCGGCCTGGGCCAAGGTGCCGGCCAGGCCGACACCCGCGAGGAAGGTCGCCAGGAATCCCGCCCCGAGGGTGCTCCTCTGCAGGGCCTTTGGTCTTTCCAGTTCCCGAGCGACCCGGGATTCCAGGTCCTGGAATTCCATGAGGCGGGCCCCAGCGTCCGCCTGTCTGGTGGCCTCCATGACGTATTGGCGCAGGGTGGAGGCGGGTGCGGCGCTGCGCACATAGGCCGTGAGGTAGGCCGCTCCCTCCAGCGCGAGGGGCGTGTAGACGGCCGGGGCGGCTTCGCGTGCCAGGCGGACCATGCGGGCCTCCCCCACCACGCCCACCACGGCCAGAGGCGGCCCATCGGCCCTGCCCAGACGGAGCGAGCGGCCCAAAGGGGAAGGGTCCCCCCAGGCCTTCCGGGCGAACTGGGCACTCACGAGGCACGCGCCACGATCCGTTTCTTCCAGGTTCCGGCCCGCCAGCAGGGGGATCTGCAAGGCTTTGAGGTACTCGGGGCTCACGGCATGCTGCCCCGCCTGAAGGGACCCCAAGCCGCCCTCCGGCCACACCCCTCCTTCGTGCCCCTGATCGACCAGGGGCCGCGTGTTGGACAGGCTCACGGTCTCGATCCCCGTCAGCTGGCCCAGGTAATCCCGCATGTGGCGCTGAAAGGCCGCGCTGCGGGCGTTGTAATCCTCGTTGGACCTCCTTTCCAGGCGCAGGACCGCTACCCGGAGGTGCTTCAAGGAGAAGCCCGGATCGATGCCCCGCATTCGCTCCAGGGCGCGCAGGCTGAGACCTGCTCCCACGAGCAGCGCGAAGGCGAGGGCCATTTGGATCACGGCAAGGAGGCCCCGCATCCGGCTGCTCCCCTTGGAGGCCGAGGCGGCGCCCCCTTCCCGAAGGGCGGCGTGGAGGTCGAGGCGCGTGGCCCAGCGCAGGGGTAGCATCGAGGTCGCGAGGAGGGAAACGCAGAGGGCGGCGGCCATGGGAATCAGAAGGGGTTCATTCAGGCCCTCCTGTGGAAGCACGCCCAGGAGCCGGAGGCTCTTCAGGAGTGGGATGGAAAGGAGGGCCCCGGATGCCGTCAGGAGGGCGGCCTCCATCAGCAGGGGCGCCCACAGTTCGCCGTGGGTCGCCCCGAGGGCCGCGCGCAGTCCCCATTCCCGCGTTCGCCCGAGGCTCCTGGCCAGCATCAGGTGCGCCACGTTGGCGCAGGCCAGCAGGAGGATCAGCAACCCCGAAACCGTCGTGAGGGCCAGCTCAGGTGCCACACGGCCCCGCCAGTAACTCAGGAAGCTCCTGGCCCTGATGCTCCAGGAAAGGTCCCCTTGGGGTCTAGTAGGTCCCATGCGAGGGGCCATGCGGTCCAGCTCGGCCTGGAGCTGGGGCACGCGGGCGCCCTGGGCCAGGCGCCCGAAGACCCAGCAGCTGGGCCGGCCTCGCGCCCGGTCCCCATCACGTGGGACCAGGGGTTGGAAGCCGACGGCGTCATCCAGAAAAAAGGGCAGGCGCCGCTGAGGTGCCAGAACGTCCACGATCTGATGGGGAAGGTCGTCCAACACCAAGGTTTTCCCAGGATCCGGGGATCGCCACCGAAAAGGCTCCTCCAAAATTCGTGCCTCAGAACGATCACCTTCGTGCCGCTTCCTTCTGCTTCCCCAGGCTCGAAGTCCCGGCCCATCAGAAGCGGCATTCCCAGCACCTGGAAGAAACCCGGGCTCACCAGGGCCGTTCGCACCCCTTTCGGCCCCTCCGGGGTCTCCATGTGGGGCCAGGCATCCCTGCAGGCGGTCAGGCCCTGCACGCTCTTGAGTTCCCTTTGGAGGTCTTCGAAATCGGGAGCGGAAAAGGGGCGCAGGAAGGACGCGCGCTCCGCGCCTTCCCCCGAGAGACTCACGATGCGGCCCGGGTCCCGGAAGTCGAAGGGGATCCCCAGCAGTTCCCAGGCCGGCGCGAAGGCCCCCAGCGCCGCGGCCATCCCCAAGGCCAGCGTGAGGCAGGCCGCGAGGGCGTAGGCCGGCGCCCGCATGAGGGCGCGCAGGGTGGGGCGGAGGCTGGGAATCAGCGCATCCACGAGGTCATTCCGAACGCAGGGCGACGGCGGGATCCACCCGCGCCGCGCGCAGGGCGGGGAACAGGCAGGCGAGGAGCGCGGAGCACCCCAGGAGGCCCGTGACGGCCACGTAGGTTCCCAGATCCCATCCGGAGAGCCCCTGGAACTGGGAGGCGATCCCGCGGCCCAGGAGGGCGGCCGAGAGCAGTCCGAGTCCGAGGCCCAAGGCCACGAGGCGGGAGCCTTCGCCCAGGATGAGGGCGATGAGATCCGTCAAGGTTGCCCCCAGGGCTGCGCGGATTCCCATCTCGCGGGTGCGGCTCCGGGCGACGAAACTCATGAGCCCGTAGATGCCCACGAGGGCCAGCAGCAGGGCCGCGGCGGCGAAGGAGGCCATCAAGGCCCCTTGGGTGCGGTCGTCCCCCAGGGACTCGCGGACGAAGTCTTCCACAGGTCGGACGCGATCCATGGGCAGGTCGGGATCCAGGGCCACGGAGGCGGCGGGGAGGAGCCCCTTGATTCCCTTGGCTTCGCCCTCGGCGCGGGCCACCACCTGGAGCGGGGCGTTGCCCGTGTGCCCCTGCATGGGGACGTACAGGTGGGGAAGCCGCGTTTGGCCCGGAGCCTCCTGTTCCGTCGTCGCCACCACGCCGACGATCTCCCACCAGGGCGCGTCGGAATCCGTGCGGACCCGGTGGCCCAGGGCGCTTCGTCCCGGGAAGTGCGCGTGGGCGAAGGATTCGCTGACGATGCACGAGGGGCCCTCCCCCCAATGGAAGTCCCGGCCCTCCTTCAGCGGAATGCGGAGGGTGCGGAAGTACTGGGGCGTGGTTCGGTGGAAGTAGGCGCCGGCCGATTGGTTCCGGGGTTGGATGGGTTCCCCTTCCACTTCATAGATGCTCGTGCTGGTGGAGCCGCTCATGGGAAGCGTATCCGTGATGGCCGCGGACGCCACGCCGGGAGCCGCCTCCAGGCGATGCACCAGGGCCTCCGTGAAGGCGCGGAGTTTGGCGTCGCCTCCGGGCCCCGGCTCCGGGGGTTTGAGGGAGCCCGTGATCAGGTCCTTGGGGTCGAAGCCCAGGGGCAGAGACTGAAGGCGCCACAGGCTGCGCAGTCCCAACCCCGTCGCCACCATCAGGGCCGTGGCCATGGCGACCTCGGCCACCACGAGGGCGCTGCGAAGGCGGTGGGTGCCCGGAGAAGCCGTGCCCTTGGCCCCCTCCCGGAGGCCCTGCACGAGGTTCCCCCGGGTGGCCTGCCAGGCGGGCAGGGCCCCGAAGAGGACACACGCCAGAAGGGTGCTGAGGCCCATGATCAGGAAGGGGCGGAGGCCCAGCGTCGCGCTGACGTCCACGGGCAGGTTCACCACCTGCACGAGGCCCGCGCTGATCCACGTGGAGGCCAGGAGGCCCAGGGCGCCGCCCGCCAGCCCGAGCACGAGGCTCTCCGACATCAGTTGCCGTACGAGGAGCCTTCGATCCGCCCCCAGGGCGGCGCGGATGGCCAGCTCCTGACGCCGGGAGATGCCGCGGGCGAGGAGGAGGCTCGCCACGTTCACGCAGGCGATGAGCAGCACCAGGCCGGCCACGCCCATCAGCATCCAAAGCTGGCCCTGCCGTTTGTCGCCAAGGGCCGCCCGTTTGAGGGACCGGGCGCCCGCGCTGATGTTCTCGCAGGGGCCCGGAAAGGCCGAGGCGAGGCCGGCGGCGACGCGGGCCAGATCCTGGCTCGCGGCCTCCGGCCCAAGGCCGGGCTTGAGCCTCCCCACGCTTGAGAAGAAGCGGACCCCCCGTGCCTCCGGTGCCCTTTCGCGCGGGGAAAACGCCATGGGGAAGTAGAGGTCCCGGTTTCCCAGGCCGAAGGGGAAGCGGAAGCCCTGAGGCAGCACGCCCACCACCTGCCAGGCCTCGCCGTTCAACCTCAGGCTGCGCCCCAGCACGGCGGAATCCTGCCCGAAGCGGCGTTCCCAAAGCTCATGGCTGAGCACCACCACCCGATGGGCGCCATCGCGTTCCTCTTCGGAGGCGAAGGTGCGCCCGAGCCTGGGCTGGACGCCCAGCACGTCGAAGAAATTCGCGGAAACCCGGGCGCCCTGCAGCACCTCCGGATGGGCATCGCCGCCCAGGTTCAAGCTCTCCTGCCGGAATCCCGCGAGGCCCGTGAAGCTCTGGGTCTGCGCCCGCAGATCCAGGAAATCCGGCGCCGAAAGGGGGATGCTGTTCCCATTGCCGAGGAAGATGCCCCGGGTGATGACGAGGGCCTCGGGATCCTTGAAGGGCAGGGGCCGCCACAGCGCCTGATCCATCAGCGAAAAAATGGAGGCGTTGGCCCCGATGCCGAGGGCGAGCGTGAGCAGCACGGCCAAGGTGAAGCCGGGGGCCTTCAGCAGGGAGCGCAGGGCTTGCTTGAGATCCAGCAGGAGGTTGGGCATGGTCACTCCGATCGCAGGGTGATGGCCGGATCCACCCGGGCCGCGCGCAGGGCGGGGGCGAGGCAGGCGAGGAGGGCCACGGCGCAGAGCAGGGCGGCGACGCCGAGGCAGGTGAGGGGGTCCATGGAGCCCAGTCCCACCAACTGACTGGCCAGAAGGCGGCCCGTGAAGAGGGCGGCCAAGGCCCCTAGGGCGACGCCGCCGAGGGTGAGGCGGAGGCCCTGCCCGAGGACGAGGCTGAGCACCTCCCGGATCTGGGCCCCCAGGGCCATGCGGATGCCGATCTCCCGGGTGCGCTGGGTGACGCCATAGGCGACGACGCCGTAGATGCCGATTCCCGCGAGGAGGAGGGCGAGGCCCGCGAAGGTGGCCAGCAGCACGAGGGTCTGCCGCCGGTCGCCGAGGCTTTTGCGCACCTGATTTTCGAAGGGCTCGAAGCGATCCAGGGCCACCTCCCCATCCAGGCCGCGGACCTGCTGGCGGATGGCGCCGTTCAAGGCTGGGAATGGGGCCGGGCTCCGCAGGAAGAAGGCGAAGGTTCCGATGGGCATCTGGGCGCAGGGCATGAGGAGCGCGGGCGTGGGGGCCTGTTCCAGGCTCCGGTGGCGGACATCGCCCACGACACCGACGATCTCCCATGGCGTGCGTTTGGGCGTGATTTCGCCGGAAACCCCCACGAGGAGTTGCCGGCCCACGGCCCTTCCCTCAGGGAAGAAGGTCCGGGCCAGGGTTTCGTTGACCACCACGACCCGCCGCCCCCGCGCATCGTCCGAGGGGAGGAGGGTACGGCCCTGGCGCAGGGGAATCCGCAGGGATTCAAAGAAGCCCGGGCTCACGATGTTGACGGCCGCCCGGTGGGACCAGCGCGAGGAGGGAGCGTCCGTGGGTCCCACGTTCACGCTGGTGGTCATGTTCCCCCCTGAAAGGGGAGCCATCAGGGCGGATCCCACGGCGGACACCCCCGGAAGCTGGGCGAGGCGGCGCTCCAATTCAAGGCGGAAGGCCTCCTGCTGGGATTCCTGGGCATAGCGCCTGGCGGGCAGGTCCAATTCGAAGGCGGTCACCCCCTTGCTTTCAAAGCCGGGGTGCGTGCCCATCACCTTGACGAAGCTGCGGAGCAGCAGGCCCGTGCTGAGAAGCAGCAGCATGGCCAGGGCCACCTCTCCCACGACGAGGGCGGAGCGGAGGCGGCCTGAGGCGGCGCTTCCCTTGGCGCCACTTCGCAGGCCCTCGTTGAGGTTGACCTCGCGGGTCTGCCAGGCGGGGACAAGCCCAAAGAGCAGGCTCGTGGCGAGGGAAACCCCCAAGGTGAAGGCCAAGGCCCAGGGGTCCAAGGCGAGGCTTTGGATTTGGTTCAGATCGCCGGTGTTGGGGAGGATGGAGGGAAGGGCGCGCAGGGCCAAGGCGGCGACCCCGAGGCCCAGGAGGGCTCCCGCTAGCCCCGTGACGAGGCCCTCGGCGAGGAAGAGGGAGAGGAGCTGGCGACGGCTGGCCCCCAAGGAGGCGCGAATGGCCACCTCCTTTTCCCGGGCGATGGCCCGGGTGAGGAAGAGGTTGGCGACATTGGTGCAGGCGATCAATAGGAGGAGCCCCACCGCGCCCAGGAGCAACAGCAGGGGTTTGGAGCCATCGCCCAGGAGGTCACCGCGGAGATCCAGCACCCGGGCGGCGGAGCCCTCGTTGAATTGCGGGTAGAGCTTTTCGAGATCCTGGGCGATGGCGGACAACTCACTTTGGGCGGCCGCCAGCGCGACGCCGGGCCTCAGGCGACCGAAGGCCCGCAGGCCGTGGGATCCCCGGTCTTCTCCCGTGGCCGGGCGCACCAAGGGCAGGTAGAGATCCTGGGTACTTTCCGAGGGATAGAGGAAGCCTGCGGGCATCACGCCGAGAATCGTGTGAGGTTCTCCGCTCAGGGTGATGCTGCGGCCCAGAACGGCAGGGTCCGACCCGAATTGCCCCCTCCATAGCCCGTGGCCTAGAACCACCACCTTCTCCCGGCCCCGGAGGTCCATATCGGGGTTGAAGGTGGTTCCAAGTCGAGGGTGGGCCCCCAATAGTTCGAAGAATCCAGGGCTCACCTGCAGGGCGGAGACGCGCCGGGGATCCCCATTCCCCGCCAGATCGAAGGTGATGGGATTCACCACGCTCATGCCTTCGAAGGTGCGGGTGGCCCGATCCTTCCAATCGAAGAAGTTGGGCGTGGAAAGGGGGAAGCGCGCCTCCCCCTTGGCGGGCCGGGTCTCCCATAGGGCCACCAGGGCGCCGGGATCGCGATAGGGCAGGGGCTTGAGCAGGAGCCCTCGAATGGCGCTGAACATGGCCGTGTTGGCGCCGATGCCCAGGGCCAGCGTCAGTACGGCGGTGACCGTGAAGGCCGGGGCCTTCAGGAGGGCCCGCAGGGCCTGGCGGAGGTCGAGGAGGAAGGCCGACATGATGTGTCCTATTCCGCCCGAAGGGCGATGGCTGGATCCACGCGGGCGGCGCGGAGGGCGGGCAGGAGGCAGGCCAGGGCGCCGGTGGCGCCCAGGATCAGCGCCACCCCGATGAAGGCCATGGGATCCAAGCCCGTGGTGCCGTAGAGCTGGCCCTGGATCACCTTCTGGGCACCCAGGGAGCCCAGGAGTCCCAGCGCGAGGCCCATTCCCACGAGGGAGAGGCCATGGCCCAGCACCAGCTGGATCACCTGGGGGATTTGGGCTCCCAGTGCCATGCGGAGGCCGATCTCGCGCCTGCGGGAGGTGACGAAATAGTTGAAGGCGCCGTAGAGTCCCACGGCGGCGAGGATCAGGGCCAGTGCGGCGAATAGCCCGACCAGGATGAGGAGCTGGCGGCGATCGCCAAGCCCCTGGCGGACCTGCTCTTCGTGATTCCCGTACTTGATCAGGGCTTGCATGGGATCGGACGCGCGTACCACCTCCTGGACGGCCTTGGCCAGATCCTTGGCCGAAAGGGAAGAACGGAGGGCATAACCCATCCTCCTCCACCCGATTTGGTGCGCGGGCACGAACACCATGGGGCCGGGTTCCTTTGCCATGGATTCCGACCGGATATCCCCCGCGACGCCGACGATTTCCCATAGGGTTTCGAGGTTTGAAAGTTCGGATCCCGTGGTCAACCGGATGTGCTTTCCAAGGGCTTGGCGGTCCGGGAACATCTGGCGCACGTAGGCTTCGTTGACCACCACCACGCGGGGGCTCCTCGCGTCGTCCGTCGTGGCGATGGCCCGGCCCTGGCGCAGGGGGATGCGGAAGGTTTCCAAGTAGCCGGGGCCCACCCGGAGGAGGCCTGTCTCCTGAACCCACTTCCGCATATCCATGTCGGTCGCCCCGACGTGGGTCATCACCCGCGTGGCCCCGCCCAGGGCTGGGAGGTGGGAACCATAGGCCACGGATTCGACGCCTGGCAGGGCCTGCAGCCGGTCTCGCAGCGAGGCATGGAAGTTCAGCTGCCGAGCGGATGTGGGGTAACGCTCCGGGTGAAGGCTCAGCGTGAACGTGGTGACGCCCTTGGGCTCGAATCCGAGGGGGGCCGACATCAGGCGCTGGAAGGAGCGGGTCAGTAGCCCGGCGCCCACCAGCAGGATCACCGCGAGGGCGACCTGGCTCACGAGCAGCGTGCCGCGCACCTTCGCCCCTCGGGCCATGGCGTGGCTTCGCCCGCCCTCCTTCAAGACATGGGTGAGATCCAAGCGGCGAGTTTGAAGCACCGGCGCCACGGCGAAGACCAGACTCACCGCGAGAATCAGCCCGAGGCCGAACAGGAGCACCGGAATATCCAGGCTCAGGGCCAATGGGCCCGCGTTGAGGGCCGCCACGGGGAGCACGGCGGGAAGGGCCGCCAGGGTGAGGTGGGCCATCCAAAGCCCCAGCAGGCCGCCTCCGAGGCCCACCCATAGGCCCTCCGCCAAGTGATGCCGGAAGAGCTGGGCCAGATTGGCGCCGAGCGAGGCACGAATCGCGGCCTCGTGGCTGCGGTCGATGCCCCGGGCCAGGAACAGATTGGCCACGTTGATGCAGGCGATGAGCAGGATCAGGGCCACGGCCCCCATGAGGAGCATCAGGGGTTTTTCTTCCCCCTCGAACAGGGCCTGCCGCAGGGGGCGCGTCTGGAGCCTCGCGCTGGCCTCCACGACCTCCGGAAAGGCTTGGCGCTCACCCTGTTGGTGCCGATCCGCCTCCGCCTGGGCCGCCGGCAGGGTCAGCCCATCCTTCAAGCGGGCCAGGGCCGAATATTCATAGGAGCCATGGCCCATGGGATCCGCCGTGGCCTCGATGGGCTTGTAGAGGTCCTGGCCCTGGCCCATGGGGAAGTGGAAGCCCTTGGGCAGCACGCCGATCACCCGGGAAGGGACGCCATGCACATAAACGGTCTGGGCCAGGACGGAGGGATCTCCGCCGAAACGCCGGGTCCAAAGGCCGTGGCTGAGGAGGACCGTGCGTTCCGCCCCCTTGACCTCATCCTGCGGCTCGAAGTCATGGCCGAGGATGGGATTCACGCCCAACACCCGGAAGAAATCCACGCTCACGAGGGCGCCATCGATGTTTTCGGGAGCCTGGTCTTGGGAACCGGCGCTTCCGGCCAAATCGAAATTGCCAGCCCGGTACAGGGCCATGCCCGAAAAGGCCTGAGTGGTCCTACGCCAATCAAAGAAACCCGGCCCGCTCAGACCGGCGAACTCCTTGGGATTCTCGGGCCAGGTGGTGTCCAGGGCGACCAGCCGCTCCGATCGGGGAAAGGGCAGGGGCCGCAGCAGGTAGCCCCGGAGGGCGCTGAACATGGCCGTGTTGGCGCCGATGCCCAGGGCCAGGGTCAGGAGCGCGGTCAGGGTGAAGCCGGGGGATTTGCCAAGGGTGCGAAACGCCAGACGGAGGTCTAGAAGGAAGTTCGTCATGATCGGTTCCTATTCGTTTCGAAGGGCTGCGGCCGGATCCGTCCGGGCCGCGCGCAGGGCGGGCAGGAGGGCGGCCAGGAGGGCGGCGGCCAGGAGGGCGGCGAAGGCCCCGAAGGGGGCGGCGAGGCCGGGATCGGGCCAGGGGCCCAGGAGATCGCGGCTGGAGCGCTCCAGGGCCAGGCCCGCCAGGGCGCCGGCGAGGCCGGCCGGGGCGCTGAGGAGGGCCGAGGCCCGCAGCACGTCCCGCAGCAGGATGCCCGGCTCGGCCCCCAGGGCCGAACGCACGGCCAGTTCGGGCCGGGCCTCCGCCACCTGGGCGGCCATGAGGCCGAAGACGCCGCCCGCAGCGAGGAGGAGGGCCAGCAGGGCGAAGGTGCCGAGGAAGGCTCGGGCCATGCGCTGGGGCCCAAGGGCCATCTGCACGCGCCTCTCCAGGGGGATCAAGGCATGCATGGCCACGCCGGGGAGGGCCTCCGCCATCGCCCGGGCCACCTCCGCCTGGGCCGGGGCCGACCCGCCCGTGCGAAGGATGCCGTGGGTCTGCTCGTTCCAGAGGAAGGCGGATTGCCCCAGGGGCACCCAGTAGGTGGGCATGGGGGCGCTGCCGGGGGCCAGTTCCCTGTGGTCGGCCACGAGGCCCACGACGGTGAAGGCGTGCTCTCCATCCAACCTCAGCGTCCGCCCCAGGGGGTCGGCGGCGCCGAAGGCCTGGCGGGCCAGGGCCCGGTTGAGCACGGCCACCTTGGGGGCCTCGGGGCCATCCTGGGGCGTGAAGGCGCGGCCCTGGAGGAGGCGCAGGCCCAGGGCCTCCATGGCCCCGGCGCTAGCCGAGCGGCCTTCGGGATCCAGGCGCTCCCCGCTGGGGGCGATGAAGGCGAGGTCGCTGCGGAAGCCCGTCAGGGGCACGTTGTTGGAGAGGCCCGCGGCGCGGACGCCGGGGATCTGGGCCAGGCGATCCCGGAGGCGCGCCATGTCCGAGGCGAAACTGGCGGCATCCCGGGTGCTCGGTGCCCGGAACTCGAAGGACCAGGCCCCCTTCCCGTCGTAGCCCAGATCCGACTTCAGAAGGTGGGCCATGCCCGTGCGCACGGCGAAAGTGGCGCCCAGGAGCGCCGTGGCGAGGGCCAGCTGGCCCGCCACGAGCCAGCGCCGGGCTCCGGATCCACCGCGCAGGCCCCGGCCCTGGGCCTTCAGGGCTTCGGCCGGGTGGATCTTGGGCAGGGCCAGGAGGGCGCACAGGCCGCCCACGAGGGGACCCACCAGGGATACCCAGGCCAGGGAGGCCAGATCGAGGCGGATGACGCCGAGATCCAGTTCCGGAAAGCTCCACCCCAGGGCGAGGCTGGCGCCCCGCAGGCCCGCGGCGGCGAGCCCCAGGCCCAGGATGGCGCCGACCAGGCCCAGGAGGACGCCCTCCTTCACCACCAGGGCGCGGAGCCGGCGCGGATCGGCCCCCAGGGCCGCGTGGACGGCCAGGTCCCGGCGGCGGGAAAGGCCGCGGGCCATGAGGATGGCCGTGGCGTTGAGCACCGCCAGCAGGAGGATCAGGCCCGTGGCCACCTGCAGCACCTTCAGCACCCGCGTGCCCTTCCCCAGCTGCTCTTGGGCCAGGGGGGAGAATCCGTGGGAGACCTTCCGGAGCAGATCCTCGGGGGCCCCCTGCTGGCGCCATTCGAGCTTGGCCTGCTCCGTCAGCACGCCCAAGGCGGCGCGCACCTGGGCGTCGCCCACGCCGGGCCGGAGGCGGGCCACCACCCGGAGGAAGTTGGGGCCGGCGTTCGCGGTGGTTTCCGTCCACTGGAATGGCGCGAAGGCCTCCGTGCCGCGGGGGGTGCGGAATTCCCGGGGCAGGATGCCCGCCACGCGGTGGGAGACGCCATCCAGGCGGATGTCCCGGCCCAGGATGGCGGGGTCGCCGCCGAAGTGCCTCAGCCAGGCCCCGTGGGTGAGGAGAAGAACGAGGGGCGCGCCGGGCCTGGCGTCGTCGGGGTGGATGCCCCTGCCCAGGGCGGGCTGGACGCGCAATACATCGAAGTAGTCCGGCGTGACCCGATCCAGTTTGAAGGGCAGGGCCTGGGTTCCCTGGAGGCTCACGGTCCAGGAATGGCTACCCGCCACGCCCTCGAAGACGCCGGGAAAGCGCCGCATGGCCTTCAGCTCCCCGGGGCTGGGGGTGCCGTGGACGTGGGGATCCCCGAAGAGGCCGTAGAGGGAGACGAGGCGGGAGGGCTCGGGCACGGGGAGGCTGCGCAGCATCAGGCTGCGGTGCAGGGCCAGCATCCAGGCGAAGCTGCCGATGCCGAAGGCGAGCATGAGGATGGCGGGCAGGCTCGTGCGGGGTTCGCGGAAGAGGGCGCGGAAGAAGGACATGGCCATTCCCAGGTCAGGCCGTCTGCTCGCCGACGCCCTCTTCCACCACGCGGCCGTCGAAGAGCTGGATGGTGCGCTGGGCGTGGCGGGCGAAGCGGAGGTCGTGGGTCACCATGCAGATGGTGGAACCGCGGTGGTGGAGGTCCTTGAGGAGCTCCATGACGGCGTCGCCGTTGGTGCTATCAAGGTTGCCCGTGGGCTCGTCCGCCAGGAGGATGCTCGGGCGTCCGCCCACGGCGCGGGCCACGGCCACGCGCTGCTGCTGGCCGCCGCTGAGCTGGCTGGGCAGGTGGCCCGCGCGGTGGCTCATGCCCACGACTTCGAGGGCGTCCAGCACCCGCTGGCGGCGCTCGCCGCTGGGCATGCCCCGGTACACCAAAGGCAGCTCCACGTTCTCGAACACCGTGAGATCGCCGATGAGGTTGAAGTTCTGGAAGATGAATCCGATTTCCCGGTTCCGGATGCGGGCCCGCTGGGCGAGGGTGAGCTGGGCCACCTCCTTGCCGTTGAGCCAGTACTCGCCGTGGGAGGGCGCGTCCAGCAGGCCGAGGATGGCGAGCAGGGTGGACTTGCCGCAGCCGGAGGGGCCGGAGATGGAGACGAACTCGCCTTCCCGGATATCGAGGTGCACGTCGGCCAGGGCGTGGGTCTCCACCTCGTCGGTGGTGAAGACCTTCTTGATGCCGTTGAGGTGGAGGAGGGGCTTGGTCATGGGGGTTCCTCGGGGGGGAAAGCTCTCTGTTGGCTTCGGGGGAAGGGGGTTGAAAAAGGCCGGCATTCATTCGCTCCGCAGCGCGGTCATCGGATCGACTCGCGCCACCCGGCGGGCGGGGATGAAGCAGGCCACGACGGTGATCAGTCCGATCAGGATCCCCGAGGCCATGAGGGTGCCGGGGTCCAGCGCACCCACGCCGAACAGCAGGCTGGCGAGGAAGCGGCCGAGGGCGAACACGGCCAGCACGCCGAGTGCGGTGCCGATGGCCGCGAGCTTGAGGCCCCAGGCCAGGATGCCTCGGATGAGACTCCCATCCGTCGCGCCCAGGGCCTTTCGGACCCCCAGCTCATGGGTTCGCTCGCTCACGAGGTACTCCACGATCCCGTAGATGCCTGCGGCCACCAGCAGCATCGCGATGGCGGCGAAAAGGCCGAGGAGGAGGGCGCGGAAGCGATGCGAGGCGCCTTCCCGATCCAGAACCTGGTCCAGGGTGGTGATCTCCGGCACCGGCTGTTGCGGGTCCGCGTCCCAGATCGCCCGGCGCAGGGCCGGCGCCATCGCCGCCGGCCCCAACCGCGAATGGATGAGGAATACCGCCTGCCGCCCGACGGTCAGTTCCACCAGGGTGTCCGGGCGCTGCTGGTTGGAGATGTAGAAGCCGGGGCCGGGTTCCCGCGCCAGCCCGTTGCCCCGGATATCGCCCACCACCCCGACGACGCTGATCCATCCGGAGGCGTCGGGCATCCGGAAGCGTTTTCCGATGGGATTCTGCTGGGGCCACAAGGCCGTGGCCATGGCCTCGTCGACGACCGCCACGGGCGGACTCGTCCGCCGATCCGAATCCTCGAAGTCGCGACCCTGCCGGATGGGTATTCCGAGTGTGCCGAAAAAACCGGGACTGACCACACCGTACTGCATCGTCCTTGGCTCAGGGAGGCCCTCGATGACAAGGGTGCGGCTGGATCGCCCGCGCTTGATCGGCAGGTTGTTGCTCACACAGGCGGACTCGACCCCAGGCACCTGTCTGAGGCGTTCCCGTGCCAGGCGGTAGAACGCTTCCAGATCCGGGACGCTCGCATGGCGGTTCCCCGGCGAGCTCACCGCGATCGCCAGGACATCCTTGGTCCGGAACCCCAAGGACTGGGAGGTGAGCGAAAAAAAGCTTTGGATCAGCAGGCCGGCTCCGGCCAGCAACACCATGCTGAGCGCGACTTCCGCCACCACGAGCGCCTGGCTGGCGCGGGATTGGCCTCTGGACCGTCCGGGAGACCGGCCCCCTTCTTTTAATTGGTCATGCAGGGTCCGCCTCGTGCCGAGGGCGGATGGGAACACGCCGAAGGCCAGTCCCGTCAAGACCGAAAGCCCGAGGGCGAACAGGAAGACGGCTGGATCGCCCGAGACATCCTGGATGCGGGGGATGTCCACCGGCGCGATGCCGAGAATGGCCTTGAGGCAAACCCGCATGAGGAGGAAACCCGCCAGCCCGCCCAGCAGGGCGAGCACGAGGCTCTCCGTGAGCAGCTGGCGGACCAGCCGCCCCTTGGTCGCCCCCAGGGCGGCGCGGATCGCCAGTTCCCTTTGCCGCGCCAGGAACCGTGCATGCAGCAGGTTGGCCACATTGACGCATGCGATGAGCAGCAGGATGCCGACGGCCGCCTGGAGCATCAGGAGGGCGGGGCGGATGTCGCCGGTGAGTTCCTCCCGGATCGGGACGAGCCGGAGCTGGTTCCATCTGGAATTGTTTCGCAGTTCCGGATGCCGTTCCAGGAAGCGGCCGATCACCACGGAAAACGCAGCCTGGGCCTGGTGCAAGGGTGCGCCCTTCCGGAGGCGTGCCAAAGGGATGACATAGCCCATGGATCCGTCCGGGCGCAGGGGCTCGAAGGTGGATGCGAGCCACAGCCTCGGGTGACCGTTCCCCGGCGTGATCTGACGAAAGGCGGGATCGATCATTCCGATCACCGGGTGGGACACGCCATCGAGGGTCAGGGTCCGATGGGCCGGATCGCCCGTTCCGTCCTGGCGGTGCCGCCAGAAACCCTCGCTCACGACCACCGGGCCAGCCGCGCCGTCGGCCGGCGAGAAACCGCGTCCCTGCGCGGCGCCGGCCCGGAAAATGCGGAAGAAGTTCGGTGTTACCCGAGCCCCTTCCACCTCGATCGGGTGATCGCCGCCGGTGACGGCGAAGGACTGGGGATAAAAAGCGGCCACCTCCTCGAAGGTGTTCCCCCCGGAGGCGCGGAGATCGTCGTAGAGCTCGACGGGCACCCAAGGGTATTTCGAGATGCCAACGATCCCATCCGCGTCCGGGTAGGGCAGCGGCTGCAGGAGGACGGTCTTGACGAGGCTGAAAATAGCGGTGTTGGCGCCGATACCGATGGCCAGGGTGAGCACGAGGGCGCCGAAGAAGATGGGCGCCTTCGCGATGTTCTTGAGGATCTGTCTGATGTCCTGGAGCATGTCTGCCCTACCTCCTCCCTTTCTCTGATCGCCGCCGGAAAAGGCGGATGCCCGGCTCAGGCCGTATGCTCGCCGATGCCCTCTTCCACCACGCGGCCATCGAAGAGCTGGATGGTGCGATCGGCGTGGCGGGCGAAGCGGAGGTCGTGGGTGACCATGCAGATGGTGGAGCCGCGGCGGTGGAGGTCCTTCAGGAGGTCCATCACGGAATCGCCGTTGGTGCTATCGAGGTTACCCGTGGGTTCGTCCGCCAGGAGGATGCTGGGGCGGCCGCCCACGGCCCGGGCCACGGCCACGCGCTGCTGCTGGCCGCCGCTGAGCTGGCTGGGCAGGTGGC
>CAYWDR010000038.1:0-20056 GCA_964457075.1 uncultured Solibacteraceae bacterium
GACCCTTGGGGATGCGGCGACCGACAGCACGACGTTCGTGGGCGGGGTGACGGCGCCGGCGCCGAGCTCGATCAGCATCGGCGGGACGGTGGCGGCGACCACGGGGGCGGGCACGATCCCCGCACCCGGAATGGACGTGCGGGGCCGGTCCTCGGGGGCGCTGCCCCAGGTGGAAGGCGCCGTGCCCATGGTGAAGCGCAGCTCGCCTCCCTTCATCAGGGCCTCGTGCGGCAGCCACGCCTTCGCCCAGGGGCGACCGCCCAGGGTGACGCCTTGCACGTAGGCCCCCCGCCCCTGGGCGCGGATGACGAGGCGACCGTGGGGAAGCGGGGCGCGCCGATCACGTACTCCGGCGTCCCCGGCGTCACGGCGTAAAACCCGAGGGCGCTCATCACGTACCAGGCGCTCATCTGGCCGCAGTCCTCGTTGCCCACGAGGCCGTCGGGCGCGTCCGTGTACATCTCGTCCATGAGCCGCTTCACCATGGCTTGCGTCTTCCAGGGCTGGCCCGCGAAGGCCCAGAGGTAGGCCATGTGGTGGCTGGGCTCGTTGCCGTGGGCGTACTGCCCCACGAGGCCCGTGATATCCGCCTGCTCCCGCCCCGTCGTGCGGCTCTCGGCCGCGAAGCACTGATCCAGCAGCTTCGCGAAGGGCTCCGCCCCCCCCAAGCGGGCCATGAATCCATCCAGATCCTGGGGCACGAAGAACCCGTACTGCCACGCGTTCGCCTCCGTGAAGTGGAAGGTGACCTCGGCCGGATTGAAGGGCGTGACCCACCGCCCCTTCTCCCGCGGACGAAGGTGGCCGCTTGGATCGGCTAAGTGCCGCCACGCCTGGGACCGTTCGAAGAACCGCTTTGCAATTCCCTTTTCGCCGAGCTTTTCGGCGAAAAGGGCGATGCACGCATCGTCGTACGCATACTCCAGCGTCCTGGAGACGCTTTCGGAGGCCTCGTCGCCGGGGATGTAGCCGTGGGTGCAATAGGACTTCAAACCGAAACTCTCGGCCTCGGCCGAGGCCACCATGGCCTTCAGCGCCAGCTTCGCGTCGAAGCCGCGGATGCCCTTGGCGTAAGCGTCCGCGATGACGCTCACGGAGTGGTAGCCGATCATGCAGTCCGTCTCGTTGCCCCACAGCTCCCACACCGGGAGGCGTCCCGCCTCCCGGAAGTGGGAGAGTAAGGTCTGGATGAAGTCCGCGGTACGGCGCCGCTCCAGCAGGGTGTAAAGGGGATGGGCGGCACGGAAGGTGTCCCACAGGGAGAAGACCGTGTGGTGCCGGTATCCAACAGCCCTATGGACCTTGAGGTCGCGCCCCAGGTAGCGCCCATCCACATCCTGAAAGAGGTTCGGCTGCAGGAACGCGTGGTAGAGCGCCGTCGTGAAGATGCGCCGGTCCTTCTCGGTCGCACCTTCCACTTCCACTTTTGAAAGCTGCGCGTCCCAAACTCTGCGGGCTTGCGCCCGCAGAGAGGTGAAATGAAAACCTTGCTGCTCCGCAGCAAGGTTGCGGCGGGCACCCTCTAGGTCCACGGCGGAGATGGCGACCTGCGCCTGCAGCACGTCCCCCGCATTCAGCTTAAAGGCCAGAATGGCCTTTTTAACGCCATCAGCGGCGAAGCCGCTGATGGGACGATCGAAACGGATCCGGAAATAGACGGGTCTATCCACGGCCCACGCCTTGGTGCGGCGGAAGCCCTCCACCGTGAAGGCGTCCATCTTGCGCAGCTCGGAGGCCAGGAGCTCGCCGCGGTGGGTGAGGTCGAGGACGACGTGGGCGTTATCGGCGCGGGTGAAGGTCCAGCGGTGGAGGGCCGTGCGCAGGGTGGATGTGACTTCGGCGCGCACGCCGTAGTCCTTCAAGGTCACGGCGTAGTAGCCGGCCTGGGCCACTTCCGTGGCCTTGTCGAAGGCGCTGCCGTAGCCGGCGGGGTCGTGGGGCAGCGGGTCCTCGCCCTTGAAGCGGTAGCCGCTGTCGCGCTTCACGGGGCCCGTGGCGGGCAGCAGGAGCACGTCGCCGTAGTCGCTGACGCCCGTGCCCGAGAGGTGGGTGTGGCTGAAGCCGTAGATGACGCGGTCGCTGTCGTGGTAGCCGCTGCAGCCATCCCAGCCCGTGAGCCGCGTGTCGGGCCCCGGCTGGATCATGCCGAAGGGCAGGATCGGCCCGGGGAAGGTGTGGCCGTGGCCCCCCGTGCCGATGCGGGGATCCACGAAGCGGGAGGGGCCGTGGCCGCCGGCGAGGAGGGCCAGGGGAAGGAGGAGGGCGAGGAGATATCGCATGGGGTTCACCGGTAGATCAATTCGTCCACGAGGATCCAACTATCCTCCTCGCGGTGGACGTAGGTGTTGCGCAAGGGGCCGCTTTGCTGGGCGCGCACGCGGAGGTAGCGCAGGGGGCGCGCGGCGAAGGTGGCGACGAGGGCTTTGCGGTGCACGCCTTCGGCCTCGATGGGAAGGTCGGGGCGCGCCTCGCCCAGGGGCTCCCAGGCACGGCCATCCAGGCTGCCTTCCACGGTGATGCGGCGGGGGAGGACGATCCAGCCCCGCCGGGCCTGCAGGCAAGAGAGACCGGCTTCCACCAGCGTGCGCTCCCGGCCCAAATCCAGGGTGGCCGCGAAATCCGCCGCTTCGAAACCCAGCCAGGAACCGGCGTGGTAGTCGGCGAGGCCGTGGAGGCCATCAAGCAGGGTGAGGGGGCCGTCCGCCGCGAAGGGGCTCTTCGGTTCGGTGGCCAGGGTGAGGTGGAGGGCGGGGTCCACGGCCGTGAAGGGGGTGCGCAGTTCGGGGCCCTTGCGTCCCCCTTGAAAGGCGGCGGCCCGCAGCTCCCGGCCCTCCACGAAAAAGGGGGCCTGGTAGCGGGCGCTCGAGATCGCGGGCTCCGTGCCGTCCAGGGTGAAGTGGATTTCCGCGTCCGCCTGGGCGCAGGCGAGGGCCACGGTGGTGCGCCCCTGGAAGACGGGGTCGCCTTGGGCTAGCACGGGGGCGGGCGGGATCTGGGCGTCGGCGGGGAGGGCCGTCACGGGCAGGGCCCAGCCCGTCGTGCGGGGGGCGGGGCCGAGCACCACCTCCAGCTCCCCGCCGCCGGCGAGGAGGTCGTGGCGGAGGTAGGCGGGGAGCTTCCCATCCACGCGCAAGGGCTGCCCGTTCCAGAGGAGCTCCTGCACGTAGACGTCCGTGTCCGCCGCGCGCCGCGCCGTCACGACGAGCACATTCCCGTTATCCATGCGGAGGGTGGCCTTGGAAAAGCGGGGGGAGCCCAGCACGTAGTGGTCGCTGCCCGGGCAGGCGGGGTAGAAGCCGAGGGCCGCGAAGAGGTACCAGGCGCTCATCTGCCCGCAATCCTCGTTGCCCGGCAGGCCGTCGGCGGCGCCGGAGTAGAAGTGGTCCCGCAGGCGGGCGCTCCAGGCCTGGGCCTTCCAGGGTTCGCCGCCGTAGGCGTAGAGGAAGGCCACGTGGTGGCTGGGCTCGTTGCCCGCCACGTACTGGCCCATGAAGCCCACGATATCCTCCTGCTGGTGGCCGTCGAGGCGGCTGGGCGCGGCGAAGAGGGCATCGAGCGCCTTGCAGAAGGCGGGGCCGCCGCCGTGGAAGCGGATGAGGCCCTCCAGATCGTGGGGCACGAAGAAGGCGTAGTGCCAGCTGTTGCCCTCCGTGAGGTGGGGCGTCGTTTCGAAGGGGTTGAAGGGCCTCGCGAAGGCCCCCTTATCCCGGGGGCGGAAGAAGCCCGTGGCGGGATCGAAGAGGGATTTCCAGCTTTGGGCCCGGCGCAGGAAGGCGGCGGCCACCTCCGCTTTGCCGAGCTTGTGGGCGGCGCGGGCGATGCACCAATCGTCGAAAGCGTATTCCAGGGTCTTGGAGACGCTTTCGGGCTCATCGGCGATGCCCAGGTAGCCCCGCTCCCGGTAGGCCCTGAGCCCGCGATCATCCTCCATGGCGCTGGCGAGCATGGCCTGGAAGGCGGCCTCCCGATCGAAGCCGGGAATCTCCTTGAGGATGGCGTCGGCGATCACGGGCACGGCGTGGTAGCCGATCATGGTGCCCGTTTCCGTGCCCGCCAATTCCCAGATGGGGAGGCGGCCGCCCTCCTGGGCCATGGCGAGCATGGAGTTGATCCAATCCGCCGTGAGCTTGCGATCCGTCAGCGTCATGAGGGGGTGGAAGGCGCGGAAGGTGTCCCAAAGGCTGAACACCGTGTGCTGCACGCGGCCCTGGGCCTGGTGGATGGCCCGGTCATGGCCCCGGTAGCGGCCGTCGGCGTCGGACCACGTGTTGGGCGCGAGGAGGCTGTGGTAGAGGGCCGTGGCGAAGGCGCGCTGTTGATCCTCCGTGCCGCCTTCCACGGTGATGCGAGCAAGGGCCTGGTCCCAGACGGATTCGGCGGCGGCGCGCACGGCGTCGAAGTCCCATCCGGGGTTTTCAGAATCGAGGTTGCGCCGGGCGCCGGCCACGTCCACGGCGCTGAGGCCCACCTTGATGCGCAGGGGATGGGAGGAGGGGCCGAAATCCAAGGCCGCCTTCACGTCCTTGCCCTGGGCGTTGCCCTGATAGCGCAGTGCCGTGAAGGGGCGATCGAAGCGGATCACGAAGTAGAGGTGCTGATCCTTGGCCCAGGAACGGCTGATGCGGTGGCCCTCCAGCTCCGTGGGCGAGACCCTGCGCAGGGCCGCGTCCACGACGGCATCCCGATGCTCCAGATCGATGAGCAGCCGCGCGGCCTGGCCGGCGGGATAGGTGTAGCGGTGCATGCCCGTGCGCAGGGTCGCCGTGAGCTCCGCCTTCACGCCGGAATCCTGCAGCCGCACCCAATAGGAGCCGGGGCGGGCGCCCTCCTCCCCGTGGCTGAAGCGGGAGGCGTAGCCGGGCTGCCCATCCAGGCCGTGGTGCCAGCGCACCTCCCCCGTGAAGGGCTGCAGCAGCACGTCCGCGTAGTCGGGGATGCCCGTGCCCGAGAGGTGGGTGTGGCTGAAGCCGGCGATGCGGGAGTCCTCATAGCGGTAGCCCGCGCAGCCGGGGTAGTCCCGGCGGCGGGTGTCCGGCCCCAGCTGCACGAAGCCGAAGGGCAGCGTGGGGCCGGGGAAGGTGTGGCCCTCGCCCTTCGTGCCGAGGAAGGGGTTCACGCGGTCGAGTGGGCGCGGCCGATCGCCGGGTCCCGCGAGGAGGCTCAGGCCCAGGAGTAGCAGACTGGCGAGGCGCATGGGTCACCGATCCAGCGCCGAGAGCGCGAAGGCGCAGGCCCCCAGCGCCACGGCCCGGCTCGTGCCCAGGCGCGAGAGGCCCACGGCCGTGCGCTTCACGGGATCGAAGGGCACCTGCCGATCCGTGCCGGGCACGGGGAGGAGCACGACGCGGGAGCCGAGGAAGGCGGCGCGATCGGAGGTGGATTCCCAATCGTGGGCGCGGAGTTCCAAGCGCGCGACGCGGCCGCCGTCGAAGCCCTCCAGTTGGCCGTTCAGCTCCGCCACGAGGGCGGGCATGAAGAGGTCCGCCGCGCCGCTGAGGCCGCCGCCGATGACGGCGAGGCCGTCGAAGAGGGTGAGGGCGTTGGCGAGGGCATCCCCCGCCACCTGGCCCAGGCGGCGGAAAGCCTCCAGGGCCGCCTCCCTGTGGCCTTCGGCGTGGCCCCGGGCGACCTCCGCCAAGACCTTGGGCTCCGGCGCCTGCTTGGGGTCGAGGCCCGCCCCTTCGGCGTAGACCCGCCGCAGGGCGCGAATGCTCACGCCCTCTTCCGCGAAGGCGTCGCGGCGGTCGCGATGCCGCAGCAGCCACACTTCGCCGGCGGCGCCGTTATCCCCCAGCACCAGCTCGCCGTTCCGCACGAGGCCGCCGCCGAATCCCGTGCCGAAGGTGAGGCCGACGAGGTTGCGGTGGCGGCGTGTCGCGCCCGCCGCTTCGAGGGCCGCGTTCACCTCGGGGAGGAAACCCCCGAGGGCCTCGCCGTAGGCGAAGAGGTCGCCGTCGTTGTTGATGAAGACGGGGCAGTTGAAGCGCGCCTCCAGCATGGGCCCCAGGGGCACGCCGCCCCGAAAGCCCGGCAGATTGCCCAGATCGCCGATGATGCCCCGCTGGTAGTCCGCGGGGCCCGGAAAGGCGAAGGAGATGGCGTCACAGGCCCCGGCCAAGGTTCGCGCCTGCTCGAAGCCCGCGACGAGCTGGGCCAGGCAGCGTTCGAGGTCATCGCCGTGGGCGGGGAGCGTGAAGGGGGTGATCCCTTCCACGCCACCGCGCATGGCGGAGAACGTGAAGGTGGTGCCGCCCGCGTCGAGCGTCAGCACCGTGCGGGAGGCGTTGGACCAGGTCATGGAGGGCATGAATTTTCCTCTTCTAGCTCGGGAAAAAACGATCAACGCAGAAACCGCGGAAGAACGCAGAAAACGCAGAAAACGCAGAACTCAAAAAGGGGTGGAAGCAGGATTCGCTGGGTAGCCTCGAACAAAACCTGATCCCATTTTTTCTGCGCCTTCTGCGTTCTTCTGCGTCTTCTGCGTTCCGCCTTTCCTAAACATCACCGTGCCCCCTAAAGGCCAACACCACCAAGTAGGCAAAGCAGACCAGCGGCACCCCAAAGGCCAGCGCCCCCAGCCCCCGATCCGCCAAGCGCCCCATCACGAGGGGCACGAGGGCGCCGCCGCTGATGGCCATGCACATGAGGCCCGAGAGTTCCGCGCCGCGCTCGGGGCGGGCCTCCACGGTGAGACTGAAGAGGAGGGGCCAGATATTGGCGAAGCCGAGACCCGCGAGCAGGACGCCGGGGACGGCGAGGGCGGCTTGGCCGGAGAGGAGGGCCGCGATGCCCACGGTGCCCAGGGCGGCGCTGAGGCGGAAGAAGCCCCGGGCCGAGAGCACGCGCAATACGGCCGAACCCACGAGGCGGCCCACGGTGATGGTGCCGAAGAAGAAGGCGGGGCCGAAGAGGGCCGTGCGATCCTCCGTGAAGCCCACGGCCGCCAACTGCGGTTTCAGGAAACGGGCCATGCATACCTCCGCACCCACGTAGAGGAAGATCCCAAGCACCGCCAAGGCGAAGGGACCCTCCTTCAGCAAGGCGAGGGAATCCCCCAGGCTCGGAGGCGCGTCCGCCACCGTCTCCTCCACCTGCACGAGGGCCACGGAGAGGAGGGCCAGCACCATGAGCCCGAAGAAGAGGGGGAAGGCCCCCCGCCAGCCCAGGGCCGCCGCGAAGGGCAAGAGCGCGGCGAGCCCCCCCACGAGCCAGGCGGAGCTGAAGGAGCCGATGCCCTTGATGCCTTGGGCGAAGGCGAGGTTACGGGTGTAGGCCCCCTCGGCGCTCACATCGCGCATGAAGGGGTTGCCCGCCACCTGGAGGAAGGTGGTGCCCACCCCCAGGGCGAAGATGCAGGCCAGCAACAACCCGAAGCTGGGCGCGATGAAGGCGGGAATGCCCACGGCCACGGCGTTGAGGGCCAGGCCCATGAGCAGCAGCCGCCGCTTGCCCACCCGCGCCGCCAACAGGCCGCCGGGCACGCTGAACACGGCGAAGGCGATGAACACGAAGAAGGTGAGCAGCGTCGCCATCACGGCGCTCACGTGGAACTGCCGCTGCACGGCGTCCGCCAGGGGCCCCATGGCGTCCGCCACGCCCATGACGAAGAAAGTGAGCAGGATCGGAAGGACCCGAAGGTTCATGCGTGCCTCGTGGTGGGGGTGATGCCCCAGTGTAGGAAAGAACGGCGGGCATGGGTCCATTGATTGGAATGATGGGGCAGGTCCATTGACATGTACATTTTTTGTCGTACATTTTATTTCGTACATCCACCTTCGCATCGGAACCCCATGACGCCCCTGCCCAAGCCCACCGAAACGGAACTCGCCATCCTGCGCGCCCTCTGGAGCCTCGGCCCCGCCACCGTGAAGCAGGTGCACCAGCACCTCATCGAGGAGATGGGCCGGGATCGGGAGCTGGGCTACACCACCGTGCTGAAGATGATGCAGACCATGCTCGACAAGGGCCTCCTCCAGCGGGATGACTCGGAGCGGGCCCACACCTACCGCCCCACAGAGGCCAAGGGCCGCACGCAAAAGGCCCTCGTGGGGGACTTCGTGGATCGCGTCTTCGCGGGTAGCGCCGGGGAGCTGGTGCAGATGGCCCTCCATGGCCGCCGCCTGAGCGCCAAGGAGAAAGCCGCCCTCCGGGCCCTTCTGGAGGAGGAATCCCGATGAACTCCCTTTATCTCCAAGGCCTCGTCGCCGACCTGGGCCATGCCTTTCTGCATTCCCTCTGGCAGGTGGCCATGGTCTCCGTGCTGCTCTGGAGCCTCCTCACGCTGCTGCACCGGGCCTCGCCCCGACTGCGCCACGTCCTGGCCTACGGTGCGCTGGTGGCGGCCTTGGCCTGGCCCGCCCACACCTTTCAGGTTCGCCGTGCGGAGGGCCGGCAACGGGTGGAAGCCCGGGCTATCGTGCCGCTCCCCCTGGGGCCCGTGGCCCCTCTGCCCGCCCCTTCCCCCGCCCGCCTTCCGGGTGTCCTGCCCTGGCTCGGCACGGCCTGGATCTTCGGCGTTCTGTGGCTGGGCGCCCGCCAGGCCGGCGGCTGGCTCTGGCTGGCCCGGGTGAAGGCCCGCACGGAGGCGGCGCCTGAGGCTCTGCAGGCCTTGAGCCGGAACCTCGCGCGCCGCATGGGGATCCGTGCCCCCGAACTGCGCGTGTTGGCGGAAGCCGCGAGCCCCTTTTGTTACGGCCTCCTCCGCACCGTCGTGGTCCTGCCCGCCCCCTGCCTGGCCGCCCTGGACCTCTCCGCCCTCGAAGCCCTGCTGGCCCACGAGTTCGCCCATCTGCGGAGGTGGGACTTCCTCTTCAATGGCATTCAATCCTTCATCGACCTGCTCCTCTTCCACCACCCCCTCGCCCGGTGGATCTCATCGCAAGCCCGTCTTGAGCGGGAGCGGGCCTGCGATGAAGCCGCCGCGGCCGCCTTCGGCGATGCCCGCACCATCGCCCGGGCCCTTCTCCAACTGGAGGATCTGCGTCCTCCCCTGGCCGCCCCCGCGGCCCAAGGAGCCCCCTTGACTCAACGACTCCCGCACCTCCTCCAGAAGGCGAAGGCGCCTTCCTCTCTCGCCACGCTCACGGCCGCCCTCTTGCTGGGAAGCGCCACCTTGCTGGCCCTGCCACGCTTCCAGGATCCGGCTCGACGCATCGAGGCCCCGGCAGAGCTTGTAACCCTCGCCGATGCCGCGGCCCGGGCCGAGGGCCTCGATCCCTACCTCGTCCGCGCCGTGATCCAGGTGGAGAGCCGCTTCAACCCCTCGGCCCGCAGTTCCGCGGGCTCCGTGGGCCTCATGCAGGTGCTTCCGGCCACCGCCGCGAAGTTGGGCGTGGCCCACCCCGAGAAGCTCGACGACAACCTCAAGGTGGGCGCCAAGTACCTGCGGCTCCTGCTGGACCGCTACCAAGGCGACACCGCCAAGGCCGTCATGGCCTACAACGCCGGGCCCGAAAGCCTGGATCGCGCCGAGGGGATCGCGCCCTCGGAAGAAACCCGCACCTACGCCCTCGCCGTCATGGACCTTTACCGCCGCAAGGCCGTGGAGCCGGCGCCCGTGGGAACCCTCTTCGGGACCCTGGCCCAGCTCGACAAGGACACCTTGGATCTCCGCCTCGTGGGGGTGATTAACGGGGCCGCGGAATTCACGGGCAGCCAGGATACGGACCAGGGCACCGTGAACGTCTTCAACATCCACATGAGCACGCCGAACCCAGGCCAGGAGTCCACAGCGCCCATCGCCCCGAGAATCCATTTCCGCCTCAAGGCCGTGGACCGGCCCTTGCGCATTCAAGCCGCCTACGCAGGCCGGCCGGGACACAGCGAAATCCAACTGCCTGCTTCCCCCATGCCAAGCACCTTCAACCTCCGCATGCCCTGATATTCTAAAGAAAAACAAACCAGTGATGAACAGTGATAAAAGCTGATGAACAGTGATGGCAGTGGCGTGCTTTTATCACTGTTCATCCCTTTTCATCACTGTTCATCACCGGCTTCTTTTCTTTTTTCACGGCCCATTCCTTGGCCGCGCCACCCCCCGGCTGCCATCCTTGGCGGCATGCCGCCCCCCACCCACCTCCTCCGGCTCCTGGCCAAGGCCCTGGCCATGGGCGTGGTGCTGGCCCTGCTGCTCCGGCTCACGGGCCTGACTCCGGATATGCGGCTCACGCTGTTCATCTGCATCATCTTTTCCACGCTGATGTGGGGCGGCTTCCACCTTTTGAGCGGCTGGTTCAGCGTGAAGGCCGGCGATGGGGACTCCCCCTTCCGGCTCGCCCTCCGCACGTTGCTGCGCATCGTCGGGCTCTACATCGCGCTCCTGGCCGTGGCCCTGATCCTCGTCCGGGCCACCACGGGGTACAACCTCCTTCACTATCCCCGGATCGCCATCCTCACCTTCCTCATCGGCCTCACGATCACGTCCATCATGACGGGACTGCACACGACGGCCCACCTCGTCACCGTGGAGCGCGCCAAGACCCACGCCGAGTTGGAGGCCCTCAGGCTGCAGCTGCTGGAAGCCGATCACGCCCGCAAGACCCGGGAGCTGGAGGAGGCCCGTGAGCTGCAACTCTCCATGCTCCCCAAGGCCCCGCCGGAATGCTGCGGAATGGCCTTCGCCTACGCCCTGCACACGGCCACGGAGGTGGGCGGCGACACCTACGACTACCGCACCCTCCCCGATGGCGGCCTCCTCCTCGCCTTCGGCGACGCCACGGGCCACGGCCTGCAGGCGGGCCTCATGGTCACGGCCGTGAAGGCCCTCTTCCAGACGCTGCCCACGGACCTCGCGCTGCCCCAGGCCCTGCACCACGTCAGCGAGGGCATCCGCAGCCTCCACATGCCCCGCATGGCCATGGCCCTCACGCTCCTGAAGCTGGATGGCGGCGACCTCGCCTTCGCGGGCGCCGGCATGCCGCCCGTGCTCCACTACCGGGCCGCCGAGGATCGGGTGGACCTCCACCGAACGTCGGGCCCGCCCCTGGGCCAGCTCAAGCGCTTCGATTACACCGAAGGGCGGCTGCGGCTGGAGCCAGGCGATGCCGTGCTGCTGGCTTCGGACGGCTTCCCCGAGTGCCTGGACCCCGGGGATCGGATGCTGGGCTACGATCTGATGGCGCCGCTGTTCCAGCGCCACAATCACCTCGCCCCGGATGCGCTCATCGAAGCCCTCACCGCTGAAGCCTCCACCTGGGCCATGGGACGGGCGTGGGCGGACGATTTGAGCTTCCTCGTCCTGCGGCGGGCCTAGGGCCTGCTCCCGGGGCCCTTCCTCACCCACGCCTCCATGGCCTCCCAATAGCCCGGCACGAAGCGCGTCATGAACTCCCGCTCGTCGTCCAGGCCCGTGCGCGCTTCCATCATCATGTGGCTCGCGGGGGCGAAGGTTCGAAGGAGCGACTTCCCGTTTCCCCCGTCCCGGAGCGCCTTCCGGAGGCGCGCTTCGCTGCGGACCGAAGGCACGTTCCAATCCCGATCGGCCAGGAACCAGGCCACGGGGCACTTGACCTTCCGCAGGGACTCCACCGGATCAACGGGACCATTCAACGGGTACCAGACCCACCAGGGGGAATCCTTCGGAAGTCCCGCGGGAAACACGTACTCCGACCAGGGGTTTCCCTTCACGGCCTGGAAGCGGGCCTCCAGGTGTTCGAAGGACTCCCCTTCGGCGGCGCGGGTGCCCATCTCCTTGGCGAAGGCGAGGGCGGCCTGGATCTCCACCTCCGTGAGCCCGGCCTGGCGGAGCCTCCCCTCGTTTTCATGGACGACGTTGTCCACCACGCTCACGCCGGAACCGCAGGTGACCATGAGGAAGCGGACGTCCGCCGAGCGGGCCGCCGCCAGGGCGCCGATCCATCCCCCCTGGCTGCCGCCGTGCAATCCGATGCGCATGGGGTCGATGTCGGGGCGCTGGCGAAGGAAGGCCACCCCGGCGAGCACGTCCGCTGCCAGCGTCTCGAAGCTGGCCTTTTGCCAATCGCCCGTGGAAACCCCGGCCCCCCGCTTATCGAAGGAGAGCACCGCCAGGCCCAGCTGTGCGAAGAAGGTGTCGTAAAAGCCCATGTTCCGGGTGGCGGGACCGGACCCGTGAATGAGCACCACCGCCGGAAAGGGCCCCGGCCCTTCCGGGATCAGCAGCTTGCCCTTCAAGGTGGCCCCCACGCCCTCGAAGGCCACGGCCTCTTGCGTGTGGGACCTGACCCTCCGGGCCAGGCGAAGGGGGCCGCCGGGGGGCCCCACGCGTAGGCCTTCGACCCTTCCCCCAGGCCCCCGCTGGAATTGGTAGACCTGCCTCACGGGGTATTCCAGGGAGGGCCGGGGCCCCGAAAAGAATTCCGTGTCGGAGGTGGGGTGCAGGGCCTTCAGTTCACGCGTTCGAAGATCCACCAGGGCCAAGTGCCCGCCCGCGCCGGCGTAATCGTTATGGCTCAGGAGGAGCCGATGGCCAGGCCCGATCTCGTAGCACCCGGCGTAGTCATCCAGCAACTCGGGGCGGACCTTGGCCATGCCGTACCCGCGCCTACCTTTCAGGCTTTCATGCAGGGGCAGGGAAATCCGGTAGCGCCCGGGCCGGGCCCCGGGTTCGAGGGAACGAACCTCGATGCGATGGGCTCCGCTGTTTTCGATGGTGAGCGAGAGGGGCTCGGGGCCCAGGGATCCGTTGGGGCTGTCTACCTCCTGCAAAAGCTTGCCCGTGGCATCCAAGGCCCGAAGCACGAGGTCCACGCCATGCTGGTAGGCCACCACTTTGACGAAGTCGCCCTGACTCGCCTTGAGGCGGTAGGCATGGACCTCACCCCCTCGAAGGGTCTGCTCCCATGAACGGCCTCGCGTGAGGATCCCGGGCTTGGCTTGGGACGCGGAACCTTGAGGATTCCCCATGAGCGGAACGAACGCCCCCGCCAGGAGACAGGCCCGCAGACGGCTCATCCAGAGGCAGGTCATGACACCGCCACCCGCGCCTTCGCTTTCACGATCACATCCTTGATCTCCGCCACCACCTCATCCTGCTCCTCCTCCTTCAGGCCGGGCCAGAGGGGGATGGAGCAGAGGCGGTCGCCGCTCCAGTCGGTGTGGGGCAGGCCGTCCTTGGGCATCCCTTGGGGGTGCTTGGCGTAGAAGTCGCGGTAGAAGGTGTGCTGGTGGCTGGGCTTGTAGTGGATGCCCGTGCCGATGTTGCGGGCCTTGAGCTCGGTGACGAATGCGTCGCGGTCGAGGCCCGCCTTTTCGGGGTGGATGCGCAGCACGAAGAGGTGGAAGCAGTGGCCGAGTTCGGCGTCGCCCTCGTAGGGCAACATCACCTCGTCCATGTCCTTCATGAGCTCCAGGTAGCGGTGGAAGAGTTCGCCGCGCCGGACGTTGAAGCCGTCCAGCTTCTGGATCTGATGGAGGCCCATGGCGGCCTGGATATCCATGAAGTTGGCCTTGCGGGCGGGCTCCATCACGTCGATGTGGACGCTGCCCTCCTTGGATTGGCGCTTCCAGGCGTCGCGCTCGATGCCGTGGAAGCGCAGGCGCTGGATGCGGGCCGCGTACTCGTCATCATGGAAGGCGATGGCGCCGCCCTCGCCCGTGGTCATGTTCTTATTCGGGTGGAAGCTGTAGACGCTCATGACGGAGCGGGGGTCGCTGCCGATCTTCTTCCCCTTGTAGTGGGCGCCCATGGCCTGCGCCGCGTCCTCGATGACCCAAAGGCCGTGCTTTTTCGCGATGGCCCACACGGCGTCCATGGGCACGGGCAGGCCCGTGAGGTGCACGGGGATGATGCCCTTGGTGCGGGGGGTGATGGCGGCTTCCAACTTGGCGGGATCCAGGTTGAGGGTCTTGGGATCGATGTCCACGAGCACGGGCACGCCGCCCTGGAGGATCACGGTGGAGAGCGTGCTCACCCAGGTGAGGCCCGTGGTGATGACCTCGTCGCCGGGCTGCAGGCCCATCAGCTGCATGGTGATTTCTTGGGCCGTCGTCGCGCTGTTCATGGCCATGCAGTGCTTCACGCCGTTGTATTCGGCGAGGGCCGTTTCGAACTTGGCGGACTTGGGGCCCGTCGTGATCCAGCCGGAGTTGATGGAGTCGATGATCTCCGCGATCTCCTCCTCGCCGACCATGGGGCGGGTGAAGGGGAGGAAGGTCTCGCGCATGGGCACTCCGGTGAGGCGAAGGGCCCAGTTTATCAGGCGGGAATTGGGCCTACATTCCCGATGACGGTTCGAAAAGAAGGAACGCAGAGGACGCAGAGGGCCCCTCGGGCCTGCGCAGAGAACGCAGAGGCCCGCCGACCCACCCACGCGATCGGACCCCATCCAGCACGGGAGCCATTCGGCCCCTCGAAGGGCCGCATGGCTCCCGTACTGGATCCTGGGCCGCGAGCGGCCCAGGGGCGCGGAGCGCCGGGGTCCGGCCGCGGAGCCGTGCCCATGGCATGGGCGAAGCCATGGGCGCGGGCGAACCGATGGGTCGCACTCCCTCTGCGTCCTCTGCGTGGTCGCGCAGCGACCCTCTGCGTAGGCCCGAAGGGCCCTCTGCGTTCCTTCTTTCGCCCGCAATCCGAAAAGCTACGCGATCTTCACCACGATGCTCAGCGTGCTTCCGAACCCCTGCCCTTCGCTGAACAGGCTGATGCTGCCGCCCATGAGTTCCATGAGGTGTTTGCAGATGACGAGGCCGAGGCCCGTGCCGCCGAACTCGCGGGCGTGGCCGCCTTCGGCCTGGGCGAACTTCTGGAAGAGGCGCTTCTGGCCATCGGGGCTCACGCCAATGCCGGTATCAACCACCGAAATGGTGACCACGCCGACACCCCGCTCCACCGTCAACGAGACCGAGCCGTCCTTCGTGAATTTGAGCGCGTTGGAGAGCAGGTTCAGGAGCACCTGCTTGAGACGGCCCGGATCCACCATGACCTCGGGAACATCGGGTTCAAACTCGGGCCAGACGAGCGCCACGGCCTCGCTGCGCGGGTAGGCCTCGGCGATGGGCTTCACTTCCTCAATGAGCACGGGGAGGCTGAAGGGCTCGACCTTCACCTCCATGCGCCCGCTTTCGATCTTGGCGAGGTCCAGGATGTCGTTCAGCAGGGAGAGGAGATGCTGCCCCGAGGCGTAGGAATCCTGGAGCATGTGCCGCATCTCGTCCTCGTCCTCGTAGAGGCCGTCGATGACGAGCTTCGTGAAGCCGAGGATGCCCGTGAGGGGCGTGCGCAGCTCGTGGCTCGTGAGGGCGAGGAACTCGCTCTTGAGCTGATCGGCCTCCTTGATCTGGGCGTTCACCCGCTCCAGTTCCAGGGCCTGCCGCTGCAGGGCGTCCCGCTGCTGGCTGAGGTCCTTGAAGAGCCAGGCGTTGTAGAGGCTCACGGCCGTCTGGCGTTGGAGGAGGCTGAGGGAATCCTGATCCTCCTCGGGCCACTGGTGGCCGCTGGGCATGGCGAGCACGGCGAAGCCCAGCAGGAGGAGCTGATGCTCGAAGGGCACGTAGTAGATCTGCAGATCCTGGCCCGCCACGAGGGGACGCAGGGCTGCGGGCAGGTTCTGGGGATCCAGCCACTGGGGCTGGTGGAGGACGAGGGGGTGGTCGAGGAAGGGGTTGGGCGCGGGCAGGGTGAGATTCACGGAAGTGCCCGTGGGCATGCCCACCATCTCCATCGGCTGGTAGGTGCTGCCCCGGTGCTCAAGCACCCATACGCCGCCCCGCTTGCAGTGGAACTCCTGCACGAGCACGTCGAGCACGACGCTGGCCACCTGCCCTTCCTTGCCCGTGGCGGCGAGGATCTCGGAGACGTGCTGCAGCACGCTCATCTGGTGGGAGCGGCGGCCCAGCTTGCTGCGCAGCTCCCGGGATTCGACGAGGGCCTGCGTGAGCTGCCGCTGGGTCTGCATCAGCTCGGCGAGCATCTCCGCGCCCTGGGGGCGGCCCGGAGGCTGGGCCGGCGGGTGCGCCGGAGGCCGGGGGGAGGAGACGGTCACGGGGATCGGAAGGTTTTGCGGGCCAGCCCCCTTCCCGGGCGTGGGCGCGCCTCCGCCCGGGCGGGAGGGCGAGCCGGGGCTGGAGGGGATCGACATATTTTCCGTGTCTCTTGTGGGTCCAGGTGTTGGAGCCAGGATGACTAAGGAACCATCGGATGCCAAGCCTTCCCGCTTGATCCATGAATCTCTCCCGGTTCATGAAAGATTCCGGTTTGGCCGGGAATGCCGGATAATTCATGGATGCGGTCCCGCCTAAAGAGCGCCTCGGTCCAACAGTGGATCTTCCTGGGGGTGGCCCTCCTGGTGATGGTGCAGCTGTCCTGGTGGATCCGCCTGCAGGTGAGGCAGAGCGCGGATCTACTGGCCGCCCGCATCGAGGTGCTGAAGGCCGGCCGCGCCGAGGCCTGGCAGATGGATAGCCGCACCGTGCTGCCCTACTACGCCGCTCCGGAGACGGTGCTGCGCCGCGGCGAGATCGTGGGCCAGCTGCCCAAGCTCCTGCCCGCCCTTCCCGAGCGGCGCAAGGCCATCGAGACCGCCTTCCCCCACGTGGCCGTCGTGGACACCCCCCGGGCCCTGGACGATCCCCAGATGGTGGACGAGGCCGCCTTCCTCACGCTGCGTCCGGAGCCCATCGAGGCCCTCGAACAAAGCCGTCTGGCCACGCTTTGGAAGGCCGGGCTGGAGGGCGCCTTCATGGCCGCCGCCGTGCTGTTCGGCTTCGTGCTCATCTACCGGAAATTGGCCCTGGAGATGGACCTCAAGCTGCGCCAGCGCAACTTCATCGCGGCCGTCACCCACGAGCTGAAGACTCCCATCGCCTCCCTGCGGGTGTGGATGGAGACGCTCTTCCAGCGCGCCCTCAGCGATGAGCAAAAGACGAAGATCCACACCCGGATGGATCAGGATCTGGTCCGCCTCGCGGAGCTCGTGTCCAACCTCCTGGAGGTGGCCCGGGCCGACGCCGGCAGCCTGGAGATGCATGCCGTGCCCCTCGAAGCGGCTCCCTGGCTGCGGAACGTCTGCGAGGGCATGGATCAGCGCCTGGGCCCCGGCGCCCTGGGCCTCCGGCTGGATCTGGGCGAGGATCTCTGGGTGATGGCGGATCCCAAGCAGCTGGCCACGGTGGTGGAGAATCTCCTCACCAACGCCTTCAAGTACGCCCACCCCCCCCGCCTCACCAAGGTCACCCTGGGCGGCTCCGCCGATGAGGTGGTCATCGTCGTGCAGGATCAGGGCGTCGGCATCTCCGCGAAGGAGCTGCCCCGCCTCTTCCAGCGCTTCTACCGGGTGGGCGACGAGATGACCCGCCTGGTGCCGGGCACGGGCATCGGCCTCTTCCTCACTCGCGAGATCGTGGAGCGCCACGACGGCGAGATCCGGGCCGCCTCCCGGGGGGCGGGCCTGGGCTCCACCTTCACCCTCCGGCTGCCCCGGGTCTCCGCCCCCGAGCCCGCCGCCGAAGCCCCCACCCTGGAGGGCCTCTCCCGATGACCCTCGCCACACCCGCAGGCGCGGAACTCCTTCCCCGGGCCAGATCCGGGGATCCGGAGGCCTTCGGCGACCTCGTCCGCCCCCACCTTCCCATGTTCTTCCGGGCCATCGACCGCATCCTGGGCAACGAGGCGGAAAGCCAGGACGCCCTCCAGGACGCCCTCGTCGCCCTGCACCGGGAGCTGGCCGCCTTCCAGGGCCAAAGCCAGTTCAGCACCTGGGCCTACCGGGTCTGCGTGAACCAGGCCCTCATGGCCCGCCGCAAGCGCATCCGCCGCCGCGAGGATGCCGTGGAAGATTTCCAGCCACAGTTCGACGACGGCGGGCATCACATGGATCAGGACAAGGTCCTCGCCTGGAGCGAGGCCGCGGAGGCCCTTGACCGGGTGGAGGCGGCCGAGATCCGTGGGAGGGTCCGGGCCGCCCTGGATCGCCTCACCGACGACCAGCGTGCCGCCTTCGTCCTGAAGGATCTGGAGGGATGGGACACAGACGAGATCGCGGCGAAACTGGGGATCACCCGGGATCTCGTGCGCCAGCGCCTCCACCGGGCCCGCCTCGCCATGAGGAGCCTCCTCAAGGACCTCGCCCCAACCCCCTCCGCCGGAACCCGATCGTGACCACCCTCCTCCTCACCTGCCGCGACGTGACCGGGCTCCTCACGGAATTCCAGGAGGGGAGCCTCCGCCTGGATCTGCGCCTGAGGCTACAGGCCCATCTCGCGATATGCGCCCCCTGCCGGGCCTTCCTCGCCAGCCTTCGCGCCCTGCCCGGGATCGTTTCCCGTCTGAGCCTCGGCGACCCCGCTCCCCCTGCGGGGCTTGAGAACCTGCTCCAGGGCGCCCTCGGCCGGATCCAGGCCCGGGAGGGCCTCCAGCCCACCCTCCATCCCGGGGACGACCTCTGGGCCCGGGCGGAGGGGGATCCCACCCTGGCTCTCCTGCTGGGAGCCCACCTGGGCCGCTGCGAAGCCTGCCGGAGTGCGCGCCCCACCTTCACCCCCTTCCTGCCCGCCGCAGGAGACCCCCTGGGAGCCGCCCTCCGGGCCCGCCTCGATCCGGAGGCGCGGTGGAAGTGGCACCGGTTGGGCCTCGCCGGTAGCCGGGTGGCGGAAGTGCTGCGCCTGGGGGAGCGCGCCCTCCACCTCCTCGTCCTGCCCGAGGGCGTGCGCTTCCCCGACCACAGCCATGCCGCCCAGGAAGTGGCCGTGGTGCTGGAGGGCCGCACCTTCGACGGCCCCGGCGTGGTGGGCTCCGGCGATCTGCGCACCTACGGGCCGGGCCAGGCCCACGCCCCCGTCGGCGCCGGGCCTGGCGATTGCTTCGTGCTCATCCGGGCGGAGGGCCCGCCCCGCTTCAGCGGGTGGCGGCGGATGCTGGGCTAAGAGCAATACCGTTGACTTTAGAAACAAGGAAGCTACGAATCTGCACAAACCATTGAAATGAAAAGCTTTCTATCACTGTTCATCACATTTTTATCACTGTTCATCACTGGTTGCTTTTAAAAGAAGGGCCGGTGATGAACGGTGATAAGAACAAAAAGCGGAACGCAGAAGGCGCAGAAGGCGCAGGACTCAAGGTGGGCCGTTCTCCCAAGCCAGGGCCGCAGAAGAGGCGGGCCCGCATGGCGTCGAGACGCGCGGTTCTTCCTGTGTCTTCTGTGAACTTCTGCGTCTTCTGCGTCTTCTGCGTCTTCTGCGTTCCGATTTTTCAAACCTACCGAGAGCCCATTCCATTAAGTGAACGGTATTGGGGCTAAGAGCCCGGACCAGCGATCGCCCCGTGAGCAGGATGCCCGTGGCAGGAACCCCGGCCGTGCGCCATGATGAGCCATCCCCTGGCCCCCCCATGAGCCTTCCCCAACCCGGGCACCTTGGTTACACACAGGCCGACTACGCCCATTGGGAGGGCTCCTGGGAATTGATTCACGGCGTCGCCTTCGCCAAGGCTCCCGCTCCCGGAATCGCTCACCAGCGCCACAGCCGCCAATTGGGCGTGCGTCTCGTTCAGGCTCTTGATGAAGCCAGGCGGCGCTCCGGGGGGAATTGCGAGGCCTTCTTCGCACTCACGGACGTGTATCTGCCCCCGGACTCCGTGGTCCAACCGGATCTACTTGTGGTCTGCGACCCCTCAAAAATCAGTGAGCGCGGGATCGAAGGTGCGCCGGATCTGGTGGTGGAGATTCTGTCCCCCCGCACGGCCAGCCAGGACCTCACCACCAAGCGCTGGCTCTACGAAGCCTCCGGCGTGAAGGAGTACCTGGTGGTGGACCCCGCGCAGGATCTGGCCATCCTCTATGTTCTGGACCCGGAAGAGCGTTACCAGGAGATGCTCTATCTCGCGAAACTGGGACAGCTGCCGCTGCTGGGGGGCACGTTAAACCTGGCCTTCGGGGGCGAGTGAGTTCCCAGCGCACCCCGGATGGGGTGGGAACCGGGACTCAGCCCGCCGCGAGGCCCTAGTAGAGCGATTCCTAATCAACAGGACAAAAAAATCCCACCACAAGACCACGAAGACCACCAAAGGGCGCCGACCCATCCTCGCCATCCCTTTCCACTCGAGTAGGCACCCCCGGTTGCCCAGGGGCACCTCTCACAGAACCGT
>CAYWDR010000039.1:0-6114 GCA_964457075.1 uncultured Solibacteraceae bacterium
GGGCGGCGGCATGAATACACTCAACTCGCTGTCCAAGAAATTCCAGGCGGTTCAGAATACCTTGCGGGCGAGCCCCCCTTGGAACATTGCATTCTCGACGCCCAGGCGCTTCCGGATGGCCACTTCCTTTTCGCCGCCCGGTCGGAGCGTGCCGTGCTCTTCGCGGCATCGACCACGCCACGTCCTAAGTCCGGCCACGACATCAAGGATCCGCTCTATCAAAACGATCGGAAGGTGGCTCGCCTGCTGAGCATTCAAGACTATCCAGACCTCATGTGGTGGGATCTGGATCCCTTCGAAAAAACCTTCAGTCAGGCCTCAAGCCCGCAGGGCATTCCCGAACGACTCACGAAGGTGGAGGACATTCAAAAATTCCGGTTCTGGATGACGCCTTCAGGGCAGGTCGTCTCATCCCTCTCGATGTACACCCCAGCGGAACCCTCGGCGCCTCGAGCCAATTCTGTTGCAAAACCCGGCCCGAGAAAAAGGGACTGAAGTCCTGGTGCGAGTTCGTCTCTACTTCTTCCGGATCCCCGGCGTGGCCGGAGGCTGATCCGGTTCGCGCCCTCCCGGATCCGGCTGGTGCCGGATCCGGGGACGGGGCGGAGCGGCGCGATCAGCCTGGGGTGAAGGAGCTCCCCATGAGCGGATCCACCCCCTTCACGCGCCGCCCCGATCTGGATGCCCTGCGGGTGGGCTGCATCCTGTTGCTTCACCTCTACCACTCGGCGCGCATGTTCAACGCGGACGATCCATGGCATGTGAAGGCCCCCGAGCTGCTGCCGGTGCTGAACGGGCCCATGGACGTGTTGCACATGGTGCGCATGCCCCTGCTGATGCTCGTGGCGGGGCTCGCCACGGCGTTCGCGCTGCGCAAGCGGAGCGTGGGCACCTTCGCCTGGGATCGGGTGAAGCGGCTGCTGCTGCCGCTGGTCTTCGGGATGCTCGTCATCGTGCCGCCCCAGATCTGGGTGGAGCGGGTGTGGACGGGCGCCTACTCCGGCAGCTACGCGGCCTGGTGGCCCTCGGTGCTGCAGGGCGTGCCCTACCCCAAGGGCAGCCTCAGCTGGCATCATCTATGGTTCGTGGCCTACCTCTTCGTCTTCTGCCTGGCGGCGCTGCCCCTCTTTGCATGGCTTCGGAAGCCCGCAGGCCAGCGGGCGCTGGCCCGCGGGGAAGCCTTCCTCGCCCGGGGCGCCAACCTCTGGTGGATGGCGGGGCTGATCTTTGGCGGGCGCTTCCTCCTCAGGAATTTCCGCGAGACCAACGATCTCATCCACGACCCGAAAAACCTCGTGTTCTACGGTGGGCTTTTCCTGGCCGGGCACTTGTTGGGCCGGATGCCCAGGGTGGAGGACCGGCTCCAGGCCTTGAGGCGCTGGCACCTGGGGCTGGCCCTGGTGCTCATTCCGGCTACCTTCATCCGGGACCATTGGCCCGCGCCGTTCGCCTACATCGCCTACTACGGCGCCATTTGGGCCTCCCTCTGCGCCGCCCTCGGCTATGGGAAGGCGCTCATCATCCGATCCCGCCCTTGGCTGGATCACGCCCAGTCCCTGGCCTATCCCTTCTACATCTTCCACCAGAGCGTGATCGTGGTGCTGGGCTGGTGGATGCTGCGCTTGCACCTCGCGCCTTGGCCCTTCTTCGGGCTGCTGACCTTGGGATCCTTCGGCGCGGCGTGGATGCTTTGCGAGGGCACGGCCCGGGTGCCTTGGCTCCGTCCCCTCCTGGGCATGGGACCCCGGAAGCGGGAAGCCACGCGCCCTGACCCGGGCATACTTCAGGGCGAGCCTTCTTGATGGATTCGACCTTCCCCTCCCGCGCCTGGCGCTGGCCGGCCCTCCGGTGGCGCTGGGCCTCGGCGGCCCTGGCCTTCTTCCTGCTCAACGCCCTGCGCATGGCTTGGGTGGTGCTGCTGGACCATCGGGCCTCCGGGGCCCGGACCTACTGGATGGAACCCTTCGTATGGGAGCTCACTTCGGCGGTCCTGGTGTGGGCCCTCATCCCCCTGGCGCAGATGGCGGCCTTTAACGCGCCCTGGCCTCCGGAGCGGTGGAGGCGCTTCCTGGGCCTGCACCTCGCCGGAGCGGGCCTATTCTGGGTGATTCACGTGGCGGGCATGTGGACGTCCCGCACGCTCATCTACCGATGGGCGGGCTGGGGACCCTACGACTACGGGGATATCTGGTACAGGGCCCCCATGGAAGGGGGGAAGGATCTCCTCGGGTTCGCCCTTCTCGCCTTCTGCTTCCACGCCTGGGAAGCGCGCAGGGCCAGCCAGGCTCGGGAGCTGCGCGCGGCCCGTTTGGAGACGGAACTGCGGGAGGCCCGCCTTCAGGCGCTCTCGGCGCAGTTGGATCCCCACTTCCTCTTCAACGCCTTGAATACGCTGAGCTCGGTGATCTACGAGGACGTGGCGCGGGCCGATGGCCTCATCTCGGATCTGGGCCTCATGCTGAGGGACAACCTCCAGGCGGACGGCCCCACCTGGCCCCTGCGGCGGGAGCTCGAACACCTGGAACACTACCTCGCCTTCGTCCGCGCCCGCTTCGGCGATCGGGTGCGGGTGGAGGTCGAGGCGGATCCGGAGGTGGGAGGCGTCCAGGTGCCCCGGTTCGCCCTCCAGCGCCTCGTGGAAAACGCCCTCAAGCACAACGAAGCCGAAGCCGGCCGGGCGCTCTCCATCCGGATTTCGGCCCGCCCCGATGGGGATGCCATCGGCCTTCGGGTCGCGGATGATGGCGTGGGTTTCGCCGGGGCGGAGCCGCCCGGACTGGGCCTCGAAAACCTCCGCCGCAGCTTGGGCCTGCTGCATGGGGGCCGCGCCTCCATGCAGGTGGGAAACGGCGCCCGGGGCGGCGCCGAGGTGGTCTTGAAGCTGCCCGTGGAGGGAGAGCGTGGCTGAGTCGCTGCGCGTGCTCATCGCCGACGACGAGGCCCCCGCCCGCGCCAAGGTGCGGCGCCTCCTGGAGGGGGATCCCCGCTTCGAGCTGGTGGGGGAGGCCGGGGATGGATTGCGGGCCGTGGCCCTCGTGCGGGAGCTGCGGCCCGATCTGCTCATCCTCGATATCCAAATGCCGGGCCTCACGGGCTTCGAGGTGCTGGAGTCCCTGGCGGCGCCGCGCCCCCTGGTGGTCTTTTCCACGGCCTTCGATCGCTTCGCCATGGAGGCCTTCGAGGCCGCCGCCGTGGACTACCTGCTCAAGCCCTACGACGGGCCCCGCTTCCGCCGCGCCCTGGATCGCGCCGTGGCCCTGCGGGCCGAGCAGGGTGGGATGAAGGCGTTGCTGCAACGGATTTCCACCGCCCCCCTCGAACGCCTCCTCGTGGAGGGAGAGCGGGGTCTGGAGGCCTTGCCCCTCCGGGCCGTGCTGCGCTTGGAAGCCGATGGAAAGGTCGTGCGCCTCCACACGGAGCGGGGGGCCTTCGACGTGAGGCGGCCCCTCAGGGAACTGGAGGCGCGCCTGCCCCCCCACCGCTTCTGCCGCGTCCACCGCGGCGCCCTCGTGGCCCTGGAGGCCGTGGTGAGGCTGGAGCCCTGGGACCACGGCGATGGGTTGCTCGTGTTCAAGGACGGCAGCCACTGCGTATTGAGCCGCACCTACCGGGCGGGCTTCCTGGAGCGCTGGGGCGTTCAAAGTTAGGCCTTGCGGGGAACTCCGATGGAACATACGCTTCCGTATGCATTCGGGAGCGCCCATGGAATCGTTGGAAGTCCTGCTGAGCCGATGGGTCCATTCCGGCTTATTGGACGCCGCCGCCGCCGAGCGGATCAGGGCCTTCGAGGCGGGCCGCGAGCCCGAGCGGCACTTGCGCTGGCCGGCCCTCCTCGCCCTCGCCTTCGGGGCCCTCATGGTGGCGGGGGGCATCCTCCTCTTCGTGGCGGCCCACTGGGAACGCATGGCGCCGGCGCCGCGTTTCCTCACGGTGCTCTCGATGGTGGCGAGCTTCCACCTGGCGGGCGCCTGGTGCGCCGAGCGCGTGCCGCGGCTCGCCACGGCACTCCACGGCGTGGGCACGCTGGCGCTGGGCGCGGGCATCTTCCTCGCCGGGCAGATCTTCAATCTGGAAGAGCACTGGCCCGGGGGCGTGATGCTGTGGGCCCTGGGGGCCTGGATCGGATTCGCCTTCCTGCGGGACTGGGTGCAGGGACTCCTTGCGGCGCTGCTCACGCCCATCTGGCTGGCGGGGGAGTGGATCATCGCCACGAATCGATGGCACTCCTGGGCGGGGGAGGAGCGGGTGCTCGCCTTTGGGGTGCTCCTCCTTGCCTTCACCTATCTCACGGCCCGGCGCGGCGATGGGGATAGCCCGCTCCGCAAGGCCCTCATGTGGGCCGGAGGCCTGGTACTGCTGCCCTCCGTGTTCGCGGCCATCGCCACGACCCATGCCCGATGGGTGCCCTATCCCCGGGAGGCGTCGACGCTGCTGCTGGGGGTGGGCTGGGCCGTGGCCCTTGGCGCACCCTTGGGGCTCGCGTTCCTCCTGCGGGGCCGGGGGGCCTGGATGAACGGCGTCGCGGCCTTCTGGGCCTGGATGCTTGGAATCATGAACGGCCGCGAACTGCCCCTCTACGCCTGGTGCGCCTTGGGCGCCGTGGGCCTGGTGTTCTGGGGCCTGCACGAGGCCCGGCGGGAGCGGGTGAACCTGGGCGTCGCGGGCTTCGCGTTCACGCTGCTCTTCTTCTATTTCAGCTCCGTCATGGACAAGCTGGGCCGCTCCCTGGGGCTCATGGGCCTGGGTCTCCTCTTCCTGCTGGGTGGCTGGCAACTGGAGCGCCTCCGCCGCACTTTGAACGCCCGCATCGCGGAAGGAGGTGCCCGATGAACGGTCTACGCAAAGGGCTCCTGCTCGGGGGTCTCCACCTGCTCCTGGTGCTCAGCCTGGGCGGCAAGCTCCTCCTGGATCGCGCCACGCGCCCCCGCGTATGGCTCAAGGCAGCCCCCGTGGATCCCGACCTGCCCATCCGGGGCCGCTACGTGAGGCTGCAGGTGGAAGTGCCCGTGAGCGGCGCGGAGCTACCCGCCGGGCGTCCCCGGCCGAAAGATTGGAACCCCAAGGAGCCGTGGCCGCCCCGGTGGGATCGGCACCATGTCCGCGTGAAGCTTGAAGCCCGCGATCGAAGCCTGCACGCCGTCGCCCAACCCGCGGGGAAGGGCGTGGCCGTTCAGGGCTCCTACGACTCCAACGCCGTGGTTCCTGAGGCCATGCGGGAGCTTCCAAAGGAGCGGTGGGTCGTGGTGTTGAACGATCCCCTGGCCTTCTTCATCCCCGAGCACGTGCCGGATCCATCCCGGAGAGCCGCCGACGAGGAGTTGTGGGTGGAGGTGACCGTGCCAAAAAAGGGGCCGCTGCGGCCCATCCGGGTGGGGGTCAAGAAGGGCGGGGTGCTGACGCCATTGCCCCTGTGAGCCGGGGAGTCCTCGGCCGGTAATGGGCTTGCGGCTGAGGCGGCGGAAAACAAACAAAAGACAAGCCAGTGATGAACAGTGATGACCAGTGATAAGGACCGCATAGCCATCACTGTTCATCATTTTTCATCACTGTTTATCACTGGTTGGCTTTTCGATTTCCGCTCCGGCCATCCCACCGCCCCATCTCCGGCCCGGGATCCCTGCCAAACTGGCCCCATGCCCGAGCAGCGCCTCTACCTCCTGGACACCTTCGCCTTCATTTTCCGTTCCTACTTCGCCAATCCCCGGCTGAAGAACGGCGCGGCGCTCACGTTCGTGCGCATCGTGCTCCAGCTGCTGGAGAAGCACAAGCCGACGCACATCGCCTGCGTGTTCGACACGCCGGAGCCCACCTTCCGGCATGAGATCTATCCCGAGTACAAGGCCAACCGCGACGCCATGCCCGAGGATCTGCGGCCGCAGATTCCCCTGATCCGCCAGCTCATCGAAGCCCTGAACATCCCCATCGTGGAGCTGCCTGGCTACGAGGCGGATGACGTGATGGGCACCCTCGCCCGGGAGGCCGCGGCCCAGGGGCTCTCCTCCGTCATCGTCAGCCCCGATAAGGATCTGCTCCAGCTCGTGGACGACGAACTGAAGATCCAGGTGCTGAACACGAAGGATGGCGAGGTATGGCACGACCGCGAGGGCGTGAAGG
>CAYWDR010000039.1:6124-19352 GCA_964457075.1 uncultured Solibacteraceae bacterium
ATGGGCGTGTGGCCCGGGCAGGTGGTGGACTTCCTCTCCCTGCTGGGGGACGCCTCCGATAACGTGAAGGGCGTGCCCGGCATCGGCGAGAAGGGCGCGGCGCTGCTGCTGGAGAAGTACGGCACGCTGGATGGCGTCATCGCCGCCAAGGCCGAACTGAAGCCCAAGCAGCGGGAGGGCCTGGAGACCTCCATGGATCCCGAGACCGGCTGGCTGGAGCTCACGCGCCGCCTCGTCACCGTCGTCACGGATTTGCAGCTCGCGCTCCATCCCCAGGATCTCGCCTATCCCGGCGTGGACGATCAAAAGGCCCGCGCTACCTTCAAGGAGCTGGGTTTCCAGTCCCTCACCAAGGAGTTCACGGCCACCGCCGCCCAAAGCCACGCCGAGCGCCGTTACCGGGCCCTCTCCACTCTGGATGAGGTCGAAGATGCCGTGGCTCAGTGCCGCGCCGCCGGCCGCTTCGGCCTCGACACGGAAACCACCAGCATCGAGGCCACCCAGGGCCACCTCGTGGGCATCTCGTTGGCCTGGACGGCCAACGAGGGGGTCTACATTCCCCTGGGGCACCTCAAGCCCATGGCCATGGGTGCCGAAGGCGGCCTGCCGGGCCTGTTGGAGAACTCGGGCCTCCCCGAATCCATTCTCGACCTGCGTGGCGAACCCGATGCCTACTGGGCCGAGCTCGCGCCCTACCTGGATCCCCGCAATCTACCCTTCTCTTCGGTACGCCAACGTTTGGGTCCGCTTTTCGCGGACCCAAACGTTGGGAAGTGGGGTCAAAACCTCAAGTACGACTTCATCGTGCTGGGGCGTCATGGGCTGCCCGTGCGGGGGCTCGCGGGCGACAGCATGGTGCAGAGCTTCCTCGTGGAGCCGGGGCTGCGCCACAACCTGGATGATCTCAGCGTCCGGCACCTGGATGTGAAGCCCATCGCCTTCGAAGAGGTCGTGGAGAAGGGCAAGGCCCAGGTGCGCTTCGACGAGGCGAACTTCGAGCACGCCGTGCGGTACGCCGCGGAGGATGCGGACCTCGCCCTTCAACTCGTGCAGAAGCTGGACGCCAAGTTGGCCGATCCCGCCCTTCGCACCCTCTACACCGAGGTGGACCTCCCCCTGGTGGAGGTGCTCGCCGCCATGGAATCCCGCGGCATCCGCATCGAGACGAGTGTGCTGGACGCGCTCCGCGCCCGCATGAGCGCGGAGCGGGATGACTGCGTGAAGCGAGTGACGGAGCTCGCCGGCGAGGCCTTCAACCTCAACAGCCCCACGCAGCTGGGCCGCATCCTCTTCGATAAGCTGGGCCTGCCCGTCATCAAGGTCACGGGCAAGACGAAGGCGCCGAGCACGGACGAGGAAGTGCTCACGGAGCTGGCGCAGGAACACGGCGCCGAGATCGCCCAGGTGCTCTTGCGCCACCGGGAGCTGGTGAAGCTGCTGGGCACCTACGTGGATGCGCTGCCGGAGATGATCAACGCGGTGACGGGGCGCGTGCATACGAAGCTGCACCAGGCCGTCGTCGCCAGCGGGCGCCTCGCCTCCAACGATCCCAATCTGCAGAACATCCCCGTGCGCACGGAGGATGGCCGCGCCATCCGCGGCGCCTTCGTCCCGGAGCCGGGCTGGGTGTTGCTGGACGCGGACTACAGCCAGATCGAGCTGCGTGTCGTGGCGGCCCTCGCGGAGGATCCCATCCTGCTGGGCGCCTTCGCCGCCGGGGAAGACATCCACCGCCGCACGGCCTCGGAAGTGATGGGCGTGCCCATGGAAGCCGTCACCTCGGAGGACCGCTCCCGCGCCAAGGCCGTGAACTTCGGCCTCCTCTACGGTCAAGGCGCCTTCGCCCTCGCCGCTTCCTTGGGCATCACGCAAAAGGAGGCCAAGGCCTTCATCGAGCGGTACTTCGAGCGCATGCCGAGGGTCGCCGCCTGGATCGAGGCCACGAAGGAGAAGGCCCAGGCCGAGGGCCTCGTGCGCACCCACTGGGGCCGCGTGCGCGTGATCCCCGAGCTGGAGAGCAGCAACGGCCAGATCAAGAATCAGGGCCTGCGCGTGGCCGTCAACACCGTCGTGCAGGGCACCGCCGCGGACCTCATGCGCCGCGCCATGGTGCGCCTCCACCGCAGCCTGCAGGCCGAGGGACTGCAGGCCCGCCTGCTCCTCCAGGTCCACGACGAACTGCTGTTGGAGTGCCCACCCTCCGAGGCGCTTCGCGCCTCGGAGCTGCTGAAGGATGCCATGGAGGGGGCGGACGATCTGGGCCGCCTGGGGGTCAAGCTGGCGGCGGAAGTTCGGCAGGGGAAGTCCTGGCTGGAAGCGAAGTAGCGGTTCCCGGATTCCCCTCAAACGGGGGAGCAACATCCTGGAAGGCGGGGCCCCTCTCCGCCTTCCAGGGCGCAGGCCGAGAAGGTCAGTTCCCAATCGTTTCCCACCCGGGAATAGCTACCGATCCAGGTGCCCACGGCCCGGGCATTCGCTGCCTCGACGGCGAGCCGGAGCCGGACCCACCCGGTGCCTCCGTCGGGGGCGAGGCGGATGGTGGGCGGCCCCAGCGGCCTCCAAGGCATCCCCTTCCAGGCCACGGGAAACCGGGCGGAAATGAAACCCAGGGCTGAGGCGAGGGCGTGGGAGCGTTCTAGGTCTGAGTGGGGAGCCTTCGGGCTGGCATGGGTGATCACCGTCGCAGCTCCAACACGTCGATGCGCGCCATCCGCTTCGAAGCCGTGCCGGAAGCCGCGCCCCCGCCTTGAATGGGGCCGATGATGCCTCGCAGCTTGGAGTTCACGAGCAGCTCGAATTTCGTATCCTCGCCGATGGCGAGGGCCGCGCCATTGGCCATGGCGGCACGCTTGGTGCCGACCGTGGGAATGCCGGAGGAGACTCCCCGCACGATGCCCGTGGCGAGGAAGGATCCGTCCCGCACGAAGCGATCGTTAGGCATCAGCACGAGCAGCTGGGCGCCGTGGACGCGAAGCGCGCCTTGGGCGCGGCCCGCCTGATCCGGGTGATGCAGATCCACCACCGTGATGCGGGCGTCGGGACCCAGGGCCGCGGCGAGGCTGTGCACGGCTTCCCGGCTCCAGCCGTAATCGCACACCACGCCATAGTGCTGCATGGCGGGGTAGACGCTCCTGGAGGCCTGGGCGAGCGCGGTGAAGTCCTGGGCGGCCAGCGGGGCGGCGAGGACGAGGGCGAAGAGGACGTTCGGGATGGAGCGCATGGGCGCCTCCTGGGATGAATCCGGGTCGGACTTCCCCTGCCGCCGTTGGGCGGCCCGGACGAGTCAATGATGCGGAGCGTGTCTATGCAATCCGGAGGCGCCGAGCTGGGGAGCCAGCCTAGAGCCCCCAGGCGGCCGAGCGAAGGTGGTGTGGGTCACCATTGAGTGAGGCCAACGCAGGGGATCGACGGCTGGCGCCCCAGCCCGGAGGGTTGAATGCAAAGGGGCCTGATCCTACGTCGGACCGCTTGCAGGATGAGCCCGCATCGCGCCGCGCGGTCCTCCTTGGCTGAGGCCCCTTTGCGTTCAACTCGGCACCTCCGGATTGCATAGACACGCTCCTTGGGCCCGTGGCCCTAGACGGCATCCAAACCCAGTGCGTCATGGGCGGTGTGGAATTCGGATGCAAGCCAGGGTGGGCCCGGACCTTCAACGCGCCACGGACCTGGGGCGAGCGCCCCAGGTCCGTGGCGAGTCATCGATAGGCGGGGTGGGCGGGCCTAGAAGCGGACGCGAAGGGTCACTTCCGCGCTCCTCGGGGCGCCGGGCGTGAGGAGGATATCGGATCCGCCATGGCCCGAGGCGATATAGGCGCGGTTGGTGAGATTGCGCAGGTTCAGGCCCGCCTCCCAACGGGAGGCCTTGTAGCCCAGGGCCGCGTCGAAGACGGCGTAGCCGGGCAGGGTGACGAGGTTGCTGGCGGAGGCGAAGCGGGCGCCGGAGGCCAGCAGGCCCAGGGAGGCGCGCCAGCGCTCCTGGAAGCGGCGGGTGATCCAGGCGCTGCCGCTGTGGAGGGGGGTGAGGCTGGGGCGGTTTCCTTCCACGGGAACGCCGCTCACCTTCGTGCCCGGCGTGGATTTCACGATGCGGGCGTCCAGGTAGGCGTAGTTCGTTTGAACCTCCCACCCGGGCGCGAGTTCGCCGCCCAGGCCCAGTTCCAGGCCCCGGGTCCGCTGCGTGCCCACGGGCACGACGAGGGAGGGGTTGGCGGGATCGCTGCTCTTGATGCCCGTGCGCTCCAGATCGAAGAGGGCGGCCGTGGCCGTGGCGCGGCCCTCCAGGAGATCCAGCTTCAGGCCCACCTCGAAGTTGCGCGTCCACTCGGGCTCGATGGCGGCGCTGTTGGCGGTCAGCTGGAAGAGCTCGCCGGAGGGCTGGAAGCTCCGCGTCCAGGAGGCATACCAGGATTGATTGGCCGTGGGCTGGAAGACGAGGCCGGCGCGGGGGCTGAAGGCGCGATCCGTGCGTTCCAGTTCGGGCCTCGCGGGGAAGCGCTGCTCCGTGTGCTGCTTGAATGCGTCGAAGCGCAGGCCCAGGAGCGCCTTCCATTTCGCGCCGAGGGAGAGCAGATCCTGGACGTAGGCGGCGGCGATGTCCTGGACGGTGAAGGTGTCCGTGGTGGAAGGCGCGGTGAGGTTCAGGGGGCCGGGCTTGGGATCGAAGAGATCCACCGTGGCCACGTTGGCGTAGGAGGTGAAGATGCCGTGCTTGCGCTGCTGACCCGCCTCGATACCGAGGAGCAGCTGGTGGTTAAGGGGCCCCGTGGAGGCCCGGCCGCTCAGCTCCAGCTGATCGAACCAGCCCCGCTCCTCGCGCAGCACGTCGCCGTGGTTGAGCCGCACCCGGCGCGTAGCCGTCAGCACCTGGCCCGGCTGCGTGTTGTGGCGGTCGAGGGTGAAGTCGTAGTAGCGGAGGGCGTTCCTCAGCTTGAGGCCGCCCAGGAAGCGGTGCTCGGCCGTGAGGGTGGAGGCGTCCATGGTGGCCGTCGTGGCGTCGTCCCGCTTCGCGTTGGCGCTGCCGTAGTAGGTCTCCCGGGGGACGTCCACGGGGCGGCCCTGGTAGGAGGGGATGCCGAAGTCGTTGATGCGCTGATCGCGCAGGTGATCCACCTGGAGGTGGAGGCGGGTGTCGCCGAGGGTGAGGCCCAGGTTGGGCGTGAGGGCCTCGCGCTTGAGGTAGGCCTGATCCCGGAAGCCGCCGCTATCCTCCACGGCGCCCGTGAGGCGCCATGCGAAGCGGCCGCCGAGGGCGTCGCCCATATCGAGGCTGGCCCGCTTCTGATCGAAGGCGCCGCCGCGCAGCTCCACCGCGCGAACGCGCTCGCCATCCGCCTGCTTGGTGACGCGGTTGATGACGCCGCCGGAGCTGCCCCGGCCGAAGAGCACGCCGGCGGGCCCCTTCAGCACCTCCACCCGCGCCACGTTGCTGAGGTCGCGGAAGTAGAGGGCGTCGTCCCGCAGGCCATCCACGAACTGATCGCCGATGGCGGAAAAGCCGCGGATCGAGACCTGATCCCGCTGGCCGTCGCCGTTGCTGAAGCCGACGCCGGAGACGTTCCGGAGCGCATCCTCCATGCTGCGGGCGCCCTGGTCCTGAAGCACCGCCTCCGTCACCACCGCCACGCTCTGGGGCACGTCCTTGAGGGGGGCCTCGACCTTGAGGGCGGTCTGGGTGAGGGTGGCCTGGTAGGTGCGGTTATCGCTGGGGAGGGGCTTGGCCTTCTTGGCCTTCACCTTCACTTCGGGGAGGGCGATGTCCTGGGCCGCCTTGTCCTGGGGGCTGAGGGCGGCGAGGGCGAGCAGGAGGGCGGGCAGGGACATGGGGGCCTTTCAGGCAAAGGGATCCCAAGCCCCGGACGGGGCGGGATCGGGGAGGGTGTGTTCGGGGGAGGGCCCCTCTTCGGTTTTAATTTAGTTTAACTCAGACTCAATCTCAATAAATTTTGCTGGGCCTAAACCCCCAACCTGCGGAACCGCGCTGAAAGCAAGCCCCGCTCCCAAGGCGCAGTGCGCCTTGGGAGGAGGGCAGGACGGCCTACGCTCCGCTGGATGGCTGACCCTAGAAGCGCCAGCTCACCCCGAAGGTGACGGTGGGCTTGGAGGCCTCCTGCTTGGCTTCGGCGTTGTCGAAGGCGCCGGTGGCGCGGAACTTGGTCGTCCGTTCCCGCTTTTCCACGGAGAGGAGGTTCTTGGCGGCCAGGCGGAAGGTGAGGTTCGCCTTCGGGGCGTAGGCCAGGTAGGCGTCCAGCAGGCGCATGGCCTCGGAGGATTTGATCTCCCGGATGCCGTCGGGATTCACCGTGTCCGAGGTGAAGCCGGGCATGAGCACGAGGTTGGCGCCGAGGGCGAGGCGGCCTTCCCGGGCCGTGGCCTCCAGGCCCAGGTTCGTGAGGTGGGGGGCGAGATCCTTCACGTCGCGGTCGATGCCATTGCGGGTGTCGGAGACCCGGCCGAAGAAGCGTGCGTGGTTGCCCAGGGCATCCAGCCGGAAGGCGGCGAGGTTCAGCACCCGGGCGCGGAAATCGAACTCGGCGCCCCAGAAGCGGGCCTCGCCCACGTTCATCGGCCGCTCCACATAGCGGGTGCCCTCCAGCCGCGTGCTCTTTTCCACGAAGTCGCGCACCTCGCGGCGGTAGAAGGTGAGGCCCAGGACGCCGCTGCCTTCCTGGAAGAAGGCCTCCATCCCCACGTCGATGCCCCGGGCCTTCTCCGCCTGCAGGCCGGCATTGCCGGCCTTGTCCGGGTTGGTGAGGGACCCTGCGCCGGCGCCCGTGGCGGTGCGCACGAGGGGATTGAGGTCGTCGAATTTGGGCAGCTTCGTGGTCTGGGCGGCGCTGGCCCGGAAATTCAATCCGGCGTTCAAGGCCCAAAGGTAGTGGAGGGAGGGGTTGGAGGCGGTGGCGGCGGGAGCGTCCGTGTTGGCGCCCAGGGCCCCGCGGGCATCCCGCGTGATGCGCTCGAAGCGGAACCCGGGAGTGAGGGTGTGGCCTGGCGCGAGGGACCATCCGTCCTGGAGGAAGAGGATGCCCCGCTGTTCCGTCACCTCGAAGCGGTCCTTCGGGTCGGTCTTGTCGGCGCCGTTCTCCAGCTTGGTCTTGGTGGCGGTGAATTCGCCGCGCCGCCACTCCAGGCCCCCCTTGAGGCGGTGGGACCCTAGGCTCCGGGCCAGCTGGCCCCCGAGGAAGGAGGCGTCTTCGCGGTTATCCTCCCGCTCCACGGTGGTCTTCGTCAGGGCGCCGGCCGCGTTCCACTCCCGCGCCGTCTTGTCCTTGGCCTCGGAAGCCCGTTCGGCCCCGCCCCTGAACTCCCATCGGAAGGTCTCCCCCCCGGACCAGCGCAGACCCAGGCGGCCCACATGGTCCACCTTGTCCTCGGCGTTGGCGGTGCGCTTGGAGAGGGCACCGGCGGCGTTCCTCACCTCGGAGCCCTCCCGCTTATCCTCCGTGCCCCGGGAGAGGGTGGGCTCCACCACCAGCCGGCTGCCGCCCAGATTCCATCCGAGGCGGGGTGCCATGAAGGTCTCCGTCTTGCGGACGGGCTTCTGCTTGGTTTCGGAATCGAGCGGGGCGCCGGCGGCGTTGAAGCGCTGCTTCGTTTCCACGATGTCCTCGAACCCGGCGGTGTGGCCGCCGGTGAGGAGGAGGTCCATGGGGCCCAGCACCATGTCGTGGCTGACCATGGCATCGCCCGTCGCGTGGTTGCCCTGGCGGCCCAGGCTCGCCTGGAGCAGGCTGCGGCGCCGCGCGTCGGGGGCCTTGAGCACGATGTTCACGGTGCCGCCGACGCCGTTGGCATCCATATCGGCGGAGGGGTTGTGGATGATCTCGATGCGCTCGATCATCTCCGCCGGGATGCGATCCACGGAGAAGGCGCGATCCTTCTTGCCGAGGGCCACGGGCTGGCCATCGATAAGGTAGCTGGTGTAGCCCTTGTCGAGGCCGCGGATCCGGATGTCCTTGGCCACGCCCGCGGGGCCCGTGAAGGTCATGCCGGGCAGGCGGCGGAGCACGTCGCCGAGGGTCTGATCGGCGTAGCGGCGCAGTTCCTCTCCGCTCAAGGTCACGGTTTGGACGGGGGCCTTGCGGCGGGCCTCATGATCCCGGGCGGGGCCGGCCCCTTCCTTCGCGGCGGTGCTTCGCACCTTCACTTCGGGCAGGGTGGCCTCCTGGGGCGGGGCCTGGAGGGCGGGCGGGACGGGGATGAACATGGGCAATCCTGAACAGGCCTTCGGCGGGGAAGGGCGGGAGTGGTGGCTGAGGTTTGCTACCAGGCCTGGGCGGCCACGAGCACGAGGGCGAGGATGCCGCCGAGGGCGAGGCCGGCGGCCAGCAATTTGGAACCCGCGAGGCGGGTCCATAGGAGCACCCCCGAGAGGGTGAGGAAGAGGAAGGAGCCGACGAAGGCGTCGCTGAGGAGCACCCAGCCCACCTGTTCGGCGTCGGCCTTGTGGAGGCGGTTCAACACGGCGAAGGCGTTCGGATCCTTGATCTCGACATCCGCCGTGCGGTTGCCGGGCACGAAGGAGGCCCGGGCGTGGTGGGCGTGGCCCCGGAACTGGATCGTCCACACCTCCGCGGCCCGCACCTCCGCCCCGGCCATGAGGGCGGGCTTGCCCTTCTGCACCTTGACCGTGGCGAGGTCGGGGCGGAAGCCGAGGCGGGCGGCGAGATCGGCGGCGAGGGCCTCGGGGGTATCGGGAACGCGATCCAGCTCCACCTGGGCCTTGGTGTCGGTGGTCTTCGCCAGGGGGATCTTCATCACCGATCGGTGGTTCATGAGGATGCCCGTGAACCCGAAGAGCAGGCCGAAGGCCGCGCCGGAAAGCCCGATCCAGGCGTGGAGCTTGCGCAGGGTCTTCAGGAAACGGGCCTTGCGGGGGGAGGGCGCGGGGGCGGGCCGCTTGGCCAGGGCGGGGCCCGGCGCGGACTTCACCCGGATGGGGGCCTCTTCGACGGTGGGGAAGGGCATGGGGCTCCTAGGCTTCCAGGGAAAAACTCAGGGGCACGAGCACCCAGGCCGCGAGGCTTTCGGCGCCCCGGCGGGCGGGCTGGAAGCGCCAGCGGCGCACGGCCTCCAGGGCGGCCTGGTCGAGGCGCGGGTGGCCGCTGGTCTGGCTCAGCTCGATGCGGTCGGGGAGGCCCGCTTCGGACACCCGCACGCGAAGGACGACCCGCCCTTCCTCCCGCAGGCGGCGGGAAAGGGTGGGGTAATCGGGTTCGGGATTGCGGAGGTAGGCGGCATCGAAGCGCGGGGCCTGCACGGCGGGGCCCTGGCTGCCGACGAGACCCCCGGCGATCCCCCCCGCCTGGCCGCCGGCCACACCGCCGGCCTGCCCGCCGGGGGCGCCGGATCCGGGCCCGGCCGCGGCCGCAGGCGTCGGCAGGGTGGAGGGCAGGGGTGCGTCGGGCAGGGTGTCGGGGGTGGCGGGCACCGTGTCTAGGGGCGCGGGGATGGCCATGGCCGACGCCGGGGCGGCTGCGGTGAGGGGACCGGCCGGCGGAGGCGGGGGGGGCGGAAGGGTTTCGGTGAAGTCCAGGGTCAGGGTGGCCACGGCGCGGATCGGGGCCGGGGCCGCGTCCCGCGGGGCCAGGGCCAGAGTCAAGGTTCCGAGGCCGAGAAAGCAGGCCCCGCTCAGCCCCAGGCTGAGGGCCCGCCGGGTTCCCGCGCGATCGGGCCCCAGGACCGAGGCCCGGTAGATGGCGTCTTCGAGGCTGGGGTTGGGTTCCATGGGGTCCGCTTTCAACTTCTTCAGAGTATAGAGAAGGAGATGGAGTCTCAAAACCAAAAATGAGACATGGATCACACTCAGGGCCGTTGGGCGACGCGGCCGACCCTCCCATTCCAGGCGCGGAGGCCCCGGCAGGAGTTCTTGGGACCCGCCCTTCCCGCCGGAGATACTGAGCGTTGGAGGTAGGGCATGAAGGTGCTGCTGATCGGGTCCGGGGGACGGGAACACGCGCTGGCGCGCAAGCTGGTGGGCGGCGCGACCCCCGTGGCCCTCTTCGCCGCCCCGGGAAGCGATGCCCTCGCGGAGCTGGGCACCTGCCTTCCCTATTCCGGCGAGGACGTGGCGGGGCTCTCCGCCTGGGCCGCGGAACATCGGCCGGATCTCGTGGTGGTGGGCCCCGAGGCGCCCCTCGTGGCGGGCGTGTCCGACGCGCTATCGGCGCTGGGCCTCCCCGTCTTCGGGCACCCCCAGGCCACGGCGGAGCTGGAGGGCTCCAAGGCCTTCGCCAAGGCCTTCATGGAACGCCACGGCATCCCCTGCGCCGCCTCCCACACGGTCACCAGCTACGAAGGGGGCGCGGCCCTCATCGAGGCCTGGCCTCACCGCTACCCCGTCGTTCTCAAGGCCGACGGCCTCGCCGCGGGCAAGGGCGTGGTGCTGGCGGCGACGAAGGACGAAGCCCTCTCTACCCTCCGCGCCTTCATGGACGGCCAGTTCGGCGATGCCTCTCGCACCGTCGTGCTGGAGCAGGCCCTCTTCGGCATGGAGCTGAGCCAGCACGTGCTCGTGGATGTCACGGCGGAACACGCCCGCTTCGCCATGCTGCCCGCCTGCCAGGATCACAAGCGCATCTTCGAAGGCGACGAGGGCCCCAACACGGGCGGCATGGGCGCCTTCGGCCCGCTCCCCTTCCTCCGCCCCGAGGACGTGGACCGCATCCGCGTCGAACTGGTGGAACCCACCGTCAAGGGCCTTCAAAAGGACGGCCTCACGGGCCGCGGCGTCCTCTTCCTCGGCGTCATGTACGACGACCTCGGCCCCCAGCTGCTGGAGTACAACGTGCGGTTCGGCGACCCCGAAACCCAAGTGCTCATGGAGCTGCTGGACGAAGACCTCGCCACCCTGCTCAAGGCCGTGGCGGAACACCGCCTCGACCGCACGGACGTGAAACTCAAGCCCGGCTGCGCCATCACCTTCGTCCTCGCCGCCGAGGGCTATCCCGAGACGGCCAAGAAGGGCGTGCCCATCACGATCCAGGACTCCAGCCTCACGCTGATCCACGCCGGCACCAAGAAGGTGGGCGGCGCCTGGACGACGAACGGCGGCCGCGTGATGAACCTCGTCACCGTGGCCCCCGACCTCGCCGCCGCCCGCGCTAAGGTGCTGGCGGAAGCGGACAGGGCGGATTGGCCCGGAAGGCAGATGCGCCGGGATATCGGGCTCCGGGCCCTGAGGCACGCCGAGGCGGGGAAGACCGTTCAAGACCCCTGGTGAGCCGTTCGCGGCTCCGGGAGGCCGTTCGCGTGATCGGCCTCGGGAGGGCGGGTTCCGCCTTCCATGCTGGAACCGGAGGATGCCGTGAGTGAGAAGGCTGAGAATTCATTGGAATCCCGGATCGGCCGGGGCATGGCATGGGCTGCGGCCTGGCTGTTGCCCTGGTACGTGCTGGGGGTCGCATTCGGGGGCTACGTCTGGGGCTGGCCCGCGCCGGGCGGGGTGGGGGGCATTGGGCTGGGCTGCTCCGGCGTGCTGGCCTTCCTGGTGCTCTTCATCCGGGGCCTGGATGGAGCCCCGGAGGGCTGGGGATCCTGGCCCTACACCTTCGCCCTGGGCGCGGCTTTGACGGAATTCCTCCTCGGGACGCAGAGCATGATCGAGGGCTTCCGGCAAGGCATGGGGGAGGCGGGCATCCTGCCACCGGCTCCGCCCCGCCCGCAGGATCCCTACGCCTTCTGGTCCACCCTGTTCGTCACCTTCGCCCTGGGCCTCCTCTTCCACCGCCTGCTCGTCCGCCGACGCGAAGCCCAGACGCAGGCCCGCCTGCTGGAGGAAGCCCGCCGCCAGGCCCTCCAATCCAAACTCGCACCCCATTTCATCTTTAACGCGCTGAACACCCTCCATGCCCAAATCGAGGGGGATCCGCGCGGGGCCCAGGCCACCACGGAACGGCTCGCGCAGCTGTTCCGGCAGGTGGTCGAGATGGCCGGCCGTCCCACGGTGCCGTTGGGGGAGGAGCTGGCCTTCGTGGAGGCCTACCTGGGCATCGAGCAGGCGCGCCTGGGCGATCGGCTCCGGGTGGAGATCGACGTCCCCGAGGAGCTGGAAGGGGCCCTGGTGCCCCCCCTCGCCCTCCAGGTGCTGGCCGAGAACGCCGTCAAGCACGGCGTGGCCGCCCGCGCGGAGGAGGGCCGGGTGCGGATCCGGGCCCGGCGCCTCGGGCCCGATCTCCAGGTGGAAGTGCTCGATTCCGGCCCGGGCCTTGGGGCCCATCCCGGCACGGGCACGGCCCTGGCGACCCTCCGGCAGCGGCTGGCCCGGCCGGAGGATCTGGAGATCGGGGCCACGGACGAGGGATTCCGCGCCGCCTTCCACTGGAGGCAAGCATGATCCGGATTCTCGTGGTGGAGGACGAACCCCTGGCCCGCCGCCACCTCGTCGAGCTGCTGGAGGAACATCCCGGCGTGCGGGTGGTCGCGGAGGCGGCCCAAGGCCAGCAGGCCCTGGCGCTGGCGAGAGAGCATCGCCCCGACGCGGTGTTCATGGATATCGAGATGCCGGGGATGAAGGGGACGGAGCTCCTGGGCCTTCTGCCGGAACCCCGGCCGCCCGTGGTCTTCGTCACCGCCTACGCCGAGCACGCCGTGGCGGCCTTCGCAGGCGGGGCCGTCCACTACCTCCTCAAACCCATTTCCCGCGTGGCGGTGGCCCAGGCCCTATCGCGGGTGCTGCCCCGGGAGGCGCCCCAGCAGCGGGAGCTCCTTCGCCTGCCGGTGCGGCGCAAGGGCGGCACGCGCCTCTTGGATCCCCAGGAAGTGGAGGCCCTCGTGGCGGATCTGGGCGACTGCACGGCTTGGACCCAGGAGGGCCGCCTCCCCGTGGACGGTTCGCTCGCCCACTGGGAGGCCCGCCTGGCGGACCACGGCTTCCTCCGCGTCCACCGCAACGCGCTCGTCCGGCTTTCGGCGGTGGTGGAACTCAGCGCCGGGGACGAGGTGGTGCTTCGCACGGGGCGGTTGCAGGTCTCCCGGCGGCGCATGGAAGACCTGGCGCGGGCCCTGGGGCTTTGAGGGTTCCGGTCGAAAACGGCATCTCGTGAAGGCGATGGGCGAATGCGGTGCGCGAGTCCTCGGTGGCCCTATGAGGCGCCCGGAAACGGGATGACCCTCGACATCAAAGCCCGTCCAGGGGGCTCGCGACCCCCCGTCCCCCGCGGTTCAGCACGTGGGTGTAGATCACGGTGGTGGCCACCTCCTTGTGCCCCAGGAGCTCCTGCACGGTGCG
>CAYWDR010000040.1:0-19073 GCA_964457075.1 uncultured Solibacteraceae bacterium
GGCCCCCGGCCAGCCCTAAAAGCTGCCCGGGGGCCCCGCCCAGGATCCGAAGGCCGGAGGATCGGGTGGGTCGTACCGCCTTCTGCGGTTTCTGCGGGGCGCGCAGCGCCTTCTGCGTCTTCTGCGTTCTCTATTTCTGCCCAACTCGGCGGCAGTGTCCGGCCTGGCAGCTTTGTGGTGTCACCTCGATGCGTCAGTCCCCTTCCAGCGCCGCCTTCACCGCGAGGATGAGGTCCTGCACGCGGTAGGGCTTGGCCAGGAAGCCGGCCACGCTGCCGGGGGTGAGGCGGTTTTCCAGGCCGGGATCGGCAAAGCCGCTGCTGAGGAGCACCCGCACATCGGGCCGGAGGGTGCGCATCTGCTGGAGGGTTTGGAAGCCGTCCAAGCCGGGCATGGTGATGTCCAGAAGCACGAGCTCCACCTCGGCGCCGCGGGCCTGGAAGAGGCGGAGGGCCTCCAGGCCGTCCTCGGCGACGATCACCTCGAAGCCCAGGGTGAGGAGGATTTCCGAGGCCACCATGCGGATGGCGGCCTCGTCGTCCACCACCATGACGAGGCCCCGGCCTTGGAAGGGCACGATTTCGGGCACGGGAGCCTCCGCCTTGCCCTGGCCCGAAAGGGCGGGGAAGTAGAGGCGGAAGGTGGTTCCCAGATCGGGGGTGCTTTCCACGGTGACGGCGCCCCGGTGGCCGCGGACGATGCCCAGCATGGCGGAGAGCCCCAGGCCCCGCCCCTCGGACTTCGTCGTGAAGAAGGGCTCGAAGATGCGCCGCAGGGTGCTCGCGTCCATGCCGCAGCCCTCGTCCCTGACTTCGAGCACCACGTGATCGCCGGGCACGAGGCCCTTCTGGGCGAGGAGGGGCGGCACCTGGCCCAGCGCGAAGTTCCCCCGCTCCGTGGAGAGGCGGATGCTGCCCGGGCGATCCCTCATCGCGTCCGCGGCGTTGGTCAGGAGGTTCAAAAGCACCTGTTGGAGCTGGGCCTTGTCCCCCCACAGTCCGAGGTCCCCCTCGGCCAAGTTCAGATCCAGCAGGGCGCGCTTGGCCAGGGAGACCTTGAGCAGATCGCCCATGTCCCGCACGAGGCGGTTGAGCTCCAGGCCCTCCTTCCGGCCCTGGCCCCGGCCCGCGTAGGCGAGCAGCTGCCGGGTGAGGTCGGCGCTCCGCTGGGCGAGGCCTTCCGCCCGCTCCAGCTGGCGGGATTGCTCCGTCCCCGGTGCGGTCTCCGTCCGGGCCATCTCAAGGCTGACGATGAGGGCGCCCAGCAGGTTGTTGTAGTCGTGGGCGATGCTGCCCGCCAGCAGCCCCAGGCTCTCCAGCCGCTGGGACTGCTGCAGGGCCTGCTCGCCGCGCCGGGTCTCGGTGACGTCGAGGAAGGTGATGAGGGCGCCCCGCACCTGATCCTCGCCATCGAAGAGGGGCGCGGCGTTGCCGATGAGCCATACCCGCTCGCCATCCTCCAGGCGGAGCCCGAAGCGGGCGCCCCGGACCACCTGCCGGGTGGCCAGCGCGCGGGCGAGGGGGGAATCCTCCTGCGCCATGGGCTGGCCATCCCAATCCACGAGGGCCCAGAGATGGCTATCGATGCCCCGGGTGGTGATCGTCTCCACGGGGAGGCGGAGGATGCGCTCGGCGGCCTCGTTGGCGTAGGTGAACTGGCCCTGGAGATCCACCTCCACCACGCCATCCTCCATGGTGGTGAGGATGCCGGCGAGGCGGTCCAGGCTGCGCGCGAGGGCCTGCTCGGCGGCGATGCGATCGGAGATGTCCTGCACGTAGGCGGCCAGGCAGATGGGGGCGCCGGAGGCATCGCGCAGCATGGCGGCGTGGAGCCAGGCCCAGACCTCCTCGCCGTCCTTCCTGAGGAAGCGCTTTTCCATCTGGTAGCTGGGGCGCGTGCCGGCCTTCAGCTCGATGAGGAAGCGGATCTGGCGCGCCCAGTCCTCGGGGTGGGTGAGCTCCTGGATGGAGAGCCCGCGCACTTCCTCTTCGCTGTAGCCCAGCATTTTGCAGAAGGCGGGGCTCGCATGGAGGTAGCGGCCCTCCAGATCGGCGAGGGTCATGCCCGAGGGCAGGGCCTGGAAGGCGGCCTGCAGCAGGGCCGGGTCCAGGGAAGGGACCATTGGCCGGGAGGGAGAGGAGGGGGCGCTCATGACGTGCCACCCTCTATCGGACGGAAGGGGCTCCTGGCTGATTCTCGATTTGTTCAGGCCTTCCGGACGGAGATGGAACCATCCTTCCGATCCTCCACGAGGAACCCTTGTGATTTGAGGAGATCACGGATTCGATCGCTCTCGGCCCACTGCTTGGAGGCCCGGGCCTCCTTCCGCTGGGCGAGCAGGGCCTCGATCTCCTGGGGCAGGGCGTCCTCTCCGGCGGGCCAGCCACCGAAGATGGCGTGGGTCTCGTCGAGGAAGGCGAGCACGGCCAGCCGCTCCTCCGGCGTGAGGGCCACCCGGTCATCCTGGGCATTCAGATCGGTGACGAGGGTGAAGAGGGAGGCCAGGGCCTCGGGCGTGTTGAGATCGTCGGCCATGGCCGCCCAGAACTGCTGCCGGGCCTGCTGGAGCCGGGCCATGGGATCCACGGCCTCCTTCCATTCCCCCCGGCCGGCCCCTTCGCCCGTGCCCGCCATGCGGCGGAAGGCCCGGATGCGGGCCAGGGAGGCCTCGGCGGCCTTGAGGCCGTCGAAGCTGAAATTGAGCACCTTGCGGTAGTGGTTGCTTTGGATGGCGTAGCGGAAGGCAATGGGGTCGATGCCCTTGGCGATGAGGTCGCGCAGGGTGAAGAAGTTCCCCAGGCTCTTGGACATCTTCTGCCCCTCCACCATGAGGAATTCGCCGTGGCACCAGTGGTTCACCCAGGTGTGGCCCAGGCAGCCCTCGGATTGGGCGATCTCGTTGGTGTGGTGGGGGAAGATGAGATCCACGCCGCCCGTGTGGATGTCCATGCGCTCGCCCAGGACGTCGATGCCCATGACGGAGCACTCGATGTGCCAGCCGGGCCGGCCGGGGCCCCAGGGGCTGTCCCAGTAAGGCTCGCCGGGCTTCGTGGCCTTCCATAGGACGAAGTCCTGGGCGGAGTCCTTTTCGTACTCGTCCACGTCCACGGAAACGCCCACCTGCATGCCCTCGCGATCGAGGTGGGCCAGCTCGCCGTAGTGGGCCAGGGAGGCGATGCGGTAGTAGACGCTGCCCTCCCGGGCGTAGGCGTGGCCCTTGGCGATGAGCTCTTCCACCATGCGGATCATCCCGGAGATGTAATCCGTGGCCTTGGGCATGTGGGTGGCCGGCTGGATGCCGATGAGGGCCAGATCCTCCAGGAAGTGGGCCGTGTAGGTATCCGTGAGGGTCTTCATGGCCCTCAGGCGGTCGGCATTGGAGGCGCCGGCCGGGAGCTCCTTTTGGGAGTCCCGGATGATCTTGTCCTCCACGTCCGTGATGTTCATGCAGAACTTCACCTTGTGCCCGCCGGCCTCGAAGGTGCGGCGGAGCAGGTCCTGAAAAAGGAAGGTGCGGAGATTGCCGATGTGGGCGAAGTTGTAGACCGTGGGCCCGCAGTTGTAGATGCGGACGATTCCCGGTTCCAGGGGTTGCACCGGCTCCACCCTTCGCGTCAGGGTGTTGAACAGTGAAAGGGTCCTCGGCGACGACATGGTTCTATCCAAGCATCCTCCGGCCAAATCCCCAAGTGGGGCGATGGCATGAGCTTCCTGGAGCGCTTCGGCCTGGGTGGCCGGCCCGAGGATCCCCGCTTGGCGGCCCTTCGGGAGCAGGAGGCGGGGCTCCTGGCCTCCGTGAAGGAGGCCGAGGCCACCCTCGTGGAAACGGAGCTGGAGAACGGGCTCCTCATCGAGACGGCCCGTGGCCTCAAGCCTGGCATGGGGATGCAGGCCGCGGGGGAGCTGCTCCTGGGGCTCATCCGGGAGCCCCTCCAAATCGCCACCTACTTCGTGGCCCAGGTGGACCGGGAGCGGGATCTCATGGAGTTCCCCATCTTCCTGGAAGGGGGGCGCCTCCGGCGGCATCCCGTGGAGTGCTTCTCCAAGACCCGGGGGCTCACGGGCCTCGCCATGGATCAGCGGGAGCCCCTCTATATCCGGGCCCTGGATCCGGAAGGCATCGCCCTGGGGGCCATCCTCAGCCGGGCCGAGGCGGCCACGGGGTTGATCCCCCAGACTTGGTTCGGGGTGCCCCTATCCCGGCCCGAGGTGGATGGGGGGCGGCCCTACGGCCTCGTGGCCTTCCAGGTCTTTCCGAAGGATGGCTTCAGCCTCCGGCGGCGGGAGCTCCTGGAGCGGCTGGCCCGGCTCCTCTCCCTGGCAGGGAGGCACCCGTGATCTGGCGCCGGAACACCCCCGAACAGACGGAGGCGGGCATCCGGGCGGCCCTGGTCCGCATGGAGGAGTTGCAGGCCAAGCGCCTCTCCCTGGGCGAGCTCCAGGCCCAGCTTTTGGAGGAGCGGGCTTTCCTCGCGCGGATCCTCGCGGGGCTCCGCCCCGGCATCCCCTGGGCTGAGGCCGGCGAAATCCTCAAGGGCCTCTGCCTGCGCCCCTTCGAGCTCTCCTCCCTGTACCTCGCCCGGGCGGATCGCGCCTCCGGCAGGCTCCACTTCCCCTACTTCTTCGAGGCGGGCCGATCCCGGGAGCGGGAGAGCCGCCTGCTGACCGAGCGGCCGGGCCTCACGGGAAGGGTTCTGGAGCTGGGAAGCCCCCTCTACCTGGGCACGAAGGAGGCCTGCATGGCGGAGGGCATGGTGCTCACGGATGCGGAACTCACCACGGGCCTCATGAACCAGACATGGTTCGGCATCCCCTTTCAGGGGTGGGATGGCCGGATCACGGGCGTGCTCGCCTTCCAAAGCTTCCACTCCGAGGCCTTTCCCACCCACCGGCGCCGGATGATGGAAGTGGTGGCGGGCATCACGGCCCTTCACCTCGGATCAGACTGAGCAAGGCCTCGGGGAGCACCGCGGCGCGGCCCTGATCGTCGGCCACGAGATGCGCGCTCTCGCCCTCGGCGAGCTTCAGGCCCCCGCGCTCCACGACGTAGCCGAACACCACCTTGCGGCGGCCCGCCTCCTTCAGCCGAGTGCGCACCCGCACAAGCTCGTCGTAGCGGGCGGGGGCCCGGTAGTGCACCTGAACGCCGTTCACTACCAGACGGAAGCCCGCCGCCTCGATCTCCGCGTATCCCATGCCTCGGGCCCGCATCCAATCGCTGCGCCCCAGCTCCATCCACACGACGTAGTTCGCGTGATGCACGATGCCCATCTGGTCGGTCTCGGCGTAGCGGACCCGGATCTCGGAGATGGTTTCCATGGGTGATTGTAGGCTGGATCCATGTCCACCCCGCACCAAGGCCTTTGGTCCAAGGCCCCCCTCTTTCAAAACCTCGCGCCCAGCCAGCTCGGGCGGGTGGGCGAGCTGCTCGCCTTCAAGCAGCTGGAGGCCGGCCAGATCCTGTTCGTGGCTGGAGAGTCCTGCATCGGCTTCTTCGTCGTGCTGGAAGGGGCCATCCAGTTGCTCCGGCCCGAGAGGGATGGCCGGGAAACCCTGCTGAACCTCGTGCGCCCCCCCCAATCCTTCGCCGAAGCGGCCCTCTTTTCCGGGGGGGATTTCCCCGCCACGGCCCGGGCCCAGGACCCCAGCCTCCTAGCCCTGATGCCCAAGGCCCCCTTCCTCGCCCTGCTGCGGAGCGACGCGGATCTCTGCCTCAAGATGCTCGAGAGCCTCGCCGCCTGGCACCACCGCCTCACCTTCCAGGTGCAGCAGCTGCGCGCCGAGGACGGGGCCGGCCGCCTGCGCCGCTGGCTCCAGGATGAAGCCGCCAAGGCCCCGGGCCGGGAGATCCTCCTGCGCGTGCCCAAGAAGGTGCTGGCGGCCCAGTTGGGCTTCACGGCGGAGACCCTGAGCCGACTGCTGGGGCAATTGAAGAAGGAGGGGCTGGTGGAGGTCGAGGGGGCGAGGATCCGCGTGCGCTAGGGGAACCCGGGCGGTATCCTGGAATACCTGACCTCCACGGTCAGCTATGGGAGTCCCCTTTGAAAGTGATCGTCGCCAAGACCGCGGGCTTTTGCTGGGGCGTGAAGCGCGCCATGGACGCGGTGCTGGAGGCCAGCGCCCGGCACGATGGCGAGAAGGTGCAGACCCTCGGGCCCCTCATCCACAATCCCCAGGCCCTGGAGCTCATCGGCAAGCGGGGCGTGGCCGTGGCCGACTCGCCGGACAAGGTGGAGAACGGCACGGTGGTGATCCGGGCCCACGGCATCCCCATCCAGGATCTGCGGGGCCTCAAGGCGCGCCAGGCCAAGGGCGAGGTGAAGATCGTCAACGCCACCTGCCCCGAGGTGGCCAAGGTCCACAACAAGATCAAGAAGTGGAGCCCCAAGGGCTACTTCACGATCATCCTGGGCAGCCACGGGCACGCGGAGAGCGTGGCCCACCGCAGCTTCGCGGAGCATGGCTCGCAAATCGTCGCCAACATGGGCGAGGCCATGGCCCTGCCCAGCGAGTCACTGAAGAAGGTGCTTGTCGTCGCCCAGACCACCTACACCGTGAAGGACTTCCACGACATCGTGGACTACCTCCGCGGGCGCTCCGAGGACATGGTGGTGGAGAACACCATCTGCGAGGACACCTGGACGCGCCAAGATGAGGCCAAGGCCCTGGCGCAAACCGTGGATACGGTCATCGTCGTGGGCGGCAAGGCCTCCTCCAATACCAAGCACCTGGCCGAGCTGGCCCAGCACTACGGCAAGCCCGTGCAATACGTGGAAACGGCCGCGGAGATGGATCTTTCCCAATTCACGGGCAAGGAGACCGTGGGCGTGCTCGCGGGCGCCTCCACGCCCACCTGGCTGGTGGACGAAGTCGTGGACGTGCTGGAGCAGCTGGGCGATGGCCCCAGCCGGTGGCGCAGCTTCGTGCAGGCGGCCTTCGGAAGCAGCTCCTTCCTGGCCCTGGGCACGGCCCTCGCGACCCTGGGCGTGCATAGTTGGCTGGACATGCCCCTGCGCTGGACCTACCCCGTGATCACGGCCGCCTACGTGCTGTCCATGTACCTGCTCAATCCCTACCTGGATCCCCACGGCCTTGGCGCCAAGGGCCCCGCGCGGGCCCGCTTCCTGGAGCGCAACCGCACGACCCTCGTGGGAACCGCCCTCTTCGCCATGGTGCTGGCCTTGGGACTCGCCGGATGGGTGGGCTTCAAGGCGTTGATCGTGATGGCCTTCGCGACGACCCTGGGGCTCGTCTACAAGCTCCGAACCCCCGGCGGCTTCAGTCTGCGGCGCATCCCGGGCAGCAAGGATTTCGTCGTGGCCGCGGCCTTGGGCACCGTCACCGTGATGATGCCCGTGTGGCAGGAGGGCGCGCCCTGGAACCTGCGGGCCTTCGCGGCCCTCTTCCTCATCGGCACCCTCGCCTTCGCCCGGACAGTGATCTACGACATCCGCGATATGCAAAACGATCAGGTGTTGGGCAAGGAAACGCTGCCCATCGCCATCGGCAAGCGGGGCGCCAAGATCGTGCTCGCCTCGTTGCTGGGCACGCTCATCATGGGCACCGTGTGGCTCACCTTCTCCAACCGCCACATGGGCCACCCCTTCCTCATCGCCCTCGTGCTCGTGCTTTGCGCCTCCTACCCCCTCGTCTACCTCTGGGCCTACCACGAGCGCTTCACCACGGGGAAGCACCGGCTGGAACTCAGCGTGGAGCTGAGCTTCTATCTGGTGGGGCTCCTGGCCCTCGTCTGAGACCGTGAGGAGCTTGGGGACTGATTCGAGAATGCCTATTCGAACGCTTCCCCATCAACAGGGGAAAAGACTTCACCACGAAGGCACGAAGCCGCCCTTCGGGCGCACGAAGGCCACGAAGGGATGCCGACCCATCCCCTGCCATCCCCTTCGGGTGCGGCGCCAGACGGACCTTCGAGGGCCCGCCCGGCGCCGCGCCCGAAGGAAGGTCCAGCCAGAGCTGGACCTTGGGCCGGAGGCCCGGATGGCCTTGCCGATCGCCCTTGGTGCCTTCGTGGTGGGCTTTTCGCAGGGGCAATCCAGGATCTCTCTACTAGAAACGGAATGAACGGGATTGAGCCTATGACCATGACCACGCCACCCGAAACTGCCACCGGCCTCGCCGGGCATCTGCTGGACTCCCGCCTCCACCGCGCCGTGCTGGCCCTCGCCGTTGCGGCCGCGATCCTGGGAATCCTCGGCGAGCGGGCCTGGATCGGCGCCCTCCCGCGCGCCCCCTTCCACGCCGGTGCCTGGCTGGGCAGCCCCTGGTTCATCGGCGTGATGGCCCTCGCGTCGCTATCGGGCTGGTTCCAGGCCCTGCGCGATCCCGCGCCGAGCTGGCCGCGGCGCGGCCTTCAGCTGGCTCCCCTCGTGCTGCTGGTGGGGCTCGTCACGGGCCGGCTCATGGGCGAGCGAGTGCCCGTGGACCTCCGCGTAGGCGGTACCAGCGAAGCCCTCGCCGCGGCCGGGGGCCTGCGCTTGAGACTCGACTCGCTGCGGACGGATCCCCGGCCCCCCGCCTTCCGCCTCGCGGCCTATACGCGACCCGACGGCCGCGGCGGCTTCGAAGGGGAACCCCGCGCCTTGGATGGGACGGTGGGCGCCGAGGCACGCATTCCCAGCACCCCGTACCGCTACAAGGTGGAGATGGTGATTCCCAATGGCCTCCCCAACGGGGCCATGGCCGACGATCCCAAGGGCCCCGAGAACCCGGCCCTGCACCTCATGCTGGGCCTGGGCCAGCCCAACCCCCTGGAGGGCTTCCTCCTGGCCCGGGATCCGCGCCGCTCCCGCTTCGACGAGCCCGGCGGCCGCTTCGCCGTCGTCTTCCGGGAGCGCTTCGAGGCAGGGCTCCTCGCCTCGCTGAAGGCCCGGCCCCCCGTCCGGGAGCGCCTCGTCCTCTCCGTTCAAGGCAAGGCCCTGGAGCATGAGGCCCGCGTCGGCGCCACCTGGGAGCTGCCCTCCTTCAGCTTGAAGGTGGAGGCCCTCTATCCCGATTTCGTGGCCACCCCCGGCGCCGGCCACCAGCCCCGCTTCGGCACCCGCTCCGCCGCGCCCCGCAATCCCTGGCTCCAGGTGCGCCTCTCCCAACCCGGCGGCGCGAGCGCCCTCCTGCTTCTGGCGGCCCACCCACCGGCGGACCCCTCCTATGCCCAGTACCTGCGCGACGCACTCCCGCCCGGCGTGGAGCTGCGCTACGTGCGGGAGGGGGAGGACCCCGTGGATCGCTTCGTGCTCTTCACGCTCGGCGATGCCCGCGTCCGGCTCGTCTCAGGGGGGAAGGTGCTGCGGGAGGCGCCCTTGGAGCCCCGCAAGCCCTTCATCGTGGAGCCGGGTCTCAGCGCCACGCCCCTGGAAATCTTTCCCCGGGCCCGTTACGAAGAGGATTGGCAGCCTCACCCGGATCCCGTTCAAGCCACGCGCTTCGAGAACCCCGTGGCGAAGGTGAAGGTGTTCGATCCGGAGCAGGGCCTCGTGGAGCGCCGCTGGCTGGCGGCCCGGGGGCCCGAGGGGCCCCGCCCCGTGGCCTTCATGGGCGGCGGCCTGGCCCTGCTCTACAAGAAGCGCGAGCCGGAACCCGGGCAGCTGCATGCCACCCTCAGCCTGCTGGACGACGCGGGCGAGGCGCGTTCCGGCGGCCTGGTGGAAGCGGACCAACCCCTGCGCCCCGCGCGTTTTGGGATCCTCTCCATCCATGCGGGCCGGGACACGTCCAATGATCCGGCGGCCTATCAAGCCTTGGTGGTGCGGGATCCGGGCCGCCCTATCCTCATGCTTGGCCTGCTTCAGCTGGGGTTGGGGCTGGTTTTCGCGGGGTTGAAGCGGCGGCCCTGAAGGCCGATCGAATGCGCCGGACTCCGGCCACCCCGGCCCGTCATGCCCCCTGTCGCTTGTTTGGGTGGGGGCGCGTTTGCCGGGGATGGGCTCCACGAGCACGGCGCGTGGAAGCAGGAAGGCCGGGCCTTGGAAGAGGGAGACGAAGCCCACCCCGGCCCGGCCTGAAGGAGTTGAGGGTCAGAGCCTGGCGGTGGCCGTTCCGGCCGCGGGGCTGGCCAGCTTCTTCAGCAGGGCCAGCCACGCGGCGTTTTCCTCCTTTCTGGAGTCGAGCTGGTTCGCGGCGCCACGGATCCGGATTCGGCGGATCATAGGCGAGCTCCCAGGTCTTGGAGGAGCACGCGCCAGGCGACGCTTTCAGGGGCGCCGGGCTCGCGGTGGCCGAAGCACTGGGCGACGACTTCGCCCTGGGCATCGAAGAGTTCGAGGCTATGGATGGTTCCGGCGGCGGAGGACTTGGTGACGATCCAGGCCCGGTCCACGTGGGTCCGGTTGATGCGAAGGGTGAAGGCGGGGCCCTGGGCGTGCACCCAGGCGCCTTGGCACCGGACGGTCTCCAGGCCGCCGCTGGCGATCTGGATGCAGCCCGGATTGCCCACGAAGATCGCGAGGGGCACGCGCCGCACCGCGGCCATCTCCAGAAGGAGCGCCGCCGTGGCCCGTCCAGTGGGCTCGCTGAAGCGCCCCTCGGCCAAGTGGAGGGCCTCCACGCGGGAGAGCCCGAAACGCGCCAGGAGCATAGGGAAGTCCCGCGTGTCCCTCAGCTCGGACCAGGCCTGGAGGAGCGCGGCCCGATCCGCGGCGGGGCGCGGCCGGGCCGGGGCGCCGTGGAGCAGGGCCCGGCGCTCGCAGCGATCCTCCAGGCGCCAGGCCTCCACCAGGGCCGCGAAGGGCCGGGGATCGGCTTCGGGGGGGAGGCCCAGGGCGAAGGCGATCTCGCCGCGGGCATCGATGAACTGGAGGCTCTGGGTTTCCCCTGGATTGGCGGTGGCCTGGGCGCGGGCCCACGCCGCCGGCTGCATGCGGAGTTCGATCCCGGGTTCCAGCAGGTGGGCCAAAGGCCCATGCCAAGCCAAGCGGTTCAAGGAGCATGGGCCTTCCAAGGCCGCGGCCCGGTTGGGCGTGATGGCCTGTAGGGGGCCCAGCTGGGCCGCCGCCTGGAGCAGATCGGGCCAGTGGGGGCGCAGGGGGCAGGGCTCCAAAAGGGATCCGGATCGGACGGCGGATGGGCTCACGGCTTCCTCCTATTTCCAGGCGGCCGTGAGGCTCACGGTCCAGGTGCGCCCCGGCTGGGTGTAGCGCGATAGGACCGCGCTCCCCTCCTGTTGGCCGCGCACGTCGCTCCAGGCCCAGGTCACGCGGTCGAAGGCGTTGAAGACGCCCGCTTGGAGCTTGAGCCAACGGGTGGCGCGCCAATGGGCCATCAGATCCACGGTGCCGTAGCCCGGGGTCCGGAAGGCGGTGGGGCTGCTCGTGCGGGTCTTGCGGGCCACGCCCGAGAGCACGCCCTCGACGCCGTAGACGTCCCCCTCGGCGCGCCAGGCCAGGCCCAGCACGGCCTTGGCCGGCTCCACGCCATCCAAGGGGCGGTCGTGTTCGAGATCGTCCCCTTCGGCCCAGGCCGCGCTGGCGGCCAGGGTGAAATCGCCCAGGCCCAAGGCGCCCTTCGCCTCCACGCCGCGGATCCGAACGGAGGTGAGGTTGCGGGATTGGAAGGCGAGGAAGCCCGCGGGCACGGAGGCGGGAGGCGGCACCACCGCCACCGTGTCGATGAAGTCCCGGTAGGTGTTTTGGAAGAGGGCCAACGCGAAACGGTCGCCTTGCGCCTCGGCCTTCACGCCGATCTCCACGCCGCGGCTATGCTCGGATTTCAAATCGCCGTTGGGCAGCACCGTGTAGCGGCTGGCGAAATTCGTGAAGGCGAGGTTCGCGTCGTCATAGGGCGGCGTGCGGAAGCCCTCGGCGTACTGCGCGTAGGCGGACCAGGCCCGTCCCAGCTTCGAAAGGACGGACATCTTGGGGCTGACGGCGTTCAGATCGTAGCCCTTCACGACGGCTCCGAGGGTGTTGCTGCGATCGGATTCCGCGTCGGGCCGGGGGCTCATGCGGGTGCGATCCCAGCGAAGGCCGGGGATGAGGGACCACCGCTCCCCCAGAGCCCATTCGTCCTGGACGTAAAGGCCGATGCGATCGGTGGTGGTATCGGGGAAGACCTTGTTGGGGAAGCTTTCACCGCCGACGGTGGTGCTCGATGTGCCGGTGGCCCGGTTGGTCTCCGTCTTCCACCGGGGGCGGCTCGTGTCCGTGCGGCTGGCATCCAGGCCCAGGGTGAGACGGTGCGCGGAGGCTTCACCGAGGGCCCGGGCCTCGCCCTGGATGGAGAGGCCCGTGATCCCCTGCTCGAAGCGGGAAAGGCCCTCGCGATCCCTCTGGACTCCGGAGGTGGTCCGCCGCTCGGAGGAGCGCTCGTCGGTGCGGGCCTCCTGGCGGTAGACGCGGGTTTCCACCCTTTCGAAGACGCGGCTCGCATCCTCCCACTGATGGATGAAGGAAAACTGGGAACGCCGCTGCTCATCCTCGCCGTGAGCGCCGGAGATGAGGGTCGGGGAGGGGCCGAAGTTGAAGCTGCCTTCGGAGCTGAGGAGGCGGGCTTCCGTCTCCCGGCGCAGGGCGCCCGCCTGGAACCGGAACGTGTGGACGTCCCGGCGGTAGGACATCTTGCCCAGGAGATCCGTGGTGCGGATATCCAGCGGGTTGGCGCCGCCGAGGGCGGGCGTGAGTTCATGGCCCTCGCGGCGGGTGGCCAGGACGAGGCCATCCCAGGAGCCCTGGCGGCCGGCGGCCGTAGCCGTGGCGCCCTGGCTGCGATCCGCCCCGTCGAAGGAGGTCCGGAAGCCTCCGCCGAAGGTGGAGCCCTGAGCCAGCAGCTCGGAGGCGTCCTTCGTCGTGTAGCTCACCACGCCGCCCAACGCGTCGCTGCCGAAGAGGGCGCTGCCGGGGCCCCGCAGGATCTCGACCCGTTTCAGGGCTCCCAGATCCACCAGATCGCGGCTGAAACTGTGGCCGCTGGCGGGGCCGTCCGGAACCTTCACGCCATCCACCAGGACCAGCACCCGGTTCTCATCGATCCCCCGGATATTGAAGCTGGTGGCTCCCTGCCGATCCGGCTTGCGCCCCACGGAAAGCCCCGGTTCATACCGGACCAAGTCGGGAAGGCGCTGAGCCTGACGGGCTTCCATGGCCTCCTGATCCAGCGCCGTGACGGTGGCGGGGGTCTCCTGATCCAGGCGCTCCGTCTTGGTGGCCACCACCACGGTGGCACTGGGCACCTTGGGGGTTTCCTCCTTGGCCTTGGCAGGCTCGTCACCTCGAACCAGGGCGCCGGCGGCTAGGAGATAAAGGAGGGAGAGGGGGGTCATAATGCTCCAGTAGAGAGATTGAGTCTCAGTTATGAAATCTACTGACCCCCCTCATCTCCCGTCAAGGGGGAATGATTCCCGGCCGTTCCTCCGTGAGTCCGCCCGGCGGCGCTACGCTGGGGATTCGATCCCCGGAGACGCCATGCGGCTATTGCTGGCCCTGCTTTTGATCCTGCCCACCGCGTCGAATCCGCTCCAAGGGCAGGCGCCGGATCTCGCCTTCACCAAGTCCGGCAAGGGCCCGGGCCTCCTTCTCGTCCACGGATTCGCCGGGAATCGCGAGGTCTGGAAGGACACCGCGAAGGCGCTCTCGGCCAAGCACACGGTGCTGGCGGTGGATCTGCCGGGCTGCGGCGAAAGCCCGGCCCTGCCGCCGGGGCAGGTGGATTTCGGTGCCGTGGCCGATAGCGTCGCGAAGCTGGGACGCCAGGAATTGGAGGGGCCCTTCGTCGTGGTGGCCCACAGCATGGGCGGCCTCGTGGGATTGCGCATGGCCAGCCGCCACGGCGAAAGCGTAAGGGGGCTCGTGCTCTTGGATGCGCCGCTGCTGCCCATGGAGGGCGTGATGGCGGATTCCCTCGCCAAGGCCTTGGAGGCGGACGTGGAAGGCACCTTCCGCGCCCGCTACGGGCGTTTCGCCGCCTCGCCGGAGCAGCTGGATCGGGTCGCCGCGGAAGCGGCGCGCATCCCCGGCTCCGTGCTGGCGGGCTACATGCGGGGCCGCATGGCCTCCAACGCGGCGGACGCCGGCCGGGTGCTTTGCCCCGTCCTGCTCGTGGCCTCGCCCATCCTCCTGCCCGGCGGCACCCACCCCGAGACGGAGGCCCGGGCCGCGGGCTACGGGCCCTTCAAGACGCTCCAGGTGGTGCGTCTGGCGGGCGTGAAGCACTGGGTCATGTGGGACGAACCGCGGCTCGTGAACCAGGCCATCACGGAGTTCCTCTCCAATCTGAGGAAGCGTTGACGGATCGCCCCTGGATCCTCATCACCGGCTGCTCCACGGGCATCGGGCGCCATCTCGTGGGGGCCCTGCGCCAGCGCGGCTGGGGCGTGGTGGCCACGGCCCGGAAGGTCCCGGCGCTGGCCGGGCTTCCCCCTGGAGAGGATCTCCAGACGCTGCCGCTGGACGTCTGCGATTCCGCCTCCATCGCCGCCGCCGTGGAGGCCTGCCGGCCCCTCCGCCTGATCGGGCTCGTGAACAACGCGGGCTACGGGCAAATCGGGCCCCTGGAGCTGCTCACGGAGGACGAGCTGCGCCGCCAGTTCGAGACGAACGTCATCGGCCTCCACGCCGTCACCCGCGCCTTCCTTCCGCTCATCCGAGAGAAGGCGGCCCGGGGCGAGGGCCGCGTGGTGCAGGTGGCCTCCCTGCTGGGCCGCCTCTCCATTCCCCTGGCGGGGGCCTACAACGCCAGCAAGCACGCCGTCATCGCCCTCGCGGAGACCCTGCGCCTGGAGATCGGCGACGAGATCCCCGTGCTTCTCGTGGAGCCCGGCGCCATCCGCTCCGAGTTCCGGGAGACCCTCACCCGCGAGTGGGGGGACCTGCCGGAACGCGCCAAGGGCACCCGCTTCGAGGCCATCCTCCGGCGCTACGTCGAGAAGCGGAAGGAGCTGAGCGAGGCCCACGCCATGGACCCCGCCCGCTGCGCCGACCGCATCGCCGAAGCCCTCTCCCGCCCGAACCCCCCGCGCCGCCTCTCCATCGGCAAGGACGCCTTCTGGGCCCCCAAGGCCAAGGCCCTCCTTCCCGCCTTCCTATGGGAGCGCATGCTTCGCAAGACCTATGGGCTTCGCTGAGGATCTGGAGCGGGAGGGCTGGGCCTGGCTGCCCCAGCGGCTTTCCGAGCCGCAGTTGGAAGACCTCATCGACCGAATTCCGCTACTGGTCACACCCTCCCGCCGCCCGGTACCCCTGGCTCCCTTGAACGAATGGCTCGCCTCCACCGACCTTCCCCAGGTGATGCAGAGCCTTCTCGGCCCCGGGTCCCGGCCTGTGCGCGCCCTACTGATGGCTAAGGGAGAAGGGCAGGCTTGGGCCATCGACTGGCACCGCGACACCACCTTTGCTGTGGCCGAGCCGGAGGAGGTGCCCGGCTTCGATGGCTGGATCGCGAAGGGCCCCTTCTACCAGGTGCAGGCGCCCCTGGACCTCGTGGGGCGCATCCGCACTCTACGCATCCATCTGGACGATTCTGAGCTGGGCCAGGGACCGCTGCTCGTGCGCTCCCGCTCCCATCTGGGCGAGGGTCGCGCCCCGGAAGCCGTGCCTGCACAACGCGGAGCCGTGTTGGCGATGAACCCCCTGCTCCTACATGCCTCGGAGGTGCCGGAGGACCTCGCACCGCGCCGGGTGCTGCACGTGGAATGGGCGGCTTTCGAGCTCCCCGGCGGGCTCCGCTGGGCCTGGTATTGATGGAGATGCCCATGAATGGCACGTGGACTTTCACCGCCGTGCTTTTTCGTTACGAGGCACCCGGTGGGTGGACCTTCGCCCCGGTGCCTCCAGAGGTTCCCCTGCCGGCGGGCTTGGCCTGGGGCCGAATCCCCGTGATGGCCACGGTGGACGGAAAGACTTGGGAGACCAGCGTGTGGCGAGAGAAGACGGGGCGTGCGCTGCTCGCGGTGCCGTCGAGGGTGCGCGGGGCCAAGCGGCATGGCGACGTGGTGTCAGTGACCCTAGTGCTCCGGGGTTAATTGCGCAGATCCGGACACGCCAGTTCCGCTTCCAACTTTCCGGCCCCACAGGGCACGCCGCCCATAAAGCGGACGACTGCGTTAATTACGCCGGGATCCTTGAGGATGCGGCGGTGGCCGAGGCCCGTGGTGGTGAGGAGCTTCGTGCCGGGCTGGGCGGCGGCGGTGGCTTCGGCTTCATGCAGAGGCACCTCGCGGTCTCCGGCGTCATGGATGACGAGCAGGGGGGTGCTCAGGCGGCGGGCGAGGGCTGGGGCCTCCACCTCGTCCCAGGTGCGGCCCACGCGACCTTCGAAGGCGGCCTCAAGCTGGGCCCAGCGGGCGGGCGGAAGGCCGAGATGTTCCAGCAGGAGGCGGTAGTAGCGGCGGGGATGGGCGGGGGCGGCCACCACCACGGCCCGGCGGGCGTCGAGGCCCTCGGCCAGGGCGGCGAGGGTGGAGATGCCTCCCAGGGAGTGGCCCACGATCCCGTGGAGGGGCCCCAAGTGGGCTTCGGCGGCCTTCAGGGCCTGGGCGAACTCGGGGATGCTGGCCCGTCTTCCGGGGCTGTCGCCGTGGGCGGGGGCGTCGAGGATCACGGCCCGGAAATCCGCATCGGCGAGGGCCGCGGCGAAGGCGCGCAGCTGCCCGCCCCGGCCGCCCCAGCCGTGGAGCAGGAGGACGAGGGGGCCCGTGCCCCGGCTATGGGCCTGGAGGAATCCCGCGCCATAGGGAATCCGGAGGGGCGTCATATGGCGCAGGGACTCCCGCTCCCGATCAGAAGGGCGGTGCCGGGGAGGCGTGAGAAAGAGGGTTTCCGTGAGGCGGGGCGTCCATGCCGGTTGGAACCGCTCCAGTAAGGCGACCGTCCTCCTTACCAGTCCGAGCTTGGCGCTCAAAGGCGCCTCCCCTGGAGGGCCCGGCGGAGGAAACGCACCCACAAGCCCAAGGGCCGAGGTGGAAGTGCATGCCCCAAGATCCCCGAGGCCCGGTCCAAGGCATCTTCCAATAGCGCATCGTGGAGCCAGCGGATGCCAAGGGCCCACGTGAGGTAGGCCCTTCCCTGGGCCTCCATCTCCACCTCGTGGGAGAGCCGGATCCTCCCGCCCGGGAGCGCTTCGATCCGGAATTGATGGTGTCCATGGAAGCCCTTGGGGGCCGTGAAGCGGAAGCGGGCGAAGCGGGGTTCCCAGGCCTCGATGGTGTAGCGGATGGGGCCGTGGCCACCGGCCTGGCCCGGTTCACGGGGCCCCTTGAAGCGCATGGCGGGCCATCGGAAGGCGGGCCAGAGGCGATCCTCTTCACCGCCGAGGGTGGACAGGAGGGCCTCGGCGGCTTCGGGAGGGGCCTCGTATTCGCGGGAGTGGACGTTGCGGATCATGAAAGCCTCAGAGGGGGGCCAGGCTGAGCCCGGGCGCGAGGAGGGGCTTAAGCCGTTCCCTGAGGGCCCGGCGGGCGAGGGCGAAGGCGGAGGCGTCCCGGTGCAGCTGAAAGGCGTTGTTGGCTCCGATCATGAGGGCCTGGAACTCGAAGGCGAGGAGTTCAGGGTCGGCCTTTTCGGCGAGTTCGCCACTTAGGCGAGCCTCGATGACGAGCCGCACGAGCGTGTGCTGCCAGGCCTCGAAGATCGAAGCGAGCAGATCCCGCACGGCGCCGGGCCGTCCATCGAACTCCGTGGCCGCCCCCGCGAAGAAGCACCCCCCGCGAAACACCTCCCGCTCCGCGTATTCCAGCCAGTGGTGGCAGAGGGCGCAGAGGCGGGGCAGACCCCGGGGCGCCTGAAGGGCCGGGGCCAGGGCCTGCTGGACGAACAGCTCGCGGGCCGCCTGGACGACGGCCAGCTGGAGGCCCTCCTTGGACCCGAAGTGGGCGAAGAGGCCCGCCTTGCTCATGCACGTGGCCTCGGCCAGCTGGCCGATGCTGATCCCCTCCAGACCCTGGATGGAGGCCATCTGCATGGCTTCACCGAGGATGGCCGAGCGGGTGAGCTGTCCCTTGGTGCACGTTGGGGTCATGGACCCTCCAGGGGAACCATAATAAAACGAACGATCGTTATATTCAACCCCCATCCGAAATAGAATCCCATTCCGCTCTCGCCTGTTGGAAAGGCCAAGTTTGTCAGGTCTGACACAACTCTCTCCTGGTTGACGGTTAGGAAGGCACGCTTAGCTTGGCCTGTGATGAATTCATACACAAACATGACAATCGTGATTCGAGGCAGAGATGCTGCTGTCTATGCCTTCCTTTCCTTCCTGTCTCTGCCTTTGGCCGCTCAGACGACCTTTCCCTTGGAAGAACGCCGAGCCTACTTTTGGGAAGCCCACAGCCTCGTCTCCTACGACCCTTTTGACCACTCCATCAACATCGTGGACTCGAGGAAGAAGGAGAAACCAAAAAGGATTGAAATCGGTGGGTTGAATGAACTGGTTGATTATTCAAAAGGCATTTTTTGGGCGAATAACAAGTTGCTCTCCGCGAGGGAGAAGGACAAGCCAGAGAAGAGAATCTTTTCAAGCAAGGATGGGCAAAGCTGGACTCTGGAAGGGTGGATCAAACTCACTTCTTCTCTCGATGTCGACTCGATCCACCACCTGGGAAACGATCGCTTTCTGCTGGTGGCGTTCACTCGAATCGAGTTGGATGGGAAGAACTCCCGCTTCGCCCTCGCGAAACGAAACGAGAAAAAGGAACTGATCCTCGAACGGCTTTTGGATATGGGACTGAAGGAATCCTGGGGTGTCCCGAAGGCGGGGCCTCGACCCGCTAATTATTTCGGGGTCAGCGAGAGGTATATGGATCTGTTCCTCTCTCCGTCTTTTGTCATGCGATCCAATGCCTTCCTGATCCTGGTTTACGGCAGGCCAGGCTACATGTGGATGCTCGATCTCCGGAAAGAATCCCCCTCACTCGACTTCGTTCGCATTTACGACAAGGTCAAGGAGGAATTCCCCCGCCCCGGAAATTCTTTGGACACCCATTTGGGGACAATCCCCTGAGAGGTGCGCATGACCAAGAAGGAAGAAACCCAGCCGGTAGGGGACGCGGAGGGAGGCCGCAGGCCGACCGGAGCGTCCCGTGCGATCGGCACGATCAACTGAATGGAGGTGCAAAACCTAACCTGAGGCCC
>CAYWDR010000041.1:0-18948 GCA_964457075.1 uncultured Solibacteraceae bacterium
TCATCATGGGCTCCGGCTGCAACGTGCCCGCCATCCAGGCCACGCGCACCATCGAGTCGAAGACGGACCGCCTGATCACGATCCTCGTCACGCCGCTGGTGAGCTGCTCCGCCCGCCTGCAGGTGTACATCGTCATCGCGGGCACCTTCTTCACGCCCGTGAAGGCGGGCCTCGCCATCGTCGCCATGCACTTCCTGGGCCTCGGCCTCGCCATGCTCATGGGCCGCCTGTTGCGCAGCACGCTCTTCAGCGCGGAGACGGCGCCCTTCGTGATGGAGCTGCCGCCCTACCGCCTGCCCGTGGCCAAGACGACGGCCATCCACATGTGGGAGAAGGGCAGCGTCTTCCTCAAGAGGGCGGGCACCACGATCTTCGCGGGCGCCACCCTCGTGTGGTTCATGAGCCGCTACCCCGGCATCGCCAATCGCGAGTGGTCCGCCGAGCTGCTCCGGAACCAGCAGACGGTGCAGGCGCTGCAGATCCCGCAAGGGGAGAAGGACGGGAAGCTGGCCGAACTGCGCCTCGCCCACGAGAGCCGAATCGTCAACACCAGCCTCGCCGCCCGCTTCGGCCGCGTGCTGGAGCCCACCCTCCGGCCCATCCTGGATCCAGACCGCACCCGTACCGAGGCCTGGAAGGACGTCATCGCCCTCACGGCGGGCTTCGTCGCCAAGGAAATCGTCGTCTCCACCATGGGCGTGATCCACGGCGCCAGCGATGAGCCCAAGGAGGGGGAAAGGCTCAGCCCGCTGCAGGTGGCGTTGCGGGACCACGCGGGCCTCACCCCCCTCACGGCCTTGGCCTTCATGGTCTTCATCCTCATCTACACGCCCTGCATCGGCACCGTGATCATGATCCAGCGTGAGACGGGAAGCTGGGCTTGGGCGTTTTTCACCATCGTCTACGGCTCGGCGCTGGGCTGGCTGCTGAGCTGGGGCACCGTCCTCGTTGGCCGTATGATGGGTATGCGCTAGGAGTTCCAATGACGCTGCAAATGGGAATCGTGCTGACGCTGGTGGCCCTCTCGGCCGCCTGGTTCGGGCGCGGATTCCTGCGCGGCCTCGTGAACGGCGAGTGCGGCGGCGGTTGCGACGGCTGCGAAAAGGGCGGATGCACCCTCACCAAGCTCGAAGCGCTGAAGCGGGAGTTGGAAGCGCGGAATTGATATTTAACCGCGAGTGACGCGAATTTCCGCGAATGGCCGATGCAGCCCTTCGAGATTCGTTGTTTTTCATTCGCGAGCATTGGCGTCATTCGCGGTTAACGCTTTTTAGGCACCTGCAGCTTCGCTGATGCCACACTCCCCGCACCTTAGGAACCATTGCCCCTTGCGGGTGCTGGGGATGACGCGCCGGGGATTGCCGCAGGTGGGGCAGGGGGTGGGCAGGGGGGCGTTGAGGCCCTGTTCGCGGTTGCAGGCGACGCAGACCTTGCGGCCGGATTTCTCTTCGCGAACGGGGCCTTGGCAGGCCTCGCAGCGGAGCAGGGGCGCGCCCTGGTCGTCGCAGTCGAAAGCCACGGGACACTCTGAATCCTTGGATCCATCACAGCGGGCGTAGGTGCGGGTTTCCCATGTTCTCAACCGCAGCGTCGAATGGCAGCGCGGACATTCCCCGATTTCCGGCCCCGTCACGGGCTTTTTCACCCCCTTCGGGGCGGAGCCCCGAAGGGTCTGGATGAGATCGCGCACGAAGCCCTTGATCTCGTCCATGAAGCCATCGCGCTGGGCCTCGCCCCGGCGCATGGCCTCCAGCTTGGCCTCCCACTCGCCCGTGAGCTGGGGGCTCTTGATGCGCTCGTCGGGGATGGATTGGATGAGGGCGATGCCCTTCTCCGTGGGGACGAGGGCCGTGCGCTTGCGCTCGGCGTAGCCGCGCTGGAGGAGGGTCTCGATGATGGAGGCGCGGGTGGCGGGGGTGCCGAGGCCGCGATCCTTGAGGGCGCCCTTGAGGGCTTCGTCATCCACGAAGCGGCCGGCCCCCTGCATGGCGCCCAGCAGGTCCGCCTCGGATAGCCGCTTGGGTGCCGAAGTCTTGCCCTCCTTGGGGTCGAAGCCCAGCACGTTGGCGGGTTGGCCCTTCTTGAGGGGGGGGAGGCCTTGGTCCTCCTCCTCGTCGTCGGAGGACGGCTCCGGGCTCCGGGCTCCGGGCTCCGGGGAGTCGTCGGTGTCTGGGTCCGGAGCAACGCCTTTGGGGGCCTTGCGCTGGGGGGGATCCACTTCGGCCCAGCCCAGCTGTTTCATGACGGAGCCCGTGGCCTTGAAGGCCTCGCTCTCGATCTCCGTCAGCACGGTGGTGCGGGCCACGATGCGGTCGGGCCAGTGGGCGGCGAGGAAGCGGCGGGCCACGAGGAGGTAGAGGGCGGCCTCGTCGCCGTGGAGCCCCTGGGCGGGCACCTCCGTGGGCACGAGGGCGCTGTGGTCCTCCACCTGGCTATCGTCGACGAACCGCTTACCCAGCTCCACGGGCCATCGCGTGCGCAGATCCTGGATGAAGGGCGCGAGTTCGTTGAACTGGCCGTCGGCCAGGGCCTTGATCCAGCGAGGCGCCTTGGCCACATCCGCCTTCGTGAGGTGGCGGCTCGCCGTGCGGGGATAGCTGAGCACCTTCTTCTCATAGAGGCTCTGGGCGATCTCCAGCGTGCGCTCGGCGCTCCAGCCGAAGCGCTGGTTGCCTGCCTTTTGGAGGGCCGTGAGGTCGTAGAGCAGCTCCGGGGCCTTCTTTTCCGTCTTGGCCAGGACGCTGGCCACCTTGGCGCCGTGGCCCGCGAGCTTCTCCGCGAGCGCCCTGGCTTCGGCTTCGGACTTGAACCGCTCCAGGGTCTCGCCGTCGGCGATCTTTTGCCATTTTCCCTTCCAAGTTCCGTCAGGAACTTGGAACCGGCCCCAAAGAACCCAAAAGGTCTGGGGTCTAAAATCCCGCAGCTCCAGCTCGCGATTCACCAGAATCGCGAGGGTGGGCGTCTGCACCCGGCCGACGCTGTACACGCCCTCGCCCCCGGCCCGACGCATGAGCAGGGTCTGGGCGCGGGTGGCGTTGATGCCTACGAGCCAATCCGATTCCTGCCGGCTGCGGGCCGCGTCCCTCAGGCCTTCATAGGCCTCGCCGGGCTTCATCTTGCCGAAGGCCTCGCGGATGGCCTCTTCCGTGAGGCTGCTCGTCCAGAGGCGCTTCACGGGCTTGGTGCTGCCACTGAGGCGGTAGACGAGGTCGAAGATGAGCTCGCCCTCCCGCCCGGCGTCCGTGGCGTTCACGACCTCCGTGACCTCCTTGCGGTTGAGCCAGCCGGACACGGTGTCGTACTGATCCTTCGTCCGCTCGATGGGGACGTACTGGAAGGCCTCGGGAACGATGGGGAGCACGTCCATGCGCCAAGCCTTGAGGGCGGGGTCATAGCCCTCGGGCTGCAGGGCCTCCACCAGATGGCCCACGCACCAGGTGACGGCGAGGCCCTCACCGGTGATGGCGTTGCGGCCGGAGCCCTTCAGGCCCAGGGCCTGGGCGATGGCCCGGCCCATGCTGGGTTTCTCGGCGATGATGAGGCGCATGCCCTCAGGCTATCGCGCTTCTATCCATGAAGCTTCCCTTGCACCAGTTCCCGCACGAGGGCCATGAGTTCGGAGCGTCCTTGGGCGCCCTTCCGGAGGATGCGGTGCACCTGGGGCACCTCCAGTTTTTTCCGTTCCTCCGGAGTGGGGTCCTTGGAGGAAAGCACGACCACGGGGATGCTCCGCCACCGGGCGTCCTTTTGAAACTCCGCCACGAGGCCGAAGCCATCCAGGCCGGGGAGCATCAGATCCAACAGCACGAGGTCTGGCGTGTGCTCTTTCAAAAGGTCCAGGGCCGTCTCCCCATCGGGGGCTTCCAAGGGGGTCCACCCGGATCGGCGGATGATCTCCACGAGGCCGGCGCGGATGATCCCTTCGTCCTCCACCACCAGCACCTGATGGGGCGGGGCACCCTTGCGGAAGCGCTCGAGCAGGTTGGAGAGATCCGCCTGGGATACGGGCTTTTGGAGAAATTCCGCGGCGCCCATGGCGAAGCCCCGGGCCCGGTCGTTCGTCATGGAGACGAGCACGACGGGGATCCCCGCGGTGGCGGGGTCCCGCTTGAGGTTCGCGAGCACCTCGTATCCGTCCATGCCCTCCATGAGCAGGTCGAGGGTGATGATATCGGGGCTGAGGGCCCGGGCGAGGGCGAGGCCCTCCTCGCCGTTGGCGGCGCTCCCCACCCAAAGGCCTTCACGGGTGAGGGCCCGCACGAGCAAGTCCCGCATGAGGGGATCATCGTCGATGACGAGGGCCTTGGCCTTGGTGGGCAGGGAGGCGAGGGGGCGGGGGGCCGGCGCTTCGTTGCGCTCGCCGAGGGGCAGATCGACCGTGAAGACGGCGCCGCGTCCGGGCTCGCTCTCGACGCCCAGCTCGCCGCCCATGAACTCCACCAGCCTCTGGGCCAGCGCCAGCCCGAGGCCGGCGCCGCCATGCTTTTTGGCCGTGCCCTCGTCTCCTTGGGAGAAGGCCTGGAACAGGCGTTGGGCCTGCTCGGCGTCGAGACCGATCCCCGTGTCGCGCACCCGGATCCGCAGCAGGCCCTGGGGGCGCTCCGCCGCGAGCGCGACCTCGCCGCCTTCCGTGAACTTGGCCGCGTTGGAAACGAGGTTCACGACGATCTGGCGGACCTTGCCCCCATCGATGGTGTGCGTGCCGAGGAAGGGATCGATGCTCAATTCGAAGCGGTTGCCCTTCTTGTTGACGACGGCCTTCAGCTGCTCGGCCAAGTCCACGAGGAGGGCATGGAGATCCGTCGGCTCTGGATGGAGGGTCATTCGGCCGGCCTCGATGCGGGCTAGATCCAGCACGTCGTCGATCATGGAGAGGAGGTGCCGGCCCGCGCCCTGGATCTTGCCAAGGTCGTTGACGAGGGCATCGTCCCCCCGGTCCCGGGCATCCTCCGCCGAGAGTTCGCTGTAGAGGAGGATGGCGTTGAGCGGCGTGCGCAGCTCGTGGCTCATGTTGGCGAGGAAGGCGCTCTTGGCCTTGGAGGCCGTCTGGGCCTGCTCCATGGCGATCATGAGCTGCGTATTCACGGCCACCAGCTCTGAGGTGCGCTCGGCCACGTCTCGTTCGAGCCCCTTGCGTTCCCGGCGGGAAAGCCAGAGCAGGAAGAGGGCCAGGGCGCTCAGGGCGCCCGCGAGGGCGGCCATGGCCATCCACCCCGCGAAGGCGGTGGCGTCTGCGGGCGGAGTCATCAAGGCACTCATGGACGAAGGGCTCATCGGTGGGACTGGAGGGGAATTGATTTTCGAAGCTACCCTGTAGGCAGGGAGTACCTGTGGCCTTCAACCCCGGATCCAAGCGCGGCGCCATGGCCGACATCAACATGACGCCCCTCATCGACGTGATGCTCGTGCTCCTCATCATCTTCATGGTGGCGGCGCCCATGCTCACCACGGGCGTGGATGTGAACTTGCCCGAGAGCCGCACGGGGCGGAACCTGGAGAGCGAGGCCCTCACGGTGACCCTGGTGAACGATGGCCGGATCCAGTTCGGGGAAAAATTCGTGGCCCTGCCCACCCTGCAGAACCTGCTCAAGAAGAGGGCGGGGGAGGGCCCCAAGCGGCCCGTGATGGTGCGCTCCGATGCCGCCGTGCCCTATGGCCGCGTGATTCAAGTCGTGGACGCCATTCGCGAGGCGGGCTTCACCCAGGTGGGGTTCGTGACCGCGCCCGCGCCATCGAAGGCTCCGGAGGCCCCTTGAGCCAGGATCTGCAGGCCTTCCTGCGCCAGCGGTCCCACCAGGGCGAGACGCCCTTCGGCTTGGGCCTGGCGGTGGCCCTGGGGCTGCACCTGCTCCCCTTCGCCGTGATTCTGTGGCCGACGGCCCGCACCGCGGAACCCGAGCCCATGAAGGTCACCTGGGTGAACCTGCCCGCGGCTGCGGCGGGCCCCAGCGGCGGCGCGGCCGGCACGGAGGCCGGCGAGGAGAAGGGGCAGCGGTTGCGCCGGGCCGACGAGGTGGCTCCCGAGCGCAAGGAGGCCACGCCCGGCGCCCTCACCCAGCCGGATCCCTTCGCCAGCCGCGTCACCAAGGGGGCCATCAAGGGCGACAATCCCGATGCCGCGAGCAAGGGCACGAACACCACCGCCGCCAAGAGCCCCACGCCCGCGCCCGTGCCCCAGGGCGGCGCCGCCGGGAGCGGCAACGCGGGGGGCATCGGCATGGGCACGCCGGTACCCGGCCTGAGGGCCACCGACAGTGCCCAAGGCGGCGTGGGCCTCATCGGCGGCACGGAGGGCGGCACCTTCCCCTTCACGTGGTATCTGCAGCAGGTGCAGGCCCAGATCACCGCCAATTGGAACCGCATGGGCGGCCAGCAGGGCCGCGTTCAGGTCTACTTCCGCATCCGCCGCGACGGCGGCCTCGCGGGCGAGCCCAAGCTCGTGAGCGAGAGCGGCCAGGCGGCCTTGGACGAGAGCGCCCGCATGGCCGTCAAGCGCGCCCGGCTGCCGAGGTTGCCGGACGGCTATGAGGCCGAGTGGCTGGGCGTGTATATGTGGTTCACGTACCTGGGGAACTGAGACGATGCCGATGAAAAAAGATCAACCGGTGATGAACAGTGATGAACGGTGATGGCACATCAACTGGCCATCCCTGTTCATCACCGTTCATCACTGTTCATCACTGGTTTTCTTTTGCCCTCGCGTCTGGATCCTGGAGGCCGGCAGGCGTTCAGGTCTTTTCGGCCGTCGGCGGGGCGATCTGCAAGGCAAAGAATTCATGGCCGAGGGCCTCACTTCTTCTTACCGTCCTCATTGGCCCTCGCCGGCCGGATAAAAAAAAGCCAGTGAGTACGGTGAGCGCCGACGAGAGAAAGCCTCCGGTAGATTGGATTGCCCATTTCGGCCGTACCTCGGTCCTATGCCGACCTGCCGTTTCTAGGCTCGACCGGTCGGAGTCTTAGCCATGTTGAGCCTCCGCGCCCGAATCAACCGCATCGTCTGGGACCTCGTCATGGGCTCCCTGGTCGGCCTCCTCTGCGGCGGCGCGGCGGCGGGCTTTCTGCACCTGCTCGGACTTTCCATCGGCCTCCGCAAGGCGCACCCGGCCCTGCTCGTCGCCTTGCCGCTGCTCGGTCTCCTCGGCGCCTGGATCTACCGCCGCTGGGGTGGCGCGGCGGAGGGCGGCACGGCGCTCGTGTTGGACGAGGTCACCGAATGGCGCGGTCAGGTGCCCAGCCGCATGGCGCCCCTCGTCCTCATGGGGACCCTCCTCGCCCACCTGGGCGGTGCCTCCGTGGGCCGCGAGGGCACGGCCGTGCAGATGGGCGCCTCCTTGGGACGGACGCTGGCCAAGGCGCGAGGGCGGCTCGGCGCCTGGTTGCGGCTCACGCGCACCCGCCAGCGCCTGCTCCTCCAGGCGGGACTCGCGGGCGGCTTCGGGGCCGTGTTCGGTACGCCGCTGGCCGGTGGAATGTTCGGTCTGGAGGTGGTGGGCCGGGGCGGGCTCCGCACCGAGGCGCTCCTGATTTGCCTCGCCTCCAGCCTCGTGGGGGATCGGATCGCGCTGGCCTGCGGCGTTCAACATGCGCCATGGATCGCGATCCCACCCGGTCTCACGGGCCTCGTCTGGCTGAAGCTGCTGGCCTTCGCGCCCCTGGTGGCGGGCGTCGCCTGGGCCTACGTGCATGCCAGCCACGGGCTCGCCGCTTGGACGCGGAGCCGCTTCGCGTGGTGGGTCCGGCCCCTGGTCGGGGGGGCGGCCTTCGCCCTCCTGGCTCCCCTCTTCGCGTCAGAGCACCTCAACCTGGGCACCGAGTGGCTGCCCAGGATCTTCGAGGGCGCCACGGTGCCCTCCCTCGCCTTCGCCCTCAAGCTGGTCCTCACGGCCTGGTGCCTGGGTTGGGGCTTCAAGGGTGGCGAGGTGACGCCCCTCTTCGTGAGCGGCGCGCTACTGGGTGCCGCTGTCGCGAGCCCGCTGGGCCTGCCCGCGCCCTTCCTCGGAGCGGTCGGCTTCGTCACCTTGTTCGGCGCCGCCTCCCACACGCCCCTGACGAGCCTGCTCCTCGGCGTGGAGCTCTTCGGCGCCCCCTTCGCCGCGCCCATTCTCGTGGTGGGGGCGCTGGCCTATGGGCTGGTCGGCCCGAAGAGCCTGTATCGATCCTGACCTGTCAAACTTCTCCCATGAAATCCATCTCCCTCCGCGTAGACGTCGACACCCTGGAGGGATCCCTCACGGGCATCCCCACGCTGCTCCGGCTGCTGGAAAAGCACCGCATGCGGGCGAGCTTCTACTTCAGCTTCGGGCCGGACAACAGCGGCAAGGCCATCCGCCGCATTTTCCGCAAGGGCTTCCTGGAGAAGATGCGCCGCACGAACCCCGGCAAGCTCTACGGCTTCAAGACGATGATGTACGGCACCCTGCTGCCGGCGCCCATCATCTGGAAGAGGGCCGCCGGGGAGATGAAGCTGGCCGCCGCCGCGGGCCACGAAGTGGGCATCCACGCCTGGGACCATGTGCAGTATCACGACCTGCTGGATCGCAAGTCCCGGGCGTGGCTGGAGGCCTGGTATCGCGACGCCCACAAAGCCTTCGCGGACATCTTCGGACATCCCGCCCAGGGCGCCGTGAGTCCCGCCTGGCGCAGCAACGACGCCACCCTGGAGATCCAGGAGCAGTACGGCATGGACTACGCTGGCGACTGCCGCGGCTTCGAGCCCTTCTACCCCATCGTGAACGGCAAGACCCTCAAGACCCTGCAAGTGCCCACCACGCTGCCCACCCTGGACGAGCTGTGGGGCCTGGACGGCCGCACGGGGGAGGACGTGAACCGCGAGGTGTGGAACCTCGTGCGGGAGGACGCGCTAAACGTCTACGCCCTCCACACGGAAGTCGAAGGCGGCGCCCTGCACGGCACCTTCGACGCCTTCCTCGGCGGCCTCAACGATCGCGGCGTCGTGGCCCGCACCCACGCGGAGTGGGTGCCCGAGCTGAAGGCGGCGAATCCACCGGCGAAGGCCATGGGCCGTCAGGAGATCCCCGGGCGGGCGGGCTGGGTGAGCTGGGAGGGGTAGTTCAGGCCAGCGTGAAGGCGTCCGCCGTGGTGGCGAGGCCTTCGGCCACGCTCGCGAGTTCCTGGGCCGTGAGGTGCACCTCGGGTATCGTGTTGGCCAGCTGCGCGGCGGCCAGCTGCACCTCGCCCGTGCCCCGGGAGGCATCCTGCATGCGCTGGGAGACCTCGCGGCTGGCGGCGGCCTGGTCCCGGGCCACCATTCCTATTTCATGGGTGAGGGTGTCCACGGTGGCCAGGGCTTTCAACGTGCCCTCCAGGGCCGTCGCGAGATCCTCCAGCCGGCCCCCGCCTTCGGTGACCGCCACGCCATTTTCCTTGGCCAGGACGGCCGCCGCCTCGGAGGCCTGGATGCTCCGCTCCAGGGCCCGCCGGATGCCCTCGGAGGGCACGTTCACGAGGGCCTGGCTGAGGCGCCGCCCCAGATCCGAAATCACGGCGGAGGCCTGCACGGCCCGATCCGACCGCTCGCGGATTCCTGCGACGAGGGTGCGGGCTTCGAGGCCCAGGGCATGGGCCTCGCGGGCCAGGTCGACCGCGCGCCGGCCCTCTCCCCGGAGGGCTTGGAGCGTATCCTCCACCTCCTGGACGGAGGCGTTCAACTGGAGCATCGCGGAAGCCACCTGCTCCGCCGCCTGGCGCTGGGTGAAGGTGCTGCGGGCCAGCTGCTGGGTCGTTCCGCTCACGCGATCCGCGCTGAGGGAGAGGCCCTGCACGCCGCCGGCCACTTGATGGGCCGCGCTCTTGATCCGGCGGGCCATGAGGCCCAGCTGCTCGCAGGTGGAGTTGAAGGTCTCCGTCATGCGGGCCGTCTCATCCCTGCCGGCGATGGGAAGGCGCACGCCGAGATCCCCGTCCCGCAACCGGGCGAAGCCCTCTTCGAGGGTCTGGATCGGCTGCAGCACGGCCTCTCCCGTGACATGGGTCCACGCGAGGACGAGCACGCCGAAGACCAGGCTCCCGAGCACGAGGGCCATCCGGGTGCGCCGGGCCGAGGCCTCAAGGCTTTCCGCTTCCAGCACCAGTTCCCGGCTGAAGCGATCCTCGACCGCCTTGATGGATTCGAGGCGTTCGCTGGCGACGCGGAACCACGCGAGCGGGTCCACCTCAGGCATCTTCCCGGCGTTTGAATCGAGCCCCTGCCCGCGGAATCGCTGGAAGTCCGCTTCGAAGGGGCCGTGAAGGGCCTGATTGAAGGCCAGCCGCCAGGTTGCGGGGGCGTTGCCGAGAAATCCCAGGGCGTAGGCATCCTGGGTGGCCTGGAGGCCCACGTACCGGTCCCGTAGCCCCGCGGGGAAGGCTTGATTGGAAAAGGCATGGGCCAGCACCGCGCGTTCCAATTCCGCCTGTTCCTTCTGATGCCGGAGATTGGAGAGGGCATGGAACCGGGTCTCCAGGGGCGTCGCCGCCGCGGGATGGACGAGGTGATCCTGGAGGGCCAGCTGGGCGTCGATGAGCCCCGCGTAATCATCCATGAGCGCGGCCGCCGGACGGCCCGAATCCGCGGCGGCGCGGAGTTCCTGGAGCCCTTTCAGGGATGGGATCGCCGCCGCGGCCGAGTCGTTGAGCCGGGCCTCCTGAAGGACCCCTGAGAAGAGCTGGATGGCCGCGTCCGTGGCCTTGCGCCGGGTGTGGAGTTCCGAGCCGAAGGCTTGGCCCCTCGCACCCTGGCGGAGGGCCGTGAAGCCGCGTTCCGCCTGGAGGGCATGGGTAAGATCGCCCAGAGTCGCCCCCAGGCGCGAGGTGGCCCTCAAGGGCGCGTAGCTGAGGACGACTTGGTTCTGGCGGTAGACGAAGAGGGCCGTCAAGGCGGCGCCGGCCGCGAGCGGGAGCATCACGAGCACCATCAACTTCGCCCGGAGGTGGGTCAGGAGGAACCGCATCATGAAAGACTCCAAGCTCTTCTTCATCCTCCGCTGCGACCCCGGGCGCCTGACTATGATGCGAGTCACACTGCCTGGCCCGTGCGGAGGCCGGCCCGATAAGGCATCCTGGATCCATGGCGCAGGCATCGCTCCAGACATCCGAGGGCCGGCGGAAGAGCCGGCGGGCGGAGCATGAGCCTCGTTCGGCCTGCGACGAGGGCGGCTTGGCCTGAGCGGCCCCGATCGAGGCCGCGGCTCGAATCACACGTCACGCCCATTCCAATGCACCATCTCCCACGTCCCCCATCCGGGGCGCCGCCGCGCGCCCAGCCGAGGCTTGCCATGCCCACCACCCTCATCGAGCCCTTCCGCATCAAATCCGTGGAGCCCATCCGCATGACCACCCGCCCCGAGCGGGAGGCGCTGCTCGCGAAGGCCCACCTGAACCCCTTCCTCCTGCATGCCGACGACGTGCTCATCGACTTCCTCACGGACTCCGGCACGGGCGCCATGAGCGCCAAGCAGTGGGGCGCCATCATGGAGGGCGACGAGAGCTATGCCGGCGCCCGCAGCTTCTTCCGTCTGGAGGCCGTGATCCAGCGGCTCACGGGCTACGAACACCTCATCCCCACCCACCAGGGCCGCGCCGCCGAGCGCATCCTCTTCAGCGTGGCGGGCAAGGCGGGCGACCTCGTGCCCAGCAACACCCACTTCGACACCACCCGCGCCAATCTGGAGGCCAGCGGCGTGGAGGCCGTGGATCTCGTGATCCCCGAGGGCCTGCAGCCCCAGACGATCCACCCCTTCAAGGGCAACATCGATCTGGGCCGGGTCGAGGATCTGCTGAAGAAGCACGCGGATCGCATCCCCTTTGGCATGATCACGGTGACCAACAACAGCGGCGGAGGCCAGCCCGTCTCCATGGCCAACCTCCGCGCCTACTCGGACCTGCTGAAGCGCTACGGCAAGCCCCTCGTCCTGGACGTCTGCCGCTTCGCGGAGAACGCCATGTTCATCAAACTCCGGGAGCCGGGGTACGGGGACGTGAGCATCGAGCGCATCGTGCAGGAGATGTTCAGCTACGGCGACGGCTGCACCATGAGCGCAAAGAAGGACGGCATGGTGAACATCGGCGGCTTCATCGCCCTGCGGGACGAGCGCTGGGTGGAGGCCGCCCGCAACCTGCTGATCCTCACGGAGGGCTTCCCCACCTACGGCGGCCTCGCGGGCCGCGATCTGGAGGCCCTGGCCGTGGGCCTGGAAGAGGTGCTCCACGAGGACTACCTCCGGTACCGCCTCCGCACGGCCGAGTACATGGGCGAGAAGCTCAAGGCCGGCGGCGTGCAAATCGTGGAGCCCACGGGCGGACACGCCGTCTACATCGACGCCAAGGCCTTCCTGCCCCACCTGAAGCGCGAGGACTATCCCGCCTGGTCCCTCGCCAACGCCCTCTACCTGGAGGGCGGCATCCGGTCCGTGGAGATCGGCTCCGTGATGTTCGGGCGCCGGGATGACGATGGCACCGAGCACTATCACGCCATGGAGCTAGTGCGCCTCGCCTTCCCCCGCCGGGTCTACACGCAAAGCCATTTCGACTACGCGGCGGAGGTCATCTGCGAACTCAAGGCCAAGGCGGATACGGTGAAGGGCGTCCGCATTCAAAAACAGAGCAAGTACCTGCGGCACTTCACGGCGCGGTTCGGCTGGGCTTGAGGGAAAAACGCTCGCGGAGGGGCGCGGAGGATGCGAAGGGACGCTGAGAAAAGACTGCTTTCTCCGCGATCCTCAGCTTGCTCCGCGCCCCTCCGCGAGTGCTTTTCTCAACGCGTATTCCGAACCCAGGACCCATCCGCCTGCTTCTCGAACAGGAACCCGAATACGGCCTTGTCACCGGGGATGGGCCCCCGGGGCCGGGCTTCGGCCTGGAGGATGGCCTTGGCCTGCCCCGTCTTTTCGATATCCGCCTTCAGGTGCTCGAAGAGGGCCTGCGCCTCGGCCTCCAAACCCTTGGCGTCGCCGGGCAGGCGTTCGGTGAGGTAGAGCACGAGGGCGGCGGTCCCGCCCGTCTTCTCGAACTTCACCTGCCCGCCCCGCAGCACCGTCACGCTGTGCTTGGCGTCCAGATTGACCAGCTTGCCTTCCTGGCGTCCGCATCCCAACCCAAGCACGGCGCCCCCCGCCAGGAAGGCAAGGGACGCCGTATGGATGGATCGAAGCCGGCTCACGCGTGTTTCTGCTTCAGCTTTTCCTTGGGGGGGAACCACTTCTCCCAGTACACGACCACGGGGCTGGCGATGTAGATGGAGGAATAGGTGCCGGTGATGACGCCGACCACGAGGGGGAAGGCCAGATCACGGAGGGCCGGGCCCCCGAACTGCCAGAGGCAGACGCTCACGAAGAGCACCGAGCAGCTGGTGAGGATGGTGCGGCTCAGGGTCTGGTTGATGGAGTCGTTCACGAGCTGGGTGATGGTGGACCTTCGGTACTCGGGCTTGTGGCTGTTCTCGCGGATGCGGTCGAACACCACGATGGTGTCGGCCATGGAGTAGCCCATCAGCGTGAGGAAGCTGGCGACCACGGGGACGTTGAATTCGTAGCCGAACACCGCGAAGAGGGCGAGGGCCATGAGCACGTCGTGGATGAGGGCCACGATGCCGCCCACGGCGAAGCTCGCCGTGAATCGAAGCATCACGTAGACCAGGATCGCCAGCGTGGCGAGGGCCACGGCGGTGAGGGTCTTGCTGGTCCACTCTCCGCTGATGCTGGGGCTGAAGCTTTCGTTCTTCCGGATCACCACGGTGCCGAGGCGGTAGTCCTTCTTGACCTGGGCCTTGAGGGTGTCGTTCAGGCCGGCGGGCAGCTCGTCGAAGGAGCGGTAGAGGCCGGCGCGGAGGCGATCCCGGGTGGAGATGACCTGATCGGCCGGGGTCTGGTAGGCGGCCTTGAGGGCCTCCTCGGTGGCGGGCACGTTCAGGGGGTTGGTCTGGACGAACCGGTCGAAGAGCCCCTTGCTGCCTTCCAGATTCAGGGGCGCGAGGTGGCTGGTGGAAGCTTCGGGGTCCAGCTGGCGGAACAGGGCCTTGAGGGCCGTGGCCTGGGCGGAGGAATCCTTCAAGTCGCCGCCCTTGGGGGCCTTCACCTTCACGGCGTAGTCCTGGATGCCTTCGGCATCCTTCTCGTAGGCCACCACGGAGGCATCGGTGAAGCCGGCGCCACCGAGGGCGGCGCGGAGCTTGGCCTGGGTGACGTCCTTGGTGAATCGGACGGTCATATCGTTGCCGCCCACGAACTGCATGCCGAGCTTGATGCGGGGATTGTCGTTCATCTTCCAGGGACGCACGATGGCGACGCAGATCAGGATGAGGCCCCAGGAGATGCCCAGGGCGAGGCCCTTGTACTTCATGAAGTCGAACTTCGCGCCTTTGAAGAAGCTGTGGGTGCCCACGCTGAGGGTCCTGGTGCCGGGATGGCGTTCCAGCACCCAGTCGTAGATGTAGCGGCTGATGTAGATGCTCGTGAAGAGCGATGCGATGACGCCCACGGCCAGGGAGACGGCAAAGCCCTTCACGGGGCCCGTGCCGAAGAGGAAGAGCAGGAGGGCGGCGGCCAGCTGGGTCACGTGGCTATCCACGATGGTCCAGAACACCTTGTCGAAGCCGGCGTCGATGGCGGCCGTGACGGACTTGCCCGCGGCCAGCTCCTCCTTGATGCGTTCGAAGATGAGGATGTTGGCGTCCACGGCCATGCCGATGGTGAGGGCGAAGCCGGCGATGCCGGGCAGGGTGATCACGGCGCGGAAGGAACCGAGGAGGCCCAGCATCACCACCACGTTCACGGTGAGCGCGATGATCGCGTTCATGCCGCTCCAGTGGTAGAAGACCACCATGAAGACCATGATCACGATGAATCCGAGGGCGGCCGCGAACACGCCGCTCTTGATGGAATCCTCGCCGAGGCTGGCGCCCACGGCGTGCTCTTCGAGGAACTTCATGGAGGCGCGCATGGCGCCGCTGCGGAGGCTCAGGGAGAGGTCGTCCGCTTCCTCGGAGGTGAAGGAGCCGGTGATCTGGACGCTGCCGCCGATGATCTTCTCATGCACGGTGGGGGCGCTGATGACCTTGCGATCCAGGACGATGGCGAGGTAGCGCTCATCCGTCGAAGCGATGCCCGTCGCGGTGGCGAAAGCATCCCCGCCGTCGCGGTTCAGCTGGAAGGAGACGGTGTGGGCGCCCAGATCATTGCTGCTGCGGCGGGCGTCGGTGATCTGCGTGCCGTTCACGTCCACCCTGGTCTGCACCAGCCACCACTGGGCGATGCGCTCCTCGCCCTTCGCGGGTTTGGCGTGGCCGGCCTGGCGGGCGGCACGGTCGCTCTCCATCTCGGGAAGGAGTTCATAGCCCGCGGGCAGCTGACCCTTGTAGAACTCGAGACCGGCCTCACGGGTGAGGAACCGGCCGCCCTCCTTCTTCATGGGCGCGGTGAGGCGCAGCTCCAAGCGGCCGGGGCTGCTGAGCAGGCCCTTGATGCGCTCGCGATCGCCCTCTTCGACGCCCGGGAGTTCCACGACGATGCGGTTGCCTTCGGCGCCGCTGGCGGTGATCTCGGGCTCGGACACGCCGAACTGGTTGATGCGGTTCTCGATGATCTGGTGGGCGCGCTTGTTGGCGTCGTCCTTGAGCTGCGCGGCCTGCCAATCCTTCAGGACGAGCCGGGCCTGGGTGCCCTCCATCTTGAGGTCGTAGCCCCCGATGTGATCCTTGATGACCTTTTCGAAGCCGGCCCGCTGGGCCTCCTGGAGGCCCTCCACGACGACCTGATCCCCCTCGGTTTTGAGGGTGAGGCCCGAGACGGCGGCTTCCTTTAGCTTGTCTTCGAGGCGATCCCGGGTGTCCCGGGCGTGGGCCTCCAGGGCCTCGTGGCCTTGGACTTCCAGCTCGAAATGCACGCCGCCTTGGAGATCGAGGCCCAGCCGGACCTTTTTGAGGGGCGTGAAGAAGAAGGCGCACCCGGCGCAGACCGCCAGGGTGAGGAGGAGGCGCCAGAGGCTGCGCTTGGACATGAGGACTCCGTGGAGCGGTCAGCTGTCAGCGGTCAGCGTTCAGCTTAAAGAGGCGGCTTTAGCTGACAGCTGATGGCTGACAGCTGATGGCTTGCTTCAGCTCTTCGCTTCGGGCTCGGCGGCGAGCTGGGCGACGGCGGAGCGGCGGGCCTTCACGGTGGCGCTGCCGAGCTTCAACCAGATCACCTTGGCATCCTTCTCATCGAGGCGATCGACGGTGGCGAAGAGGCCGCCATGGAGCACGACCTCATCCCCGCTCTTGAGCTTGGAGAGGCGCTCTTCCATGGCCTTCCGGGCCTTGGATTGGGGGCGGATCATGAGGAAGTAGAAGAGCAGGCCCATGCCCACGAGGGGCAGGAACTGCATGAGGGGGTTGGAGGCGGGGGCGGCCTGCAGGATGGCGATGTTCATTTAGGGTTCCTCGGTGGCCCAGCCTGCGCGCGTGGCCGCGGCGAAGGCCTCGAAGCGGCCCTCGAGCAGGGCCAGGCGGGCGGCTCGGGTAAGTCCCACAGTGTAGCTCAGGTTGTGGATGGTGTTGAGCGTGAAGGCCAGCAGCTCCCCGGCCCGGAAGAGGTGGTGCAGGTAGGCCCGGGAGAAGGTGCGGCAGGTGTAGCAGCCGCAGGCGGGATCGGCGGGCGCGTCCGCCTCCCGGTGGCGGGCGTTCTTGATGCGCACTCGGCCCCTGGAGGTGAGCAGGGTTCCATGCCGGGCCTCCCGGCTGGGAAGCACGCAATCGAAGAGGTCCACGCCCTGGGCGATGCCGAAGAGGAGATCCTCCGGCGTGCCCACGCCCATGAGGTAGCGCGGGCGCCCGGCGGGCAACTCCTTCACGAATTCGGTGAGGGTGGCGTTCATGAGTTCCTTGGGCTCGCCCACGCTGAGACCGCCCACGGCGAAGCCCTGGAAGGGCGTCTTGGCATCCAGCTCCAGGGCCTCGTCGAGGTGGCGGCGCCGCAGATCCAGATGGGTGCCTCCCTGATTGATGGCGAAGAGGCCCTGGTGGGAATCCAGCTCGAAGTCCCGGCAGCGCTTCAGCCAGCGGGTGGTGCGGGCCATGCTGCGCTCCAGCTCCGGGCGTTCGCAACGGCCCGGGGGGCATTCGTCGAGCGCCATGACGATATCGGAGCCAAGGTTCTTCTGGATCTCCATGCTGCGCTCGGGGCTGAGGAAGTGGCGGGACCCATCGATGTGGCTTTGGAAGGCCACGCCTTCCTCCGTGATCTTCCGCAGCGATGACATGGAAAAGACTTGGAAGCCCCCGCTATCCGTGAGGATGGGGCCCTCCCAACCCATGAATTCGTGCAGCCCGCCGAGTTTTGCCACAAGCTCGTCGCCCGGGCGGAGGCCCAAATGGTACGTATTGCCCAGGATGACCTGGGGCCCGATCTCCTCCAGCTGGGCGGGGCTGATCCCCTTCACCGTGCCCTGGGTGCCCACGGGCATGAAGGCCGGTGTGAGCACGGTGCCGTGGGCGGTTTCGAAGCGGCCAGCCCTGCCGGGCCCCGTGGGGGACGTGGCTTCGGATTGGAACGGGAAGGAGGGGATGTGTGACGAATGCGTGACCAAAGGCGGCTTTCTGGGGGTAATTCGTCACAGCCGCATCATGGTTGTCGGGTGCGCTGTCACGCGGTTGGAACTTGTGGGCTGGAACGTGCAAATGAAGGGGTGACGCGGCTTTCCGAGGCTTGACGGAGTTCGTTTCGCTTGTCATCTTACCCCTTGGGCCTGCCCCAGATCTTTATCCTTCATCGTTGAGCCGATCCTCGTGGAATCACCCCGGGATTGGCTTTTTTCCTTTACCCCCAACCGGATCTTTCAGGGAGCCGCATGAGTAAAGATCCCAAAAAGACCCCCGCCCCCGTGGCGCCGGCCGTCAGGCCGGAGAGCCTCGAGGACGCCGTCTACAAAACATCGCTGTCCTCAGGGAACAACGAGATCAAGCGGGGCAACCCCATGATCACGATTCCCCTGACCGTCGCGATGTACGGCAGCCTGGCCGGGGTAACCGCGTGGCTGATGCTCACCCAGACCGAGGCTGGCAAAAAGCTGCAGAAGACGGTCGGCATCAGTCTGAACGAGGAGGCCGAGGCGCCGCCCCCGCCGCCCCCGCCGCCCCCGCCACCGCCCCCGCCGCCGCCGCCGGCCGCGGCCCCGGTGACCCGCACGGTGGAGAAGGAGCCCGATCCCACGCCTCTGACTCCCGACGCGATCCCTGAGACCCCCAAGGAACTCCCCAAGGAGGACCGATCGACCTCCGGCGGCGCTGGCGGCCAGGTGGGCGGCGCCACGGGCGGCGTTCCCGGCGGCGTCCCTGGCGGCGTCATGGGCGGCGTCGTGGGCGGCACTGGCAAGGTGATCGAGTTCGACTTCACGCAAATCAGGGAACTCTCGCGGCCTCCCCTTCCCTCCTACCCCGCCGTGGCCCGCGCCGCGCGGGTCCAGGGCACCGTGATCGTCGAGATCACGATCAATCCAGAGGGCACACCCACGCAGGCCATCGCGCTTGAAGGTCCCCCCCTTCTTCGCAAATTCGCGATCGACTATGCCCTGGGGTGGAAATTCGAACCCGCCATGCTGAACGGCCAACCCCAGTGGGCCAAGTTCAAGCTCAAAATGCCCTTCAAGTTGACGAACTAGGGAGGCCCCGATGACCCGCTCCACGATCATCGGCGCCGGCCTCGCGGTGGCCCTGCTGCTCTCCATCCTCGTGATGGCCGGCGGCTCCTCCGCACCCAAGGCCACCCCGGCACCGCGCACCCTCCAGGATGCCCCCATCCAGAAGGTCGCATTCATGACGGATCCAAAAGCCGCCGCGAAGTCCGAGCCGCAACCCGCTCCCGCTCATCACTGAACCTTCTTCCACCTTTTCCCCACTTCACAAGGACCCACCATGAACCTCTTTACCCTCGCGCTCCTCGAAGGCGGTTTCGGCCCCAAGGAAATCTGGGCTTCCGCCAC
>CAYWDR010000042.1:0-18903 GCA_964457075.1 uncultured Solibacteraceae bacterium
ATGGCTCCGCTCTCCCGCCGCGAGGTGGAGGTGCTCCAGATCAACGTGGGGCGCTACTGCAACCAGGCATGCACCCACTGCCACGTGGAAGCGGGCCCCCTCCGAACGGAGCGCATGGCCCTGGGCACGGCCCGCCGGATCCTGGAGCTCGCCGCGGGAAGCGCCTCGCTCCACACCCTGGATCTCACGGGCGGCGCGCCGGAATTGCACGAGGTCTTCCGCCCCCTGGTGGAGGGCGCCCGCCGCTTGGGCCTCCAAGTCATCGACCGCTGCAATCTCACGGTGCTCTTCGAGCCGGGGCAGGAGGATCTGGCCGGATATCTGGCCGCCCATCAGGTCCAGGTGGTGGCCTCGCTCCCGTGCTACTGCCGCACGAACGTGGATAAGCAGCGGGGCAACGGCGTCTTCGATAAGAGCATCCGGGCCCTCCAGCGCCTGAACGAGCTGGGCTATGGCGTGCCGGGGTCGGGCCTTGAATTGGATCTCGTCTTCAATCCCCAGGGGGCCTCCCTCCCGCCGCCCCAGGGGCCCCTGGAGGCCGAGTACAAGCGGCACCTGGCCGAGGATTTCGGAATCCGCTTCAATCGCCTGTTCGCGATCACGAACATGCCCATCAGGCGCTTCCGCGAACAACTCCGCCGGGAGGGGAAGGAGGCCAGTTACATGGCCAAGCTGGAGGCGGCTTTCAACCCGGAAACGGTGCCCCGGCTCATGTGCCGCAACCAGCTCAGCGTGAGTTGGGAGGGGCGGCTCTATGACTGCGATTTTAATCAGATGCTCGACCTCCCGGAATTCGGAGAGGCCACGGTCTGGAGCGTCAAGGGCCTGGACGAATTCGCCGGCTCCCTCGTCGCCACCGGAGATCACTGCTTGGGCTGCACCGCCGGCTGCGGCTCTAGTTGCGGCGGCTCCCTCACCTGATCCACCTCGAAAGGATGCCCATGCTTCTGCTCACGCTCATGGCCTTCGCGGGGCTGGGTCTCGCCTTGGCGAATGGCGCCAACGACAACGGCAAGCCCGTGGCGACCTTGATCGGCAGCGGCGTGCTCAGCCAGCGACGAGGGCTGGCCTGGGGTTTCTGGACCACCCTCGCGGGCTCGTTATTCGCGGTGTTCTGGGGCGCGGCCCTGTTGAAAACCTTTAGCGGGCAGGGGCTCGTCAGCGCCCAGGTCACGTCGAGCCCGGCCTTTCTCCCCGCCGTGGCCCTCGCGGCGGCCGGCACCGTGGGGCTGGCGACCCGCCTCTCGCTTCCCGTCTCCACGACCCACGCCCTGCTGGGGGGGCTCATCGGGGCGGGGTGGATGCTGGGGCAGGGTCAGATCGCCTGGTCCGTCGTGGGCGTGACGATGGTGGGTCCGCTCCTGCTCAGCCCCATCCTCGCCTTGGCCACCACTTGGGCCCTCACTCCTTTGGTCCGGGCCTTCGCGCGGCCTTCACTGGCGGGCGATTGCGCCTGCGTGGAGGTTTGTGCTCCGGTGGTTGCTCCGGATGGCACCGCGCAGATGACTTCGGGCGTGGCTCTTCAACTCGGGACTTATCCAGAGTGCCGTTCTGAAGGCGGGTACGTGTTGCTGCCTCCAAGGGCGATGGTCCTACGTGGGCTGCACGTGGTTTCCGGCGGAGCGGTTAGTTTCGCCCGCGGACTCAATGACGCGCCCAAGATCGCGGCGATCCTGCTTCCGTTGGCCTTCCTCGGGAAGTCTGGTGCCATCGCCGGGGTTGCGCTGGCCATGGGGCTCGGCGGTTGGTTCCTGGCCAAGGGTGTCACGGCCACCATGAGCCAAAAGATCACGCACCTCGAAGGGCGGGAGCCCGACGCCCTGGCCGGGAATCTGGCGACCGCCTTCCTCGTGCTCCTGGCCTCGCGATGGGGCGTGCCGGTGTCCACCACCCATGTGGCCACGGGCGCCCTGGTGGGCGCGGGGGCGAGCCGGGGCGAGTTCCAAACGAAGACCCTCGCCCGGATCCTCGTCGCGTGGGTCACGACGCTCCCTTTGGCCGCCGCGCTGGCTGCGCTGACCGTGAAGGCGCTGGGGGGGCTGTCATGACCGCGCGCTCCAAGGCCTTCCTTGCCTTGGCCGCGGTGGCCGCCCTTCTGGTGGCGGCGCGGCTGCTGCCGATTCAAGCCTGGCTCCACGGCTTCACCTCCTGGGTGGGGAGTGCCGGAGCCGTGGGAGTGCTCGCCTTCATCGGAATCTATGCCCTTCTGGCGTCCTTGGGGTTTCCGGCCCTTCCCCTCACGCTGGCCGCGGGCCTGATCTACGGCCCCATCAAGGGCACGCTGGTGGTTTCCCCGGCCAGCACCTTGGGCGCGCTCCTGGCGTTCTGGCTGGGGCGGGGGTTCTTTCGGGACTGGGTGCGACAAAAGGTTGCTGGAGATCCCCGCCTGGGGGCGCTGGATGCCGCGGTGGCGAAGGAGGGCTGGCGCCTGGTGGCCCTGCTCCGCTTGAGCCCCGTGTTTCCCTTCAACGTATTGAACCTGACCCTTGGGGCGACGGGGCTGAAGACCACCCCCTACCTCCTCGCCTCATGGCTGGCGATGCTGCCGGGCACCTTCCTTTTCGTATCCATCGGCGCCGCCGCCGGGCAGGCCTCGGGGCTCGGCTCAAGCCGCCCCCACAACCCATGGATGCTCGGGATCGGCATCCTGGCGACGCTGCTTCTCACCCTTCGCATCACCCATATCGCGAAGAAGGCCCTCGCAGGGCAGCTTCCCGGATCGGAGCCCATGTGATCGGCCTCATCAGCGGCAACCCCCACGATGATCGTCTGCGTCGGGAAGTGGCGCCGGAGGGCTGGGTGAACCCCACGCCACGTTCCAGATATGACCTGGTGGTGCTCGGCGGTGGACCCGCCGGACTGGTGGCCGCCATGGGCGCGGCGGGCCTCGGGGCGCGCGTGGCCCTCGTCGAGCGGCATCTATTGGGCGGGGACTGCCTGAACTCCGGCTGCGTGCCCAGCAAGGCCCTCCTGGCCGCGGCCCGGCGGATTCAGGACGTGCGCGAGGCTTCCGCCTTCGGCCTTCGGGGGGCGGAGGACATCCATGTGGATTTCGCGGCGGTGATGGATCGGATGCGGCGCTTGCGAGCGGATCTATCGATCCACGACAGCACCGAACGGCTCAGGAAAGCGGGCGTGGATGTCTTCCTGGGGGGAGGCCAATTCGATGGCCCGGATGTCATCGGGGTTGGCGACCAACAATTGCGCTTCCGGAAGGCCCTGATCGCCACCGGGGCCAGGGCCCTGATTCCCCCCGTTCCCGGCCTCGACCATACGTCCTACCTCACGAATGAAACGCTCTTCACCCTCACCGAACTTCCCCGGCGGCTTATCGTGCTGGGTGGAGGCCCCATCGGGTGCGAGATGGCGCAGGCCTTCCGGCGTTTCGGGAGCAAAGTGACGCTGGTGGATCGTGGCAGCATCCTTCCCAAGGATGAGCCCCTCGCGGCTGAAGCCGTCCGCCGGGCCTTCAGGCGGGATGGCATCCAGATCCTGGAGGACACGGAAACCATCTGTGTGCTTGAAGACCAAGGCAAGGTCGTCCGGGTGAGGAACGTGAATGGGCAATCGGATTTGATCGCCGAGGCCATCCTCGTGGCCGCGGGCCGGAAATTGAATTTGGAGGGGATCGGCCTCGCCCAGGCGGGAATCGAGCTGGAGGGGAGGGGGCTGAAACTCGATCCCTTCAACCGCACCACCAATAAACGGGTGTTCGCCGCCGGCGATGCGGCGGGTGGCCCCCAATTCACCCACACCGCCGACGCCCAGGCCCGGATGGTGCTTCGCAATGCCTTCTTCCTGGGGCGTGGGAAGGCCAAAGACATGATCGTCCCCTGGGCCACCTACACCGATCCCGAAGTGGCGCAGGTGGGCCTGACGCGCGCCATGGCCGAGGCGCAGGGCTTGGATGTGGAGACCCTCAAGGTCGAGGTGGCCGGGACGGATCGAGGCTATCTGGAAGGCGACGAGGGATTCGTGCAGGCCGTCTTGAAGCGCGGCACGGATCAAGTTCTCGGCATCACCCTGGTGGGGCGCCACGCCGGGGAATGGGCCGGGGAAGCGGCGCTGCTGCTCCGCTTGAATCCTACCCTTCGCGCCCTTTCCGAGACCATCCACCCCTATCCCACGGGCGCCGAAGTGCTCAAGCGGCTCGGCGACGAGGGCCAGCGAAGGCGGCTCACGCCCGCGGTTTTGAAGTTCTTCGGGCTTTGGTTCCGGTTGGGAAGAGGCGGTGCCCGATGAGACTGGGCCCTCTCGTCTCCGTGATCATCCCGACCTGGAATGAATCGAATCGGATCCAGCGTTGCCTGGAGCAATTCCAGAGCCTGGAGGGGGATTGGGAACTGATCGTGGCCGACGGCGGCAGCACCGATGGGACCCCTGAGCTCGCCGAGGCGATGGGCGCGAGGGTGGTGCGGTGCCACGAACGAGGACGTGGCCCTCAGCAGAACGCGGGCGCAAGGGCGGCCCAAGGCGACCTTCTGCTCTTCCTCCACGCGGACGCGTTGCTCCCCGAGGATGCGCATGGGTGGATCACCGTTACGTTGTTCCAGTCCGATATCTCGGGTGGGGCCTTCCGGGTCCGCCACGCAGCCGAAGCGTGGCGAGGTTGGAGGACCCGGATCCTGCGGTTGGCGGATTTCCGCTCCCACTGGACGCGCTTTCCCTATGGGGATCAGGCCCTGTTCATGAAGGCCTCCACCTTCCAGGCCTGTGATGGCTTTCCTTCCAAACCGCTCATGGAGGAGGTGGCCTTGGTGCGCGCCTTGTCCCGCCATGGACGCATCCGGACCGTCCCCGCCGAGGTGCGAGTCTCCGGCCGCCGATTTGAAAGCAGCCCTCTGCGCGCCTTTCTATGCATGCACACCTTCCCGATGTTGGATCGATGGGGGGTGGATTCGCGCACCCTCGCCCGTCTCTATGGCGACCCGCGATAAGGTGCAGCTTTTGAATTCCGGAAATCCAGGTAACAGACCCTCCCTTTCGAGCACCCCATGTCTCGTGGGAGCGGTCATTCCAACCGCGCATCCCCGCCAAAGATGGAGCCACCATGAACCCCAAGAAGCTCGAAGGCCTCGACCTCGTCATTTACAGTTCCGCATGGTGTGGGGACTGCAAGCGATTGGAACGATGGATGAGCTCGGAAGGCCTGTCCTTCCCGAAAGTCGACATCGTAGCCAATCCTGGAGGCGCGGATCGTCTGGAGCGGGAGACGGGGAAACGAGCCATCCCCTTCGTGCTCGTGAATGGAAAGAGCTGGGTCCCTGGCTACCACAAGGATCTGCCCACACGCTTCGACCCCGAGCGCTTCGTGCGCGAAGTGCTTGAAGCGGCGAGCTGAGGGACGAAGGGGACCATCTGCCCTTCGAGGTCATCAGGTTTTCTGGAACGAACGACTTGGAATGATCACCTCACCCCCTGCGCCGACCTGAAGGCGCACGGAGGTATTCATGACTCGGTTCGCCATCCACACGATTGAGACCGCTCCGGAGGGATCCCGGGCCATTCTTGAGCAGGCCAAAAAGGGGCTGGGCTTCGTGCCCAATCTCTATGGCGTGCTCGCGGAATCGCCTGCGGCTCTCAAGGCCTACACCTCCTTCACCGAGGTGCTGCAGGGCACGGATTTCTCGCCCGAGGAACGCAACCTGCTCTGGCTTACCGTGGCCCGGACCAACGGGTGCGGGTACTGCGTGGCCGCCCACTCGGCCCTTTCCTCCATGGCCAAGGTGCCGGAGGCTCATATCCAGGCGATCAGGGAGGGCTCCCCCCTGGTGGACGCCAAGCTCCAGGCCCTCCGGCACATGGCGGAAGTGCTGGTGGAGCGCAGGGGGTGGGCGCTTGAATCGGATGTCGAGGCCTTCCTCGCCGCGGGCTTCAGCCGCCGCCAACTGATCGAGGTCGTGGCGTTCATTTCCCACAAGACCCTCAGCAACTACGTGAACCACCTGGCGGAAACGCCCCTGGACGCCGCGTTCGGTCCGCTTGCCTGGACCCCCGACACTGTTCGAGCTTGAACGCTAGGAGCGTGTCCCTTCAGTTCCCAAGGCCGTCCTCACGGCGCTGTAGGTGGCCACCAAGTACGGCACCGCGAAATTGAGAAGAAAGCGCGGGACGTCCAAACCGGTGAAACCATGCAGAATCGCCTCGCCTTGATTGACCAGGTTCAGCAGGATTCCCACCACTAGGGCGATTCGCAAGGAACCCCGCCAAACCTGCGGGGAGAAGGCGAGCCTAAGGCCCGTAGCGGCTCGTGGGTGTTGGGTGGCGCTTCCCATGGGGATCCCTTCCACGCGATCGAGGGGTGCTGATCCTTGGGTGCAATCCGGGTTCGGAATGCACCCAAGAAATTTCCGTAATAATTCGATGGAGCATGGGGCGGGTTGGAAGCACCCCATGCCTTGATGCTCCTTCAAATCCCCCCTCCAGCCTTCATCCATCTGATTACCGCGCAAGGCCCCCAAGAGGAAGGGGTGCCGCGGCTCCCCATTCCAGGCCTCAGGACCAACCTCCAAAAACGCAGCATTCCCTTGAGTGAATTGATGGGGGGAGGTCCGCCGAAGGATGGGATTCCGGCGATCGATCACCCCAAATTCGTCTCGCGGAAGGCGGCCGCTTCCTGGCTTCACCCCATGGAGCCTGTCCTCGCGGTGGAGGTTGGAGGGGCGGTTAGGGCCTATCCACTCCAGATCCTGATGTGGCATGAGCTTGTCAACGACGTGCTCGGTGGGATTCCGGTACTGATTTCCTATTGCCCCTTATGCAACGATCAATTCCAAAGAACCTATCCCGAGGGGCTCGTCTTGAGCCGCGAAACGGGCTTCAAAAACGACTACGGGCGCAATCCCTATGTGGGATACGACGCCTCCGTGAAGCCGCGGCTATTCAGAGGCAAACCCGACCCCAGGCTGCCCGCCATGGAGCGTTTGGCGACGGTATCCCTCGGGGGTGAGGACAAGGCCTATGCCTTCAACCACCTTCGACGCCTTCGGATGATCCAGGATCGCGTCGGCGGGAAGGAGATCGTGGTGTTCTTCGCCGAAGGCACGGCCTCAGCCGTGGATGCGAAGTCATTCGCCGATTCCAAGGATGTGGGATCCATCGGAGTCTTCCTTCCCGAAGCCGAGGGGCGGACCCTTCACTTCCACGTTCAGAAGGGGCGGATCGAAGATCAGGAAACGCATAGTGCCTGGGACGTGAGCGGTCAGGCGGTGGATGGCCCGTTGAAGGGCTTCCGTCTTCCCCGAGTGCCCCACGCTACGCCGTTTGCTTTCGCATGGCTTGCTTTCAAGCCCCATACGGTCCTCTATACTCCACATCCCTGAGGCGATGATGCTCCCCAACCCCCCATTCCCGAATCTGGTCTCTCCCGAGGCAGCCCCTCCAGGAGTGGTGGAGGCCTACGAACGCGTCAAGGGCGAACGGGGTGGCATCGCCCACATCTGGCAGGCGATGGGCCATCATGCACCCCTCATCCCGGCCCACCTGGCCATCTACCAGGCCACGATGTTCGATGGATGGGCCCTGGATCGCCGCCAGTGCGAATTGCTGGCCACGGTCGCGAGCGGCGTCAATGGATGCCGGTATTGCGCCATGCATCATGGGGCGCCCCTCGAACGGGAAGGGCAGAACCCCACGGAGGTGAGGGCCCTGAAGTCCAAGCCGGCGGAAGCCTTCCTTGACGACCCGAAGGATTCGGCCCTGAGAGACCTGGCCGTGAAACTCACGCGCGATCCGGCCTCGGACCTCACGCTTGAAATGACGCGCCTCGCGGAATGCGGTTTTACCGAGACCCAACGCGCCCATGCCGTTTTCGTGGTCGCCTACTACAACATGATGAACCGCATCGCCAACGGCCTGGCCATTCCGTTGGAGCCGGACTTCGCCGCCACCACGAGATGAATTCGAACGTCTGGGTGATCCATGAATAAGGTGATCATGGCCGCCATGGCCATTCTCTGCCTGAACCTCCAAGCCCAGGAACCCGACTATTCGGCCTGGACCCGGATCCTGCAAGCCCATTACAGTCCGCTGGATGGAATGGACTATGAAGGCCTCGCTTCAAAGGATTGGGCCTCCATGAAGCAGGTGGTCCAATCCATGGCCCAAGTGGATACCTCGCAGTTGAGCCGGGATGGCGAATTGGCCTACTACCTCAACCTCTACAACGTGACGGTGGTGAACCTCATGATGGAGAACCGCAAGGTGGCCTCCATCCGGGACCTGAGCACCGATCCGTTTATCCGCTTCAACGTGTTCCGGAAGGATCTCGTTCAGATGAAGGGAGCCCGGATCTCCCTCAAGAGGCTGGAGGATGAATTCATCCGGGAGCGCTTCCGGGATCCGCGCATCCATTTCGCCATCAATTGCGCGGCGAAGAGCTGCCCTCCCATTCGCACCGAGGCCTATACCGGGGCCCGCCTGCAGGCCCAATTGGATGACCAGGCACGGGCCTTCTTTGCTCACCCAAAACTTGGCGTGATACTGAGCCGTTCGAGCGGTGGGCTGATCGTGCAACTCACCAAGATCATGGATGGCGGATCCTGGTTCGGTGAGGATTTTGAACGATGGGGGGCTGGCCGCCTGACGTTCCTTCGCAAATACCTCCCGGTGACTCAACAGCACCTTCTGGACGCGAACCAAGGGAAGGTCAAATTCCAGTTTTTCGAGTACGACTGGCGGCTCAATCGCAAGGGCTAAGTCTGGAAGATCAGCCGATGCGCCATCCTTAGACTCAAAGCCCAGACTGCAAGGGGCCATCTGTAAGGTTGGGCCCGGTGGTTGATGGGGTAACCTGAGAGCTTCCTCACCATCCCACGGGTTCCAGCTCGATGCTGAATCCGGGATTTGCATTTGGAGACGGCATGCCCGTGTGGTTGAAGCATGGATTGGGATTGGCCGCCGCCATGCTCGCGTGGAGCGGGATGGAATTGTCGGGCCAGGGTGGAGCACCTGTGCGGAACCCAAAAGGGGCTTCCATTCAGATCGCATCCGGATTCGAGAATGAGGCCTACGTCATTTTGAACCACCGAATCCGCCTGACCTACCAAGCCGATGGGTCGGTGGAAAAGGTCGAAGAGGCTCGAATTCGCGTTCAAAGTGAAGCGGGGGTGAATGCCCTTGGGCAGCTTCGTTGGGGTTACAACGCCGCCAACGAATCCCTGGAGGTGGTCTCGGTCAAGGTCCACAAGGCCGATGGGCGGGTGGTTGCCGCACCCGCGGACGCCGTGCAGGACCTCGCCCCACCCGACATTCATGCAGCCCCCATTTACACGGACCTGCGGCTCAAGGTGGTGACCGTTCCGGCGCTCCGTCCAGGTGATGAACTGGAGTTCTCGCTTCGCACTCCCCGGACCACGCCCTATGCACCGGGACATTTCTGGGGGGAGCATCGGTTCTCCCGTGATGAGATCGCAGTGGAGGAGCTTCTCGAACTCGACGTCCCCAGCTCCAAACCGGTAACCATCGTTTCGGCACCTGGAATGACGCCGAAGGTCCAGGAATCGGCGGGCAGGCGGGTGACCACCTGGACTTGGAGGCATCCCTCCAGGGAGTCCGAGGGAAAGACGGATTCCCCCAGACGTAAACAACCCAAGGCGGAGATTCCGGACCTTCAGTACACGACTTTCCGTTCGTGGGCCGAAGTGGGGGATTGGTATGCCGATCTGGAGCGGCCGCAACGCGCCTTGGACGAGGTGCTCAAAGCGAAGGCCAAGGCCCTGATAGAAGGGAAGGCCACTCCGATGGAGAAGGTCCAATCCCTCTATTCCTTTGTGGCCATGACCAATCGCTATGTGAGCCTTTCCTTCGGAGTGGGTCGCTACCAGCCTCATAAGGCTTCCGAAGTTCTGGGTAACCAATATGGCGACTGCAAGGACAAACACACATTGCTTGCGGCGCTGCTCGAAGCGGAAGGGTTCAAGGTCGCTTCAGTACTCATCCATTCGTCCCGGTCTCTGGATCCCTCGGTTCCCTCACCGGCCCAGTTCGATCACGTTTTCACCGATGTGGAAGTCGGCGGCGAGGAGGTACTCCTGGACACCACCACCGAAGTCGCACCCTTCCGCGCGCTCCTTCTCCCCCTTCGCAATAAGCAGGCCCTACGAGTGGCTCCTTCAGGCACCTCCCGGCTCGTTAGGACACCTGCGTCCAACCCTATGCCGAATCATTTGGAAGTGACCACGGAGGGAGAGTTGACGGATAAGGGAGACATCCGAACCACCATCAAAGAGACCTACCAAGGGGATGGAGAGATTTTGGTCCGCCTTGCTCTACGGAAAACTCCGCAGTCCAAATGGAAGGACATGCTCAGTTTAGGGGCGACCATGAGCGGGTTATTCGGGGATCTCGGAGATATCCAGGTTTCCGACCCCAGTGATATGGCCAAGCCATTGGCCCTTTCCTTCTCCTTTAGCAAATCGCAGGCCTACAAGCCGCATGGTGGATCAGGATTCTTCTCCCCTCCGATCTCCCGTCTTCGTTTGCAGGCCCAAGAAGTTGAACCCGGCATTCTCCAAATCGCAGAAGGAACCAGTATCGCGCGCATGTCCCTCCGGCTCCCTAAAGGAGTAAAGGCAAAACTACCCCTTGGGATTCGACTGAAGCGCGATTTCGCGACGTACCAGAGCTCGTACGCATTGAATGGGGAGGTCCTGGCCATTGAGCGCCAGGTCGCCTTCCTGAAAGGCGAATTGCCAGCCACCCGAGAGGCGGACTTCGAGGCCTTCAAGAAGCTCGTCGAGAAAGATCATGTGATGTTCATTGATCTTGAAGGGGGTCTCCCTGTCACTCCGGTCGGCGAAAATGCCACAGCAGCGGAGCTCTCCGAGGCGGCCCACACGGCTTATCAAGCCCGGGATTACAAGAAGGCCCAGGTTTTCTACGAGAAGGTCGCAAAGCTGGACCCGAAGGATAAAGCTGTTTGGAATAACCTTGGCCGGACCTTCCATGCGCTTCAGGCCTATGAAAAAGCCTCTGGGGCTTACCGCAAGGCCATCGAACTGAATCCGAATGAGGAATACGCCTACAACAATTTTGGCCGGACCTTATGGGCGCAGAAGAAATATTCCGAAGCCGAGGCGATGTTCCTCAAACAACTTGAAGTGAATCCATACGACACCTATGCCCACGGCAATCTCGGGAGGATGTTCGTAGAGACCAAGGCATATGACTCTGCGGTGAAAGAGCTTCAGCGGGCCGTCATCGTCGATGAGAAGAACGGGAGTCTGCGGGAAGCGCTAGCTGAGGCCTTGTTTGGAACGAAGGCAGAGGCGAAAGGAATGGAGGCCCTCGAAGAGGCCGTGAAACTCTCTCCAAACCCCATGACCAAGAACAATGCAGCCTATTCGCTGGCCAAGCGCAAAGTGGGGTTGGACAAAGCCAGAGAATGGGTGGACTCGGCGATTGAAGACACGATTTCAGCCCTCAAGATCACGCCTCTCAAAGCTGGGAATCTTTCGGCTGGCATGCTGACGGGCACCCTGGCCTCATATTGGGACACGCTCGGGTGGATCTACTTCCAACAGGGCGAATATGCCCGGGCTGAGAGCTACTTGAAGGCGGCTTGGAGCCTGTCCCAGTCCTCCGAGGTTGGGGTTCACCTTGGGCAGGTGTACCTCGCATTGGAGCAGAAGCCTCGTGCGACGAAATACTTCGCCATGGCCGCTGCGACAGCCCGCCCGGTCCCCGAAGCCCGGGAGCGCCTCTCAGTCCTAGTGGGTGGCCCGAAGATGGCGAGTGAGCGAGTCCAGCAGGCCACAGATGCCCTACTCGCGGAACGGACCATCAAGATCCCAGGCCAACCCAAGGCGAATGCCTTTGCCGAATTCATCTTCGCCTTACGCCCCGGTGGGAAGGTGGAGGACGTTCAATTCCTCACCGGCGACTCGAGCCTCATGGGGATGATCCCTAGGCTCAAGGGGATGGATCATGGCGTACCGCTTGCCCCCACCGAGGGGGTCCGGGTCTTCCGGCGGGGGGTTCTGGTGGCCGACCCCTCTTCACATTCCATCTCCCTGATCTTCGTGACCTCGGATTCGTACATCACGTTCCTGGCTCCGCCTGTCGTGAAGACCGGTGAGTAAGGCCTGGATCAATCGTTTGAAATGGGCCGAACCACCTTGAATCAGGTGCCGCCTGGCTCATCAAGGGCCGGAGCCAGCGTGAGTTCACAGCCGCCGGGTTCGCGCAGCACGGTGGTTTCCTCCAGTTCGAGCCAGTAGCCCCCGCCGCTCCGGCGGCGGGCCTTGCGCCAGAAGCGCAGGAGGCTGTGGTCGGCGAGCGTGGCCTGTTCGAGGTCGAAGGTGTCGGGGATGCGCCCTCCGAAGCTGTTGAAGGTCGCGATGCGGGTTCCCATGGGCACCCGTCCGAGGAGGCTCTCGGCCATGGCCACGTCGCGATCAAAGCGCCTGCGGTTGACCTCCACGGTGCTATCCAGGTGATCGAAGGCGGTGAAGTGATTTTCGCCGAAGGGATTGTAGAAGTAGAGGGCGTCGAAATCCCGGAAATCCACCCCGTCGAGCCCCCCGGTCAGGAAGGTGGCCCGGGGGGCGACGTCGAAGCGCTCCGCCAACCCTTTGGCCAGCTCGACGAGGTGGGCCCGATGCTCGATCCCCGTGAAGGCCATGGGGCTCGCGAGGGCCCCGACGACGCAGAACTTCCCGACGCCCGATCCCACGTCCAGCACCCGCTCGGCGCCGGCACCGCTGAGCCAGCGCACGACGCGAGCCACGATGGCCACCGATGTCCAATAGCGGTAGGAGACGCGGCGCTGGGCCTCCGGGAGGCATGCATCGAAGTCCGCGTCCGAAAGGGGCAGGCCCGCCTTCAATAAGCCCTGGATCCGGGCGGTTTCTTGCGGCATCTCCCATTCGCTCCAAGGATCGGCGCACGGCGTCGCGTCATCTCGACGGTACCAGACGGGCCCCTTGATGCTTTCTTGATGCGGGCCTGCCGCACCTTGATGCCGTCCTGAGGCCGGGGATAGGACGCTGATCGGGTTCCCGCCCGGAGAAGTTCCAATGACCCACGCCTGGATTCAGAACGTTCTCTACCTGGCCCTGCTGCTGGGCCTGGCCTATCCCCTCGGCGCCTACATGGGCCAGGTGCTGGAAGGGGAGCGCACCTTTCTCCACCCCGTCCTCGGCCCCGTGGAGCGCGGCTTGTACCGCCTCATGGGCATCCGGGGCGATGAGGAAATGGGGTGGAAGACCTACGCGTGGGTCATCACCCTCATCAAGGTTCTGGGCTTCTTCGCGGTCTTCATCCTCATGAAGCTCCAGGCCCACCTTCCCCTCAACCCCGAAGGGCTGGCGGGTACGAGCACGGCCCTGGCCTTCAACACGGCCGTGAGCTTCATGACGAACACCAATTGGCAGGCCTACGGGGGGGAAAGCACGCTGAGCTACCTCACCCAGATGCTGGGCCTCACGGTGCAGGGCTTCATCTCCGCCGCCACGGGCATCGCCGTGCTCGTGGCCCTCGTTCGCGGCCTCATGCGCCGCAACGCCCAAACCCTGGGCAACGCCTTCGTGGACGTGGTCCGGAGCACGGTCTACATTCTCCTCCCGCTGGCCTTCGTGTTCGCCCTCGTCCTCGTCTCGCAGGGGGTGATTCAGAATGTCGCGGCCTCCGTTCACACGGCCCACGGCCAGGTTCTCGCCATGGGGCCCGCGGCATCCCAGATCGCCATCAAGATGCTGGGCACCAACGGGGGCGGGTTCTTCGGCGCCAACGCGGCCCACCCCTTCGAGAACAGCACGCCCCTTTCCAATTTCATGCAGGCCCTCGGCATCCTCCTCATTCCCGCGGCGCTGGTGGCGAGCTTCGGGCGCATGGTCAAGGATCGCCGCCAGGGTTGGGCCATCCTCGCCGCCATGACGCTCATCTTCGTGGGCGCCCTGGCGGTATGCACCCACTTCGAAGTGAAGGGCAACCCGGCCCTCGGCCGCGCCGGCGCGGATCAGGTGGCCACCGCCACCAACCCCGGCGGGAACATGGAGGGCAAGGAGGCCCGCTTCGGCGCGGGGCCTTCGGCCCTCTGGGCCACGGCCACCACGGCGGCCTCCAACGGCTCCGTCAACGCCTCGCATGATTCCTTCACCCCCATCGGAGGCCTCATCCCCATGTGGATGATGCAGCTGGGCGAGGTGGTGTTCGGCGGGGTGGGTTCCGGCCTCTACGGCATGCTGATGTTCGCCTTCGTGGGCGTCTTCATCGGCGGCCTCATGGTGGGCCGCACGCCGGAGTACCTGGGCAAGAAGGTGGAAGCCTTCGAGATGAAGATGGCCTCCCTCGCCATCCTCGTCCCCTGCGCGACGGTGCTCATCGGCACGGCCGCATCCGTGCTCTCCGCCTCCGGCGCCGCCCCGGCCGGCAATCCCGGGCCCCACGGGTTCAGCCAGATCCTCTACGCCTGGAGCAGCGCTTCCAACAACAACGGCAGCGCCTTCGGCGGCCTTTCCGTCGACACGCCCTTCTACAACTACGGCCTGGGGGCCGCCATGCTGCTGGGCCGCTTCGGCGTGATCTGGCCCGTGATGGCGATCGCCGGCTCGCTGGCCGGGAAGAAGCACACGCCGGAGAGCGTGGGGACCCTGCCCACCCACACGCCCCTCTTCGTGGGCGTGCTCATCGGCGCGGTGCTCCTCGTGGGCGCCCTCACCTTCCTGCCCGCCCTGGCGCTCGGCCCCATCGCCGAGCAGCTTTCGCTCTGAGGTCCGCATGTCCACCCACGCCCGCCAGACCCTCTCCCATCACGCGCATGCGCGTGATGGGATCTCAGGACAGGCCAGCCCCCTCTTAGAACCCGCCCTCGCGAAGCGGGCCGCGGTGGAGGCCTTCCTGAAGCTGAATCCCCTCCATCAGCTCCGCAATCCGGTGATGTTCATCGTATGGGTGTGCAGCGCCCTCACGACCGCCTCGTGGATCCAGGCCCTCATGGGCAAGGGCGGGGGGCGGCCCGCCTTCATCCTCGCCATCGCCCTGTGGCTGTGGTTCACCGTGCTCTTCGCGAACTTCGCGGAGGCCATGGCCGAAGGCCGCGGCAAGGCCCAGGCGGATTCCCTCCGCAAGGCCAAGCGCGATGTGAAGGCCCGCAGGCTGGCCGGCCCCGATCGCGAGGGCGCCTCGGCGATGGTGGACGCCCCGAGCCTTCGCATCGGGGATTTCGTCCTGGTGCAGGCGGGCGAGACGATCCCCGGGGATGGCGAAGTCGTCGAAGGCGTCGCCTCCGTGAACGAGAGCGCCATCACGGGCGAGAGCGCCCCCGTCATCCGTGAGAGCGGCGGCGACCGTTCCGCCGTCACGGGAGGCACCCTCGTGCTATCCGACTGGCTCCTCATCCGCGTCACGACGAACCCCGGCGAGACCTTCATCGACCGCATGATCGCCATGGTGGAGGGCGCCAAGCGCCAGAAGACCCCCAATGAGATCGCCTTGGACATCCTCCTGGCGGGGCTCACCATCATCTTCATCCTGGCCACGGCCACCCTGCTGCCCTATTCCATCTTCAGCGTGAAGGCGGCGGGCCACGGTTCCCCCGTGACGCTGACCGTGCTCATCGCCCTCCTCGTCTGCCTCATCCCCACCACCATCGGGGGCCTGCTCAGCGCCATCGGCATCGCGGGCATGGACCGCATGATCCAGGCGAACGTCATCGCCACCTCGGGTCGCGCCGTGGAAGCCGCGGGCGACGTGGACGTGCTGCTGCTGGACAAGACGGGCACCATCACCCTGGGCAACCGCGAAGCCGTGGCCTTCATCCCCTCCGATGGCGTGGATATCAAGGAGCTCGCCGACGCCGCCCAGCTATCCTCCCTCGCCGACGAGACCCCCGAGGGCCGCAGCATCGTGATCCTCGCCAAGGAGCAGCACGGCCTCCGGGAACGGGACATCCGCGCCCTGGACGCCCACTTCGTGCCCTTCACGGCGCAAACGCGGATGAGCGGCGTGAACCTGGGCAGCCGCGAGATCCGCAAGGGGGCCGCCGCCGCCATCGAGGAATTCGTCCAGTCCAAGGGCGGGCGCTTCCCCGACGAGCTGCGCCGCAGGGTGGACGAGATCGCCATGGGGGGCGGCACGCCCCTCGTGGTGGCCGACGGGGCCCTGGCCTTGGGCGTCATCCAGCTCAAGGACATCGTGAAGGGGGGCATCAAGGAGCGCTTCGGCGAGCTGCGCGCCATGGGCATCAAGACGGTGATGATCACGGGGGACAACCCCCTCACCGCCGCGGCCATCGCCGCCGAGGCGGGCGTGGACGACTTCCTCGCGCAGGCCACCCCCGAGGCGAAGCTGAAGCTCATCCGCGAATATCAGGCGGGCGGGCGCCTCGTGGCCATGACGGGCGACGGCACCAACGACGCCCCGGCCCTCGCCCAAGCGGACGTGGCCGTGGCCATGAACAGCGGCACCCAGGCCGCCAAGGAGGCCGGCAACATGGTGGATCTGGATTCCAATCCCACCAAGCTCATCGAGATCGTGGAGATCGGCAAGCAGCTCCTCATGACCCGGGGCTCGCTCACCACCTTCAGCATCGCCAACGACGTGGCCAAATACTTCGCCATCCTGCCCGCCGCCTTCGTGGCCACCTATCCGGCCCTGGGCGCCCTCAACGTCATGGGTCTCCACAGCCCCGAGAGCGCCATCCTCTCCGCCGTGATCTTCAACGCCCTGATCATCGTCGTCTTGATCCCGCTCTCGCTGCGCGGCGTGAAGTACCGGCCCATGGGCGCGGCCCAGCTGCTCCAGCGGAACCTGCTCGTCTACGGCCTGGGAGGGCTCCTCGCGCCCTTCGCCGGCATCAAGGCCATCGACCTGATCCTCGTCGCGCTCCACCTGACGGTCTGAGGAAATGCCATGAACCTCCAACTCCGCCCCGCCCTCGTGGCCTTCCTCGCCCTCACGGCCCTCACGGGCCTGGCCTATCCCCTGCTCGTGACGGGCCTCGCCCAAGGGATCTTCCCCCGCCAAGCCGCGGGCAGCCTCATCCACAAGGATGGCCAGGTGATCGGATCCGAGTTGATCGGCCAGAGCTTCACGGATCCCGGCCACTTCTGGGGCCGTCCCTCGGCCACCGTCGACGCCCACGGCAAGCCGCTTCCGTACAACGGCGCCAAGAGCGGCGCCTCCAACCTCGCCCCAAGCAATCCGGACCTGACCAAGGCCGTGGCGGATCGCATCGCCGCGCTCCGCGAGGCGGATCCCCAGGCCCAGACCCCGGTTCCCGTGGACCTCGTCACGGCCTCGGGCAGTGGCCTGGATCCCCACATCAGCCCCGCGGCGGCCGCCTACCAGGTGCATCGGGTGGCCAAGGCCAGGAAGGTGGAGGAGGCCAGGGTCCGGGCGCTCGTGGTGTCCCACACGGAGGGCCCCCAGTTCGGGATCCTCGGAGAGGCCCGCGTGAACGTGCTGCGACTCAACCTGGCGCTCGATGCGCTCCGATAAGGGGGCGTGGTGATCGAACGCCCCGATCCAGACGCCCTCCTGCGCAAGGTGCAGGCGGAGGAGGCCCTGGCGGCCCGGGCGAAGCTGAAGGTCTTCTTCGGCGCCGCGCCGGGCGTGGGGAAGACCTTCGCCATGCTCAGCGAGGCGCAGGATCGCCTGGCCTTCGGCGTGGACGTGGCGATCGGGGTGGTGGAGACCCATGGCCGCCCGGAGACCCTCGCCAAGACCGAAGGCATCGAGCGGATCCCCCCCAAGGAGCTGCCCTACCACGGGACCTTCTATCCCGAGTTTGATTTGGACGCCGCGCTCAAGCGCAAGCCGCAGCTCATCCTCATGGACGAGCTGGCCCACTCGAACATGAAGGGCGTCCGCCACGCCAAGCGGTGGCAGGACGTGATGGAGCTGCTGGACGCGGGCATCGACGTCTACACCACCGTCAACGTGCAGCACATGGAGAGCCTGCGCGACGTGGTGGCCCAGATCACGGGCATCGTCGTCCGCGAGAACGTGCCGGATACGGTGCTGGAGCGGGCGGACGAGGTGGAGCTGGTGGATCTGCCGCCGGAGGAGCTGCTCCAGCGCCTGCGGGAGGGCAAGGTCTACGTGCCGGATCAGGCCCGCCACGCCATCGACCGCTTCTTCCGCAAGGGGAACCTGCTCGCCTTGCGGGAGCTGGCCCTCCGCCAGACGGCCCAGAGCGTGGACGCCCAGATGCGGCGGTACATGGATCGCGAGGGCATCAAGAAGACCTGGGCGGCGGGGGAGCGGCTCCTCGTCTGCGTGGGCCCCAGCGAGCTCTCCACCCGGCTCATCCGCGCCACCCGGCGCCTGGCGGCCACCCTGGGCGCGCCTTGGGTGGCCCTCTACGTCGAGACGCCCCGGCACCTGCGCTACGGCGAGGCGGACCAGGCCCGCATCGAGGCCAACCTGCGCCTATCGGAGCAGCTGGGCGGCACCACGGAAGTGATCGAGGGGGGCGTGGCCATCGGCGCCGATATCCTGGCCTATGCCCGGGGCCACAACGTCACCAAGATCGTCGTGGGCAAGCCCACGGTGCCCCGCTGGTGGGAGCTGTTCAGGGGCTCCCTCGTGGATGAGCTGGTGCGGGAATCCGGCGACATCGACGTCTTCGTCATCACGGGGGATCACGGCCAGGAGGCCGCCCGGCCGGCCCTCCAACCCCGGCCGCGAAGCCCGCTGCACCACTACCTCCTGGCGGCCGCGGCGGTGGGGGCGGCCTCGGGGTTGTCCGGCCTGCTGTTCCGACGCGCGGAGCTGGCCGATATCGTGATGATGTACGTCCTGGCCATCGTGGTGGTGGCCGCGCGATCCGGACGCGGGCCCTCGCTCTTGGCCTCCCTGCTCAGCGTGGCCGCCTTCGATTTCCTCTTCGTCCCGCCCTATCTCACGTTCGCCGTCACGGATTTCCGGCACGTGGGGACGTTCGGCATCCTTTTGGCCACC